>NZ_JBXSOL010000035.1:0-37745 GCF_057784555.1 Rhizobium sp. CNPSo 3670
GAGGATTTTTAACGCAAAAGCCCCGCGGTTGTTGCCACCGCGGGGCTTCTCGACGCCTCACCCGGGAGAGGGGATCAGGCGGCCTGGACTTTACGGTTCGTGCGCGCCCATTCGGGCAGCCAGTCGCCGTGAGCGGCGAGCAGGTCGTCGACCAGCGACCAGATCTGGTCGAGGTCGAGCTCGGCCGCAGTGTGCGGATCCATCATCGCGGCGTGGTAGATATGCTCGCGATTTTCCGTCATCAGCGCCTGCACCGTCAGTTCCTGAACGTTGATATTGGTTCGCATCAGCGCCGTCAGCTGCGGCGGCAGGTCGCCGATGAAGGTCGGCTGGATGCCGGAGGCGTCGACGAGGCAGGGCACTTCGGCGGCGCAATTTTCCGGCAGCGAGGTGATGCAGCCATTGTTGCGGACGTTGCCGTAGATCACCGAGGGTTCGCCGGTCCAGACCGAGTTGATGATCGAGGAGGCATATTCCTTCGAGGGCGTCACCTCGATCTTGTCGGCCGTGCGATAGGCTTCCGCCTGGCCCTTCCAGCGCTCGATCTGCTCGATGCAGCGCTTCGGATATTCATCGAGCGGAATGCCGAATTTCTCGATCAGGTCCTCGCGGCCCTCCTTGATGAAATAGGGCGTGTATTCGGCGAAGTGCTCCGAGCTTTCGGTGACGAAATAGCCGAGCCGCGTCAGCATCTCGTAACGCACCTTGTTCGGGCAGCGCGGATTCCAGCCGGGCTTCGGCGCCCTGCCCTCGCGATAGGCGCGCAAGAGATCGGGATAGAGGTTGCGGTAAGAGCCGTCGGCCTGGCGATGCTCGAACTTGAGATAAAAGGCCATGTGGTTGATGCCGGCGGCGCGATAGCGGATTTCCTCGTAGGGAATGTCGAGGTCGTGCGCCAGCTCCATCGCCGTGCCCTGCACCGAATGGCAAAGGCCGACCTGGCGGATGGTCGGATATTTCTCCGAGATCGCCCAGGTGTTGATCGCCATCGGGTTGACATATTGCAGCATGATCGCCTCGGGGCAGACCGCGAGCATGTCTTCGCAGACCTTCCACAGATGCGGCACGGTGCGAAGCCCGCGCATAATGCCGCCAACGCCGAGCGTATCGGCAATCGTCTGGCGCAGCCCATATTTCTTCGGCACCTCGAAATCGGTAACGGTGCAGGGCTCGTAGCCGCCGATCTGGAAGGCGACGACGACGAAATCGGCGCCTGAAAGCGCCTTTCGCTGATCGGAATAGGTCTCGGCCTTGGCCTTGACGCCAAGCGTCGAGATCAGCTTGTTGACGACGATCGAGCTTTCTTCCAGCCGCTGCGGATTGAGATCCATCAGCGCAATTGTCGCGCCCGAGAGCGCCGGACGCTGAAGCACGTCGCCGATGATGTTCTTCATGAAGACGGTGGAGCCTGCTCCGATGAAGGTGATTTTGGGATTTCCTGCCATTATAGCCTCCGGCATTCGATAATCATGCTACCTCGAAAGCGGCCTTGACGAGCCGTTCGGTGTAAGCGGTCTTGGGATTGGTGAGAACTTCGTTGACGGGCCCCTCTTCCATGATCTTGCCGTGCTGCATGACGATGACGCGGTGGCAGAGGGCCCGGACGACCTTGAGGTCGTGGGAGATGAAGAGATAGCTCAGGCCGCGCTCGTCCTGCAGCTTGCGCAGGAGTTCGATGATCTGCGCCTGGACGGACAGGTCGAGTGCGGAAGTCGGCTCGTCGAGCAGGATGAATTCCGGCTCCAGCGCGATGGCGCGGGCAATCGCGATGCGCTGGCGCTGACCGCCGGAAAATTCATGCGGAAAACGCGACAGGATATTGCCGGGCATGCCGGCGGCAATAAGTGCCTCGCGCACCCGGTCCTGCCGTTCGGCCCTCGTGGCGCCGAGCCGGTTGACGACAAGGCCTTCCTCGATGATCTGGCCGATCGTCATGCGCGGGTTGAGCGAGGAGAACGGGTCCTGGAACACCACCTGCATGCGGGCGCGGAAGGGCCGCATCTCGGCCCTGGAAAGGCCGTGGATCGGCTGGCGATCGAAATGGATCTCGCCGGCCTGCGGCGTGTTCAGCCGCAGGATCGCCTGGCCAAAGGTTGTCTTGCCGGAGCCGGATTCGCCAACTAGGCCGAGGGTTTCGTGACGGCGGAGCGTCAGGCTCAGGCTGTCGACCGCGACGAGCTCGCGCATCTCCGGTTTCAGGAAGGTGCCGTGGCGCAGCATGAAGCCGACCCGCACGCCCTTGGCATCGAGGATGATGTCGGAGCCCTCCGGCAGCGGATTGGCCTGCCCACGCGGCTCGGAGGCGAGCAGATGCTTGGTATAGGGGTGCTGCGGTTTGGCGAACAGCGCCTCGGTCACATTGTGCTCGCGTACCTCGCCATGCTGCATGACGTAGACGTAGTCGGAGAACTGCCGAACCACCGTCAGATCGTGAGTGATGAGGATGACCGCCATCCCCAGCTCTTTCTGCAGGTTGCGGATCAGGTTGAGGATCTGCGCCTGCACGGTGACGTCAAGCGCCGTCGTCGGCTCGTCGGCGATCAAAACATCGGGATCGTTGGCAAGGGCCATGGCGATCATCACACGCTGACGCTGGCCGCCGGAAAGCTGGTGCGGATATTGTTTGAGGCGCGCTGCCGGATCGGGGATCTGCACATGTTCGAGCAATTCGAGCGCGCGTTTCTCTGCGTCTTTCCGGCTCACCCGGCGGTGCACGCGGATTGCCTCCACGATCTGGCTGCCGATCGTATAGATCGGGTTCAGCGAGCTCATCGGTTCCTGGAAGATCATCGAGATGCGGTCGCCACGCAGCTTACGGCGCGCCCGCTCGGAAAACTTCAGGATGTTGCTGCCGTCATAGGAGACCGTCGAATTGTCGGAGACGACGGCGCGTTTCGACAGCAGCCCCATCACCGTGCGCGCCGTCACGGATTTGCCGGAGCCGGATTCGCCGACGATGGCGATCGTCTCGCCGCGATAAAGCTGGAAGGAGACGTCCTTGACGGCTTCGACCATGCCGCCCTCGACCTTGAAATTCACCGCCACGTTACGCGCATCGATGATCGGCGTTTCCGAGCGGCCGTCATGGTCATGGCGGACGGGCGGGGCGAAGGAATTGACCAGTGCAAGAGCCATATCAATCACCTCAATAGGGATCGACCGCGTCGCGCAGTCCGTCACCGAGCGCATTGAAGGCGAAGACGGTGACGAGCACGAAGCCGACGGGGGAGAGAATCCAGGGATAGGAACCGATGACCGAGTAGGTCGCCGTATCCTGCAGCATCAGCCCCCAGGAAATCAGCGGCGGCTTAACGGCAAACCCGAGGAAACCGAGGAAGGATTCCAACAGCACGACGCTCGGTATGGCGAGCGTCACCGCGACGATGACGTGGCTCAATACGTTGGGCAGAATATGCTGGATGATGATGCGGCGGTCGGTGGCGCCGACCGCCATTGCCGCCCGCACATAGTCGATCCGGGCAAGCGCCAGGGTCTTGCCGCGCACCTCGCGCGACATCTGCGCCCAGCCGAGCGCCGACATCACGACGATAACGAAGGCGAGGAATACATTGGTCGGCGCCGTCACCGGGATCAGCGAGGTCAGCGCCAGATAGAGCGGCAGTTGCGGGAAGGCGAGGACCAGTTCGACGAAGCGCTGCAGCCAGACATCGAAGGTGCCGCCGAAATAGCCAGACACCATTCCGACGGTCGTGCCGATGAGCGTGACGATGAAGACCACGGTAAGCGCGATCATCAGCGAGATCCGCGAGCCGATGATGGCACGCGACAGGACATCCCGGCCGAACTTGTCAGTGCCGAGGAAATGCACCGGCTGGCCATCGGTCGAGCCGAAGAAGTGCCGGTCGGCCGGAATGAGGCCAAACAGCTCGTACTCCGCGCCCTTGACGAAGAAACCGAGCAGCCGCGGATTGTCGTAGTCGACGCCGACGATCGGCTGGAAGGTGACCGGGTCGAGCTCCTCGGAATCCGACAGCGCATAGACGCGCGGCTGGAAGACGAAATTTCCGTCCTTATCGTGAAAGCTCATCACCTGCGGCGGCGCAAAGCCGACATCGGTTGCCTTGGGATCCATTGGCGCGAAAAAATCGGCAAAGACCGCCATGATGATCAAAAGCCCGACGAGCACCAGCCCGGCCATGCCGGTCCAGGAGCGCCGCAGCCGGCGCCAGACGAGCGCCAGGTAACTTTCGCTGCCATGCGAGGGCTTCTTGATCGCGGGTTCGGTTGTCGGTGGGGTCTCGGATGAATCGAAAGCAAGCATCTCAGGCTCCTCCGAACTGGCGCACGCGCGGATCAAGCAGAGCGAGCAGCATGTCGGCGATGATATTGCCGACGATCAGCGTTGCCGACAGAACCATCATGAAGGTCGCCGTGACATAGACGTCGCCGACCGCCATAGAGCCAACGATCGCCGGACCGACGGTCGGCAGCGCGAAGATGATCGCCGTTTCGATCTCGCCGGTCAGCATGTAGGGCAGAACGACACCCTGGTACATGACGAGCGGATGCAGGGCGTTCGGCACCGCATGGCGCATCACCACCGCCCCGCCGGTAAGCCCCTTGGCCTTGGCCGTCTCGACATATTGCGCATTCAGCGTGTCGAGCAGATTGCCGCGCATGACGCGCATATTGTAGGCGAGCCCGCCGAAGGTGGCGATCGCAACGACCGGCCAGACATGGTGGACAAGGTCGACGAATTTCGCCCAGGACCAGGGCGCCCCGCCATATTGCGGCGAGAAGAAGCTGCCGATTTCGGACACGTTGAACTGGAAGACCAGGAGATAGACGATGATCAGCGCCATCAGGAAGCGCGGCACCGTCATGCCGAGGAAAGAAATCGCCGAAAGCGTGCTGTCGATCCAGCTATATTGCCGCGTCGCTGCCCAGATGCCGAAGCCGATGCCGAGCACGGATGCGAAGATGTGGCAGACGAGCGCCAGCAGCAAGGTCCGCGGCAGACGCTCGCCGACGACATCGGCGACCGGCTTGTTGTAGAACATGCTGTAGCCGAAATCGCCGCGTGTGACGATACCGCCGATCCAGTTGACGTATTGGATGACCAGCGGCTTATCGAGGCCGTGTTCGACACGGTAGGCCTGCGCCTGGGCTTCGGCCTGGGCGTAAGATGCGCCGCCCTGATTGATCAGCTGAGATCTTATATAATCGGCATAATCGCCGGGCGGGGCCTGGATGATCGCGAAAGTCACCACGCTCAGAATGAAAAGAACAGGGACCGCGGAGGCTATGCGCACGAGCAGGAATCGTAACATCGGACGGTTCGCTTACCTTGCCGCCAGTCGCTCCTTGTCGGCGCGGCCGGCTTTGTTGGTCATATCAGGCCGCGCGCCACGCGCGGCCTGAATCTCATTTTCAGCTGGGAGGTAACTCCAGCGCGTCGCATCAGATGCGACGCGTATTTGTTTCATGCATCAGTTGATCGGACCCTTGTCGCCGGGTTTGCCGGGCAGCTGCTCGGGGAACAGCTCGTATTTGCCCTGCTTGTCGGCGGCCACCCACAGGCGTTCGCGGATGATCGAGTCTTCAGCCCAGTTGAACATGAAGATCGGCGTGCCCTGCGGGACGTTCGAGAAGCGCTTGTTGATGATCAGCGCGCCCGGATATTCCGTCAGACCGACGGTGTTGACGTGCTCGGTCGAGATCTTCTGATACTGCTTCATCAGGTCGACGCGCTCGTCATTGTTCTGGCTGGTCGTGAACTTGTTGACGACATCGACCATTTCCTTTTCGAAGGGCATCAGATCGAGCTGATCCTCCTTGCCGGCGCGATGGTGCCAGCTGGTGCGCGGGCCGACCGGGGCAAGCTGCTCGGTATTCTGCACCACCGACGACAATTCGGTCGTGTTGCGCTGGATCAGCCAATCGAAGCGGCCGCCATAATGGGCTTCGTCACGCTTGGCACCGTCGAGGCCGTTGAGGATGACCTTCAGCCCGAGCTTCTCCATCTGGCCGACCACACCTTCGGCAAGGCTCTTGTCGGTTGTGTAGTCGTTGTTGACGAGCATGACGATTTCGACATCCTTGCCGCCGGCCGTGCCGGCCGGGAAGTTCACAATGCCGTCGCCGTCGGTATCCTTCAGGCCCGCTTTGGCGAGTTCAGCCTTGGCGCCCTTGAGATCAAAGGGATAGTAGACCGTGGAGTTGCGGTCGTAGAAGCTGGTGCCGGAGGAAAGCCCACCCGGATAAATGGCCGTGAACGGTCCCTTGACCAGCGAGTCGCCGATCGCCTTGCGGTCGAGCGCCATGGTGACCGCCTTACGGAAGTCCTCGTTGCGGTTCAATTCGCGGATCGCCTGGCCGCGCTCGTCCGGATTGCCCCAGCCATTGGCGGAGAAGTTCATGCGCAGGTTATAGCCGATCAGGCGCGGCCCGAAGGCAAGCCGGGCGGGCGCGGTCTTTTCTGCGGCGCGCTTCAGCGAAGCGACGAAGTTTTCCGGCTGCTCGAGGTTGGAGATATCGGCAGATCCGGCCACGGCCTGAACATCGCGATCAGCCCAGGTCGAGAGCTTGTAGTGCAGCTCGTTGAGGTAGGGTAGCTGGTTGCCCTTCTCGTCGACCTTCCAGTAATAGGGGTTGCGGCGGAGCACGATGATGTCGTCGGGGCGATATTCCACCGGCACCCAGGCGCCCATCACAGGCATGTTCATGAACTCAGGCGGGAAGGCGTTCTTGAACTGGTCGTAGGTGTTCTTCGAATATTTCGGATGCTGAGGTTTAAGGATATGCGACGGACCCGGGCAGAAGTTCGGGTAGGACATCGTGTAAAGGTATTGCTTGGGGAAGGCTTCCTTGAAGGTCCATTCGACGGTGTAGTCGTCGATCTTCTTCAGGGTCGTGCCGACACCGAAGGCCTCAGGCGAGGCGCCGCCGCCAAGCGGCGAGACGTTCGGATCGACTACTTCGTCGTCCCAGTAGAACATGATGTCGTCGGCATTGAACGGCGCGCCGTCGGACCACTTGGCGCCCTCGATCAGGTGCATGGTCAGCTTATGGCCGTCCTCCGACCAGTCCCAGCTCTTGGCAAGGTTCGGCAGCGGCTCGGTATCCTGGGCCTTCACCTGGAAGAGCGGCGCGGTGCGCGTCAGGCATTCAGAAAGGCCGATATCGATGCCGCCCCAGCCCTGGGTCTGGCCGGCCCCGTAGTTCCAGCCTTCCGGCCGGCCGCCGATGACGTGGCGCATCGTATCGCCGTAAACGCCAATGCCGTCGGGCATATTGCCCGTCTTGAAGACCAGCGGCTCCTTCGGCAGACGGTCCTTGACCGGCGGCAGCTTGCCGCCGGAGACGAAATTCTTCG
This sequence comes from Rhizobium sp. CNPSo 3670, assembly GCF_057784555.1. Taxonomy (NCBI): domain Bacteria; kingdom Pseudomonadati; phylum Pseudomonadota; class Alphaproteobacteria; order Hyphomicrobiales; family Rhizobiaceae; genus Rhizobium; species Rhizobium sp. CNPSo 3670. The sequence goes on from NZ_JBXSOL010000035.1 coordinate 7,337, forward strand.
TTACCCAATCGGGCTCGTGATATTCGGGCAGCGCCTTGAACTCCAGGATGGAGTCGCGCGCGACATAGTTGATCTTGCCTTCGGCCGGAAAGTCCGGCGGCACCGGCGGGGCGGTCGGTTCGGACGCATGGGCATGCAGCGCCAAGACCGAAACGCCAAGCGTCAGTCCGGCCAGAATGCCTGCTTTGCGGAAATTCATCATCGTTTCTCCCTCTGTTTCGGAGCGCGGGGGCAGCCGGCTCCATTCTCCTCGAACAGCGTGGAAGCAGGCCTTGTGTCACGGATTTCCCTCCCGGAAATCCATGACAACCCATCTTCCACGAAAAAGTCAGACGGCGTGTTTCAGCGCCGCCTTTTCCGCGCGCAGCTCCTCGATCGAGCGGACGTTGCGGCGTGCGGCCCCCGCCCAGTCGCGGGTCTGCACCTTCGATTTCGACAGCCTCTCCTTGGCGGCCGGCACGGCATCGGCATATTGCGGCAGCCAGCGAGCCTGAGCAACGACCATTTCATCGACCATCTGCCAGACCTCCTCGGGTGTGGAGACGGCGCCAACAAGCGGATCGTGCAGCACGGCAAGCTTCAAGAGGTCGATATCGCCCGAAATCGCCGCATGCACCGACATGCGCTGAACGTTGATCGAAGCGATGCAGGTGGCCGCACAGGCTTCCGGCAGGGTGACGCCCGAAACCATGTTGATGCCGAAGCGATCGACGAAGCCTGGCGATTCAATGATCGCATCGGACGGCAGATTGGTGATCACACCGTTGTTCTTGACGTTGAAATGGCCGCGATAGACCCGGTTCGTTTCCAGCCCCTCCAGAATGTGGCTGGCATGTTCGTTCGAGCGTTTGGCGGGATCGATCGGCTTCGACGCCGATTCGAGGAATTGCGGGAATTCCGTCTCGAACCAGTTGCGCGTTTCCGTCGAGTGCCGGAGGTATCCGCCGGTCTCGCCGTGGATCCAGTCGGACATGTCGATCCAGCGGGTGATTTCCTCCGGCCGCTTGCGGTACCAGGGCAGATATTCGGAAAGGTGGCCGTTACTTTCGGTGGAATAGACGCCGAAGCGCTTCAGCACGTCGATGCGCAATTTCTCCTGCTGCGAATAGACGGGATGCGCCTCGAAGGCGGCGACCAGCTCGTCCTTGCCGATCTTGCGGCCGTTGAGGCGCAGATCAATGAACCAGGTCTGGTGGTTGATGCCGGAGCAGATGTAATCAAGCTCGCGCACCGACTTGGCGCCGAGCACCTCGGCGATCTGTTCGGCGCCGTGCTGGACGCCATGGCAGAGACCGACGGTGTCGACCTTGCCGTATTCGATCGCCGCCCAGGTGTTCATCGCCATCGGGTTGGCGTAGTTGAGGAACTTCGCGCCCGGCTCGGCGACCTCTCTTATATCCTTGCAGAAGTCGAGAATGACCGGGATGTTGCGCTGGCCGTAAAGGATGCCGCCGGCGCAGATCGTATCGCCGACACACTGGTCGATGCCGTATTTCAGCGGGATTCTGATATCGTCGGCATAGGCTTCGAGCCCGCCGACCCTGACGCAGCTGATGACATAACGCGCGCCTTCCAGCGCCTTGCGCCGATCGGTCGTCGCCGTCACCCTGGTCGGCAGCCCGTTCGCCTCCACGACACGGTCGAGGATCGCCTTGATCATCTCGAGGTTATGTTCGCTGATATCGGTCAGCGCGAATTCGATGTCGCGAAACTCGGGAACGCACAATATGTCGGTAAACAGCTTTTTGGTGAAACCGACGCTGCCCGCACCGATGATAGCGATTTTGAAACTCATGATCTTCACCTCGGACTGATCGAATGCTAGAGAAAAGATGGCCATGGAGGATCAGGCCGCATGCTGGCGCATGTGGTTGAAAAAGCCGCAAAACTGCCTGTTTTCCTCCCGGCCGCTCTATCGGCCGTGGTCTTCTCTTTCTTGTTCGAGCGGGATTATGCCCGAAATCGGCAGGGCGACCAGAGAAGGATTATGCTTTCAGGGGTAATTTTGTGCTGCAGGATTTGATTGCCAACGGACAGGCGATGAGGACGGTTTCGCTGCCCCGCGGCCGGCAGCGATTGCACGCCATGCCGACCAGCGCGGGCTATGAAGTGCGTGAGAACGAGACCTACGACTGGGACGGCCGCCGGCGCGGCCAGACGCCCTTCACCGTGCTGCAGCACACGATCAGCGGCACCGGCCGGCTGCGCTACCAGAACCGCAATTACCGCCTCCAAGGCGGCGATACGCTGCTCGTGCTCGTCCCCCACAATCACCGCTATTGGCTGGAGAAGGGCGAGCGCTGGGAATATTTCTGGATTTCGATGAACGGCGAGGAAACGCTGCGCATCCACAAGCTGGTGCTTTCCACAGCCGGTCCTGTCTTGAAGCTGCAGCCCTCGACCGTCGATCATCTCGCCGATTGCAGCCTGCGTCTGGTCAAGGGCGCGACGTCGGCGGGAGCAGCGTCGGCGATCGCTTATGAAGCGGCGATGGCGCTCTATGACGATGTCTTCAACTCGGCGGCTGTTGCCGCTGAACTCAGCCTCATGCAGCCGGTGATCGACCATATCAACGCCAATCTCGACAAGCCGCTACCGGTCAGCGAACTCGCCGGCATCGTCGGCCTCAGCCGCGCGCATTTTTCCCGCAGCTTCGCCGAGAGCGAAGGCATGCCGCCGGCCGAATTCGTGCTGCAGCAGCGGCTGCAGCGCGCCGTCAAGCTTCTGACCAAGGCGGACTTCCTGCCGGTCAAGGAAGTCGCCATCATGTGCGGCTTCGAGGACGCCAACTATTTTTCGAAGGTCTTCCGCCGCGTCTACGGCACCAATCCCACCGAATTCCGCACGACCGGCATGTATGCCAGCATCGGCAAGCTTCGCTGAACGGCTGACCACCCGAAAGGCGCAACGCGAAATCCATTGCCAGGTGGCGGTTTGACATCGCTTGGACGAACGGCGATGTTGCTTTTCCGGATCTCCGGCTCGCCCTGCCCAGCGGACGCTGCGAGGAAATGGAATATTCTCAGGGATTATTCGATGACAGCGACGGGGGTTCTTCGCCCGGTCCTTGCCAAAGCGGTTCTGGCTGCACTCAGCCTTCTCTCGCGAGTTGATTTCGATGCTAGAAAATCCCACATGGTCCGAGGCGCTTTCCGATCCCATCGTCCAGGTGGGAGCGGTGGCCGTGGTCGGTGCGATGGTTACGCGAGTTGCCCTGCGCCCCTTCCCGAGCTGGAAGCTGGTCGGTCAGGTGTTCTTCTTCGCGGCGCTGACCATCCTGCTTCTCTATCACGATATCGTGCCCTACGAGGTCAGCCCGACATCGTCTTCCGCCTTCGAACGTGTCTTCATCGGGGTTGCCAAGGTAGTCTGGTGGGTCAATGCCGCCTGGGCGTTGATCGGCTTCGTTCGCGTCTTCCTGATCTTCGAGCGTCAACCGCGGGAGGGACGCCTCGTTCAGGATCTGGTCATCGGGCTGATCTATCTCGGCGCGATCCTTTCGGTGGTGGCCTACGTCTTCAGCTTTCCGGTCGGAACGTTGATCGCCACCTCGGGCGTCTTCGCCATCATCCTCGGCCTGGCGCTGCAGAGCACGCTGAACGACGTCTTTTCCGGTATCGCACTCAATCTCGGCCGGCCTTACACAATCGGTGATTGGATCGTCCTCAACGACGGCGTCGAAGGGCGTGTCGTCGAAACCAACTGGCGTAGCACGCATCTCCTGAACGGCACGAACGACCTTGTCATCCTGCCCAACAGCTTTCTTGCCAAGGTGGGGCTGACCAACCTCAGCAGCCCCGACCGCAGCCACGGCGTCATGCTGACGGTCCGCGTCGTACCGACGACGGGGCCATCGACGATCGTCGAGGTGATGCGCACCGTGCTTTTGAGCAGCGGCTCAATCCTGACGGAACCAAGGCCCGGCGTGCAGGTCAAGTCGCTCAATGCCGATGCGGTGGAGGTGGAGCTCTCTTTCCGCGTCAGGGATATTGGCCACGCCGGGCTGGCGAAGAATGAGATATTCGATCTTATCTACCGCCACATCAAGGCGGCCGGCCTCACCCTGGCGCGGCCGATCGATGCCGCAGGCCCGCCGTCCGACCGGGTGCAGCCGGAAGAAGTGGCAGGGCAGCATCGTCCGACGCCGCTCAAGCTTCTCGATGCCATCCCCCTGTTTGCCTCGTTGACGGAGGACGAGAAGGAGACGCTGGCCGCCTCGATGACGCGGCGGACCTTCAAGAAGGATGCGATTCTGATCGAACAGGGGGATACGGTCGCTTCGCTGATGATCGTGCGCAGCGGCGCCGTCATCGCGACACGCAAGGAAGGCCAAAAGGAAATCGAAGTCGGACGATTGGCACCGGGCGACTATTTCGGCGAGAGCGGACTGCTGATCGGCGCCGGCGAAGCGGCAACCCTGCGCGCCCTCACCTTCGTGGTCATTTACGAAATTGCACAGACCAGTCTGACACCGTTGCTGCACGACAGGCCCGGCATCGCCGAGGAGCTTGCCGCCACCCTGACCCACCGCATCGAGACCGGCCAGCATTCCTTCGTGACCGAAGGCGCAACACTGAACGGCAGCTCGATGACTTCGCTGCTGATGCGAATCCGCCACCTGTTCCAGGTGCCGCAATAGCAGTCAGTGCCACTGCCACGCGCTGAAACACGACTGATGCGCCTTACGCCCGCACCTCGAACACCATGTTGAACGGCGTTTCGGTTGCACGGCGGAAATGCGTGAAGCCGGCGTCGAGTGCAACCTTTCGAAGCCTCATTTCTCCGGCCTGGGCGCCGAGCCCTAGCCCCACCTCCTGGGAGAGCGATGCCGGTGTGCAGATCATCGTCGACGCCCCATAATAGACGCGGCCCACCGGATTGAGATTGTCCTTCAGGTGGTCATGGGCGAAGGGTTCGACGATGAGCCATGTCCCATTCGGCGCAAGCGTTTCCTTGACATGCCGCCCGGCGCCGACCGGATCGCCCATGTCGTGGAGGCAGTCGAACATGGCGACCATATCATAACCGCGCCCCGGAAATTCGGCCGCCTTGCCCTGCTCGAACGTCACGCGATCGGCGACGCCAGCCTCTTTGGCGGCGGCCTTTGCCCTTTCGATCGACGGGCCGTGATAATCGAAGCCGGTGAACCGCGAGGCGGGATAGGCCTGCGCCATCAGGATGGTCGAGGCGCCGTGACCGCAGCCGACATCGGCGACGCTGGCGCCCGCCTTCAGCTTTTCCTCCATCCCGGCAAGAGCCGGAATCCATTCATTCACCAGATGGCTGTTGTACCCCGGGCGAAAGAACCGTTCGGTTCCGCGGAATAGGCAGGTGCTGTGTTCATGCCAGCCGAGACCCTTTCCAGTGCGGAAGGCATCGGCGACTTTCGGCTCGTCCATCCACATGGATTGCACAACCTCGAAAGCGCCCACGAAGAAGGCGGGGCTGTTTTCCTCGGCGAACACCATCGCCTGTTCCGGCGTCAGGCTGAAACGATCCGATTTTTCATCATAGCTGACATATTCCGCCGCCGCCTGGGCGCTGAGCCATTCCCTGAGGTAGCGCTCCTTCACCCCTGTTTTCGCGGCAAGCTGCTCGACACTCAAAGGCGTCCCGTCGGCCATCGCCTTGAAGATTCCGACTTTGTCACCGAGCACGACCAAGGCGCCCGACACGGCGGCGCCGACGTCGCCAACAAGACGACCGACAAGCGTATCGAGTTTCTGCATATCCGGCTCACGCATTGCAACCTCCCCGGCGCGTGATAAAGGGGCCCAAATTAGACCTTGGTAATATTCAGTCAATCAACCTTCCCATCGCCCAATAGGGTAGCGGCTTCGATCCGGTATCAGCACATTCGCTTGCTTTCTTCGCCGGCGCTCACATCTCTCATAGTGCTGACCGAGTCCAACCAACCGTGTATCAATGCCAATTGATGACTTTTCTCTATCCGCATCTCAGTGCCGCGCGGCACGAGCTCTTATCGCGTGGTCTGAGGACGATCTATCTTCAGCCGCGAAAATCCCTAAGGCGACGATTACCCGTTTCGAAGCCGGGAAGCTTTCCCCTGACGAGCAGACCCTGCGGGACCTGAAGGAGAGTTTGGAGGCAGCGGGCGTTCTTTTCATCCCGGAGAATGGTGGCGGCGCGGGCGTTCGCTTGGCAAGACCGGCATCGGCTTCTATAGACACTGACGAGACTCAGACGGTCCAATACGAAGAACATCTCAAAAACGACGCCCCTCCCGGCGCTGGCGGTTGAATGGCAAAGAAACAGAAGCTTGAGCACTCCGAATTGGCGGGGGAATTTACCGAAGACGGGGTTACGGTGCTCGTCGATATCTTTCGATCCGCGGGCAGCAATGAAGACTGGACGATGGAAGTCGTCACCCAGGCAGAGGACCTGATCCAGTGGGACGAGCCGTTCGCGACGGACCGCGAAGCTTTCGACGAATTCCTCGCGGTCGTGGCGCGGGACGGCATCCGCTCCTTTCTCGACGACGAACCTTCCGTGCATTGAGGGCCGGCCGTGAAGAGTATCAATGATCTCGTCGCCTCGGCGAAAACGGTCTGCGACCGATACCGGGCCGGCCGGATGGAGCGCGAGACCGTGCGGGAATGGGTCCTTCGGCTGGGCGCCTATCCCCCGCCGCACGGAGACCGCGTGCGCGAAGCGGCTGAATGGTTCCGCCTGCACAATCGCGAGCCGGTTTCCGACGATATAGTGCTCGGAGACATCGACCGGCTCAACGCAATTGCAGCGCCGTGATCCGGGTAGGCGAGCTCTATCTGGAATAACCTCAGCCCCGATCCGGACTGGCGCAATTACGCCGTTACTCGACGGCGTAGGACCAATGACGATTGTGACCCTTATGCATAATGGCTTATCCAGCTTCGGGAGGGAGAGGTCTGGGGTTTTGCAGCTTGGGCAAATGTGACACGCTCACGAGGCTGACATGGCTCCTGCATCTCACGCGAAGCGTAAGCCAAGCGCGGCTCGGTAGTTTTAATTCGTGCGGAAATAGAAGGAACAGCACGTGGCAGCATTTCCGGAAAAGGCAAAGGTCGTCATCATCGGGCTCGGCGGCATCGTCGGCGCCTCCATCGCTCATCATCTTGTCGAGCGCGGATGGGACGATATCGTCGGCATCGACAAGTCGGGCATACCGACTGACATCGGCTCGACAGCGCATGCCTCGGACTTCTGTTACACCACGAGCCACGACTATCTGTCGGTCTGGACGACGCAATATTCAATCGATTTCTATGAGAAGATGGGCCACTACGCCCGCATCGGCGGCCTCGAAGTGGCGCGCACCGGCGACCACGCCTGGATGGAGGAAATCAAGCGCAAGCTTTCCTCGGCCCGCGCTTTCGGCACCCGCGCCCATTATGTCAGCCCCTCCGAGATCAAGGAGAAGTTCCCGCTGATCGAGGAAGATCAGGTGATGGGCGGGCTTTTCGATCCGGATGCCGGCCTCGTCATTCCGCGCTCGCAGACCGTTGCCGGCAAGCTGGTCGATGCCGCCGAAAAGGCCGGCAAGCTCAAGGTGTTCGGCAACACGCCGGCGAAGTCGCTGATCGTCGAGGGCGGACGCATCAAGGGCGTCGTCACCCATCGCGGCACTATCATGGCCGACCACGTCATCGTCTGCGCCGGCCTCTGGGGCCGCCTGATCGCCGAGATGGTCGGCGAAGACCTGCCGGTGATGCCGGTCGACCACCCGCTCACTTTCTTCGGTCCCTATAACGAGTTTGAAGGCACCGGCAAGGAAATCGGCTTCCCGCTGCTGCGCGACCAGGGCAACTCCGCCTACATGCGCGACACCGGCGACCCGGCGACGACCGAGGGTGGCCAGATCGAGTGGGGCTATTACGAAGCCACCAATCCGCGCATGTGCCATCCGCGCGATCTTCTCGAAAAACACGAAGCCCGCCTTTCGCCGTCGCAGCGCGACCTCGAGATGGAGCAGATCATCGAGCCGCTCGAACGCGCCATGGAACTGACGCCGATCCTCGGCGAACTCGGCTATAACGAAGGTCATTCCTTCAACGGCCTGCTGCAGGTTTCCGCCGCCGGCGGCCCATCCTGCGGCGAGAGCCAGAAGGTGCGCGGTCTCTGGTATTGCGTTGCCATCTGGGTCAAGGACGGCCCGGGCTATGGCAAGCTGATCGCCGACTGGATGACCGATGGCCGTACCGAAATCGATCACAACAGCATTGACTATGCCCGCTTCTATCCGCATCAGCTGACGGAAGAATTTATCGAAGGCCGCTGCTTCGAAGCCGCCCAGAAGATCTATTTCCCGGCGGTTCACACCCGCGAACCCTATGCATCCGGCCGCAACATCAAGCGCTCGCCCTTCTACGAGCGCGAAAAGGAGCTTGGCGGCTACTTCATGGAACTGGGCGGCTGGGAGCGTGCGCACGGCTACGCCGCCAACGAGCACCTTCTGGAGAAGTATGGCGACCGGGTTCCGGTTCGCGAGAACGAATGGGACAGCCGCCATTTCTGGCGCGTCTCGAATGCCGAACACCTGGCGATGAGCGAGGATTGCGGCATCGTCAATCTCAGCCATTTCCACATGGTCGATATCGAGGGGCCTGATCATGTCGAGCTGATGGAGTGGCTGTGCGCCGCCAAGATCGGCGGCGATGCCAACATCGGCAAGGGTATCTACACCCACTTCCTCGACGACGAAGGCATGGTGCGCGCCGACTTCACCGTGTTCCGCATGGCCGACCGCTGCCGTCTCGTCAACGGCGCCGATGCCGGCCCGCGCGATCTGCACTATATGAAGCGGGTCGCTCAAGACCGCGGCCTTGACGTGACCGTCACCGATGTCTCGGAGAAATTCGTGACGATCGGCATCTGGGGTCCGAACGCGCGCGAGACGCTGAAGAAGGTCGTAGCCGATCCGGCCGGGCTCGATCAGGAAAACTTCGCCTTTGCGGCGATCAAGCCGATCGAAATATCAGGCAAGACCGTCACCGCCTTCCGCATCTCCTATGTCGGCGAGCAGGGCTGGGAATTGCACATGAAGTATGAAGACGGCCTCGCCGTCTGGGATGCGCTGCGCTCGACCGGCGTGATGGCTTTCGGCGTCGAGACCTATGCGAACTCGCGCCGCATGGAGAAGAGCCTGCGCCTGCAGAACGCCGACCTCCTGACCCAGTACAACCTGATCGAAGCCGATCTCGCCCGCCCGAAGGTCAAGGAAGCCGATTTCCGCGGCAAGGAAAAGCATCTGGAATACAAAGCGCGCGAGCACCAGCCCGCCATGCTCTGCACGCTCGTCATGACCGAGAATACCGACAAAACAGGCGTGAAGCGCTATCCCGTCGGCAACCTGCCGGTCGTCGATCCCGCCACGGGAGAGGTTCTGGTCGACGAGCTTGGCCGCCGGTCCTACACGACCTCGATCGCCTACGGCCCGACGGTCGGCAAGAACATCGCCCTCGCCTATCTGCCGTGGTCGCATTGCCAGGTCGGACGCAAGCTTGAGGTCGAGTATTTTGCCGAGAGCTTCCCGGTGGAGGTTGTCGGCGTCGGCTACAAGCCGATCTATGACCCGGAGAATCTGAAGCCGCGCACCTAAAGCGGTTCAGCTTTCAGCGAAAGCGGCAGAACCTAAGCACTCAAGCACCTGTGGCGCCGCAAGCACGGCGCCACAGACATGCGGTGGGCCGCATTACGCTAAGTGTTGTCCTCATCTGCAGTCTCGACGCCACCATGAGGCGCGCGGCTCGGGACGAACCTCTTCGAGATCAGCCAGCAGCCGAGCGCCCACAGTGCCCCGGCGCACCATCCGGCGAAAACGTCCGTCGGATAATGAACGCCGAGGTAGATGCGGCTCAAACCGATGATGACGGCCAGGAAGACGCCGGCGCCCATGACGAAAATCCGCGTCGAGGGATAACGTTGTGTGCGCGCCAGCAGCGCCCCGAGCGTCAGATAGGTCACCGCCGAGACCATGGCATGGCCGGAGGGAAAACTGAGATCGCTCACCTCGACGAGGTGCGGCACGACATCGGGGCGCGGCCGCGCGACGAGGATCTTCAAAAGCGTACTCGCCAGCCACCCTGACAGCACCGAGGAAAAGACGAAGATCGCGATCGGCCAGCGCCGGTCGAGCAAGAGATAGACGGTCACGAGGACAGTCATCAGCGACAGAACGGTGATGCCGCCGAGGCTGGTGATGTCGCCGACGGCGTGGGTCAGCCAGGCCGGACCGATCGGCACGGAGAGATCATCTGCCCGCCGCAATGCCAGTAGGACCGCCTGGTCGAAACCAAAGGTTTCGCCTTCGAGGACCTCGCTCGTCAGCCGCTGCAGCACGAACAGACCGCCGGCGACCGATGCCAGCAAGATCAGCGTCAGTGGCTCATAGGTGTTGAGCCTCGCCAGGAAACCGCGTCGTTGAACCTCCGTCATGCCTGTCGTGGATCTCCCTTGATATCATGTCCTCACCCGCCAGATCGGCAAGGTGAGTCGAAAATTCAAGACCTTGCAAAGTCGAGGAGCCACTTCGCCGGTCTGATCTCCGCTTCATTTCAAACGGCCGGTAGCAAAAGCTCAACCTTCTTTTGCTATGGCTGAAGCGGATTGTCCTGGAGGCTTCGACGATGAAAATTCTGACCGTGATAGTTCTGCTGGCATCCATCCTGCAGCCGGTCTCCGCCTTCGGCGAGACCGAATGGATGGGCGGCGCAAGACAATGGTCGGTCGGCTATGCGAGCGACAGCCCACCCTATTGCCGGCTGCTGTGGGAGAGCGAGATCGGCAAGAGCATGGAATTCCGCCAGAGTGCGACCGAGACGTTCTGGCTGGTGTCGAAGAACAGCTGGGACATTCCGGCCGGCACCATGACCGAGGTGACGCTGACTGATCGAAATGTGACGAAAGCCGTTGCCGCCGAGTTCTTCGACAAGCATACGCTTCGCCTCTGGCCCGTGGGCAGCAAGGGTAGCGGCGGACTGAAGAAGATCATCAAGAATTCCTTTTCCGGAACCCCTGACGTGCAGTTGACCTTTGCCGGCGACGAAGGCGACTGGACGCTGCCGCTCTCGCGGGTGGACCAGCTCTACCCCACGTTCGCCCGATGCCTCAAACGCCTCGACGCCGACGGAAAACCGAAGCAGGATTCCGACTCCAGCAAGCCGTTCTGACGTCTGCCCGATCAATTCATCGGTGGCGGCACAGTCTCGCGGATCAGGCTGCGCACGGCCTCGATATCGCCATTGAGCGGCCGCTCGTCGCCATAATGGGAGATACGCTCCCGCACGGCCTGATAGATAAGATCCGTGCCTCCCGCCCGGGGCGCCGTCGCCGCCAGGAAATCATGCGCCTGGGCGGCAGCCATCAGCTCGATCGCCAGGATATATTCGGCATTGTCGATGACCGCGAGCAGCTTGCCGGCGGCAGCCGTCGGATGCGCGAGGAAATCCTCCTGCAGGCCGGAGGTCAGCCCGCCGTCAAGCGCTGCGGGCGCGGCAAGGCGGCGATTTTCATTGCTCAGCGCCGCTGCGGTATACTGGGCGATCATGAAGCCGGAATGGCTGCCGGCATCGCTCGCCAGAAACGGCGGCAGGCCACTCACCAGTGGATTGACCAGCCGGTCCATGCGCCTCTCGCTGATCGCACAAAGCTGCGCCATTGCAACGGCGAGGCTGTCGGCCGCCTGCCCGAGCGCCGGGGCGACCGCATGTGCCTCGGAGGAGACGACGGGTTCTTCCGGAGTGCCTGAAACGGCGGGATTGTCCGTTACCGAAGCGAGCTCCTGATCGGCGATGCGGGCGGAATTGTCGAAGACATCACGGGCCGCTCCGTGGGCATGCGGCACCGAACGAAGGCTCAGCGCATCCTGGGTACGCCGGCCAAAGGCGGCGGCGATGAGACCGCTGCCCTGGAGCCGTGCGCGCAGCGCAGCGCCTACTTTCTCTATTCCCGCCGATGGGCGCAGCGCCAGCACCGCCTCGTCGAAGGCGGCGATCTGGCAGCCCGCCGCTTCCAGCGTCAGCGCCGCGATGGCATCGGCCCAGTCGAGCAGCCGTTCGGCGCGCCAGAGTGCCAGTGCGGTCAAGCCCGTGGAGCAGGCCGTCCCGTTGACGAGGCTCAAACCCTCCTTGGCGCCGAGTACCAGCGGGACAAGGCCGATCGCCGCAAGCGCTTCGCGGCCGCTCATACGCCGTCCGGCAAGCGTCGCGCTGCCTTCGCCGATCAGGACGAGCGCGGTATGGGCATTATGGGTGAGATAACCGGCCGAGCCCTTGGATGGCACGTCCGGAATGCAATCATGCTCCAACAGGGCCGCAAGATGCTGGACGATCTCACGCCGCACGCCGGAATGGCCGTGGGCAAAATTGGCGATCTCGGCGGCGATGATGGCGCGCACCTCGCGGGCGGGCAGAAGCGGTCCGACGCCACAGGCATGGCTGAGCACGATGCTGCGCGACAGCAGGCTCTGCGAGGCGCGGTCGACCACCGTATCGGCCAGCGCCCCGACGCCGGTGTTGACGCCATAGGCGCGCACGCCGGTTTCGACGATGCGCGCGACGATCCGGCTTGCCCTTTCGACCCGCGCCCAGGCAGCCGGCGACAGCGCAAGCGCCTCCCCTGCCCCGACGCGCGCAACATCGCGCCAGCCCAGCACCTTATCGAGGACGACCGTCATCGACCCGTTCCGAAATTACCGATGAACTGGCGGAAGGCGGGTGTGGCGCCGCCGGCAAACATCTCGTCCGGCGTGCCGCTGCTTTCGATCAGCCCTTCGCGCATGAAGACGACACGGTTCGAGACGTTGCGGGCAAAGCTCATCTCATGGGTGACGACGAGCATGGTCATGCCCTCCTCGGCAAGCGCGCGCATGACGCGCAGGACTTCGCCGACCAGCTCCGGATCGAGCGCCGACGTCGGCTCGTCGAAGAGCATGACCTTCGGCTTCATCGCAAGCGCGCGGGCGATGGCGGCGCGCTGCTGCTGGCCGCCGGAGAGATGGGCGGGATAGGCATGGCGTTTGTCTGCGATGCCGACCTTTTCGAGCAGCGCCTCGGCCTCGGCGATACATTCGGCGCGCGGCCGCTTCAGCACATGAATGGGTCCCTCGATGACATTCTGCAGGATGGTCATGTGGGACCAGAGGTTGAAGGACTGGAACACCATGCCGAGTTCGGAGCGGATATGGTCGACCTGCTTCTGGCTCGCCGGCCTTGTCTTGCCGTTCTTGTGGACCATCTCGATATGCTCGCCGTCGACCCAGATTTCGCCGTCGCTGGCGGTTTCGAGCATGTTGATGCAGCGCAGGAAGGTCGATTTGCCGGAGCCTGAGGCGCCGAGCAGCGAAATCACGTCGCCGTCCTCGGCATCGAGGGAAATGCCGCGCAGCACTTCATGGGTACCGAAGCTCTTGCGGATGTTGCGAACCGAAAGTCGGGTGACGCCTGGCATGGTTGCTCCAATCAGGTCAAAAACGCCTATGCCTTCAGCGGCTGCGGGGCCGCTCGGCGGTGTCGGGAGAGCGAATATTCAAGCAGGGCCATGCCCTGCAGGATGATGAAGTTCAGAACGAGATAGATGATCGCCGCGCAGAGGAAGACCTCCATCGTCCGGTAGGTCTGCGAGATCAGCCGCTGGGCGACGCCGGTGACCTCCCAGACGGTGACGAGGCTTGCGAGCGCCGTTGATTTCATCATCAGCACGATCTCGGTGGAATAGGCCGGCAGCGCGTGGCGGAAGGCGATCGGCGCCAGGATGCGGCGCACCAGCAGGAAACCGGACATGCCAATCGAGCGCGCCGCCTCGATCTCCTTCGGCGACACGGCACGGATGCCGCCGCGGAAGATCTCCGCGGTATAGCCGGCAGTGCAGAGCGCCAAGGACAGGATGGCGCAGACCATCGGCTCGCGCAGGAACGGCCAGAGGAAGGAATAGCGGATGACGCCGAACTGGCCGAGACCGTAGAAGACCAGGAACATCTGGATCAACAGCGGCGAGCCGCGGAAGACGAAGATATAACCTTTGGCGAAGCCCGAAAGCATGCGGTTGCCGCTGACCCGCATCCAGACAATGACGAGGGCCAGCAGGCCGCCGAAGAAGATCGACAGCGAAAACAGGATCAGCGTCGTCGGCACGGCTTTCAGCAATGTGACCATGGTCGAGGCGAGAAAGGTGAAATCCATCTTCGCCTCCTTACGCCTGGCCCATGGCCGATGCCGGCATGCTGCGATTGGCGCGGCGTTCGGCGCCGTTGAAGATGCGGTCCGAAAGGCTGGTCAGGATCAGGTAGAGCGCGCCGCCGGCGATGAAGAACAGGAAATACTGCCGCGTCGAGCCCGCCGCCACCTGGCTGGTGCGCATCAGCTCGGCAAGGCCTGTGACGGAGATCAGCGCCGAATCCTTGAGACTGAGCTGCCAGACATTGCCGAGGCCCGGAATGGCGAAGCGAAGCACCTGCGGCATGATGATGCGGCGAAAGCGCAGCCCGCGGTGCATGCCGATCGCCGAGGCGGCTTCGAGTTCGCCCTTGGAAATGGCGAGGAAGGCGCCGCGGAACACTTCCGCCTGATAGGAGCCGGAGATGATGCCCACGGCAAGCGCGCCGGCGGCAAAGGACGGTAGGCCGAGGAAACCCTCGTAGCCCATCGCCTTGCCGATCGAGGTGACGGCCGAGGAGCCGCCGAAATAGATGAGATAGATGATCAGCAGTTCCGGCACGCCGCGAAACACGGTGGTATAGACATTGCCGAGCGTGATGAGGAGCGGATTGCCGGAGAGTTTCGCGAAGGCGACGACCGCGCCCAGCAACGCGCCGATCGCCAGCGCCGTCGCCGTGACGGCGAGCGTCATCAAGGCGGCGAGAATGAGCAGCGCGCCCCATCCGGTTGAACCGAAGCCGAGCAGTTCCAAGCTTGCCATATCGTCCGTTCCCCGTCCGCGGCAGTGTCTTATGGATTTGAGAATAACACGCGGTCTCCGGCGTTAAAGCCGGAGACCGCACCTGCGGCCAGAGGCCGTAAGGCTTATTGCTGCGGGCTGACGTCGACCTTGAACCATTTCATCGAAAGGTTCTTGACCGTGCCGTCGGCCAGCGTCGACTTGATCGCCTCGTTGAACTTGTCACGCAGCTCGGTATCGGCCTTGCGGATGCCGAGGCCTTCGCCTTCGCCCCAGATCGAGCCGACGATCTCCGGGCCGGTGAAAGCAAGCGCGCCGTTGGCGGCCTCAAAGGCATTGGCGAAATAGACGGCGTCGTCGAAGCCGAGGTCGATGCGGCCGTTCTGCAGGTCGAGGTCGCGATCGGCGCCGGTCTTGTATTCACGGATCTCGGCGATATCGCCGAAATTGTCATAGACGAACTTGGCATAGACGGTCGCCGCCTGGATGCCGATGGTCTTGCCCTTGAAGAGTTCCTTCAGCGCGTCGATCTCCTTCACGCCGGTCTGGCCGGGCGTCATCTTGATCGTGGCGCCGGTGCCGGCGGCATTGGCGAGCGGGCTATCCTTGGCCGTGGCGAAAGCGGCGGGAGTCGCGGCATAGGGAATGGTGAAATCAATAATCTTCCGCCGCTCTTCGGTAATCGACAGCGCATCCATGATGACGTCGAACTTGCCGGCGTTGAGCGCCGGGATCATACCGTCCCAATCGGAGGCAACCAGCGTGCATTCGATCTTGGCGCGCTCGCAGAGCACCTTGGCAAGCTCAGGCTCGAAGCCACCAAGCGTACCGTCGGCATTGGTGAGATTCCAAGGCGCATAAGCGCCCTCAAGGGTGATGGTCGCCTTCGTCCAGTCCTTGGAAAAGGCCGGAGCTGCGAAGGCGGAAAAGGCGGCGACGCCGCAAAAAAGGATTGCGCTTAATTTCATCGATGAATTCTCCTCTGGAGTTGAAACAGACCTTGCGGCACCGCCGATCTCCGCCGGCTTGCCCGTTCCGTCCTATTTTTTCGTCGAGGACTGTTCGGGAGGTTGTATATGGTACCATATGAGAAAATTTGTGATATGCAAGAGAAAAGTCGATTTATATGGCGAATTGCATCCGTGCAAAAGGAATAGGCAATGAAGCGTTCCGACGAGATGAAACGCGACCTGGCAGGAAATGACAGCACGCCGCTCTATGCCGGCGTCAAACAGGTGATCCTCGACCGCATCCACAGTGGTGAATGGCCGCCGAAATACCGCGTTCCCTCGGAAAACGAACTGGTCGTCGAGCTCGGCGTCAGCAAGATGACCGCCAACCGGGCGCTGCGCGAACTTGCCAACGAGGGCGAACTCGTCCGCATCCAGGGTGTCGGCTCCTTCGTCGCCGAGCGCAAGGGCTATTCGGCGCTGTTCGAGGTGCGCAACATCGCCGAGGAGATCGCCGAACGCGGCCATGTTCATGAGGCGTCTGTCGTCATTCTTGCCCAGGAAACCGCCTCTCCCGAGATCGCTGACAGCTTGGAACTTGAAATCGGCGCGGCGGTCTTCCACTCGCTGATCGTGCACAGCGAAAACGGCGTTCCGGTGCAGATCGAGGACCGTTTTGTCCATCCGGAAGCCGCTCCCGACTATCTCAAGCAGGACTTCACGACGCTGACGCCGAACGCCTATCTGACGGCGGCCGCCCCGCTCAGCGGCTCCGAGCATGTCGTCGAGGCGGCGATGCCGCAGGCCTGGGAATGCAAGCTGCTCACTATTCTCAAGACCGAGCCGTGCCTGACGATCCGCCGGCGCACATGGTCGGCAAAACAGGTGGTCTCGACCGCCCGCCTCGTCTATCCCGGCTATCGTTATCGGCTCGAAGCACGCAGCGGCAAGATGTTCGAAGAGTGAAAACACTCGCCATCTTGTATATGGAACCTACTGCGAGGCCGGCGTGAATCGCGCCACCAGCGCGTGGCGATCGCCCGGATAGGTGAAACGGACGTGGGTCACCGGACCGGCGCCGCTCCAGGTGCGGCGTTCGACTACCAGGCAGGCAGTGTTGCGCGGAATGTCGAGCGCCGCGGCCACCTCGGCACTGGCGGAGACCGCGTGGATCCGGTGTTCGGCCGTGCTCCACGGCACCTGGCCAAGCAGCCACGGCCCCGGCGCCACCGTCAGAAAATCGGCATCGGCGGCCTCAGGCACGGTTTCAAGGCTGATCAGCCTCTCCTCGAGGCAGAAGGGCCGCGCCCCGGCATTGTGGACGCAGACCACCTCGACGACCGAAGACGCCACGGGCAGTTCCAGCCGGCTTCTGTCTTCCGCTTTCGCCTTGCGGCTCGCCTTCTTCGAAAGCGCATAGGAATAAGGCAGGTTCAGCGACTGCACCTCAGCCTTGATGTCGTGGATTTCGAGCACGGCCGATTGCGCCTGCGGCTGGGTGACGAAGCTGCCGGATTTCTTGCGGCGCTCGATCAGGCCCGCCTTGGCGAGCTGAGTCAGCACCTTGTTCACCGTCATACGCGAGCAGTCATACTGCGTGGCGAGGTCGACCTCGAAGGGAATACGATGCCCCGGTGGCCATTCGCCCGAGACGATACGCCCCTCGATCTCGCCCAGGATGCGCTGGTGCAAGGTCAGATCCCTGCTTTGGTTCATCGCCACGTTCCGATTGGTTCTCCGGTCTAGATCGAATGCCTTGAAAGGAAAAGTGCTTTTTCAGGCAGCCAGCAACTCGCCCATTGCGGCAAGGAACCGCCGGTCGATTGCGTCGCGCTCGCGATGGCGGCCGCCTTCCACCTGCTTAAAGCCGCGCGCCCACACGCAATCGACGGAAACGCCGCCGGCAAACAGCCAGTGATCGAGGATCTGATCGCCCGAGAGGTAAGGAACGGCTGACGTATCGAGCGAAACGAGATCGGCGTGATGACCCTCGACGAGGCCGGCCGGCGCTTTCAGCGCGCCGGAGCCGCCAGCAAGTGCGTGGGTGAATAGCGAAAGCGCCGTCGATCCGCCAGGTGCCGCGACGACATTGCGGGCGCGCAACGCCAGGCGCTGCGAATATTCGAGTTGGCGCAATTCCTCCGGCAGGGAAATCCGCACGTTTGAATCCGAACCGATACCGTAACGGCCGCCCTCTTCGAGGAAGAGCGGCGCGGCAAAGGCGCCGTCGCCGAGATTGGCTTCGGTGATCGGGCAGAGGCCGGCAATCGCCCCGCTCTTCGCCATCCGCCGCGTCTCGTCCTCGGTCATATGCGTTGCATGGATGAAGCACCAGCGCTGATCGACCGGCGCATGATCGAGCAGCCATTCCACCGGCCGCGCGCCGGACCAGGCAATGCAGTCCTCGACCTCCTTCACCTGTTCGGCGACATGGATGTGGATCGGCCCGTCGCCCGCCATCGGCACAAGCTTCGCCAACTCCTCGGGAGTGGCGGCCCGCAAGCTGTGCGGCGCCAGCCCGAGTTCGGCGCCGTCGAGCCGGCCGGTCACCACACGGCACCCATCCATCAGCCTTTCGAAGCTTTCCAGCGAATTGATGAAGCGTCGCTGGCCTTCAATCGGCGCGGCACCACCGAAGCCGGAATGGGCATAAAAGACGGGCAGAAGCGTCAGGCCGATGCCGGTCTCTTCGCTCGCAGCACCGATGCGTTCGGCAAGCTCGGCGATATTGGCATAAGCGCCGCCATCCTTGTCATGGTGGAGATAGTGGAATTCGCCGACACGGGAATAGCCCGCCTCCAGCATCTCGGCATAGAGCTTGGCGGCGACTGCTTCGACATGATCGGGCGTCATCGCCAGGGCGAACTTGTACATGACCGTGCGCCAGCTCCAGAAGCTGTCACTGGCAGGCCCCCGCACTTCGGCAAGGCCGGCCATCGCTCGCTGGAAGGCATGGCTGTGCAGGTTGCCCATGGCGGGAACGATCAGGGCATGGCGCTCATTGCCGGGTGCTGCGGCAGCGTCGGGCTCGACCCGGGCGATGCGACCTTCTTCGAGCGTCAGCCGCACGTTCTTCCGCCAGCCTTGCGACGTCAGCGCCGTCTCCGCGTGAAGTATGGTCATGGCCTTCTTCTCCTCCTGCCGCGCCGCCGATCTTTCTTTTCCAGAAGAGCGCGCAAAATTTCTCTTGTCACCTGTTGATTATGTATATACATGTTTCGGCATAAGGAAAGGCGCAAAGCTGATGAGCGGGAACAATTTTTCTGAGGGTACCCCATCCGCCGATATCCGGCCGGTGCTGTGGCGAAATGCGCGACTTGCGACGCTGGCGCCCGACAGAGCAGGTCTCGGCATCATCGAAAAAGGCGCCGTGCTGACTGGAGGGGGCTGTATCGCCTTTGCCGGCGTCGAAAGCGAATTGCCGGCATCCGCCATCGAGAAATCCGAGATCGTGGATCTCGAAGGCCGCTGGGTCACCCCCGGTCTCGTCGACTGCCACACCCACATCGTTCACGGCGGCAATCGCGCCCGCGAATTCGAGATGCGCCTTGCCGGCGCGACCTACGAAGAAATCGCCCGCGCCGGCGGCGGCATCGTGTCCTCGGTGAAGGCCACCAATGCGCTGTCGGTCGAAGACCTCGTCGCCGAAGCGCTGCCGCGGCTCGATACGCTGCTTGCCGAGGGTGTCACGACGATCGAAGTGAAGTCCGGCTACGGGCTGAACCGGGCCGGCGAAGTGAAAATGCTGCAGAGCGCGCGCCTTCTCGGTCATATCAGACCGGTGCGCGTCGCCACCAGCTATCTCGGCGCGCATGCGACGCCGGTGGAATACAAAGGCCGCAACAGCGACTATCTCGACGATGTCGTGCTGCCCGGCCTCGACGACATGTATAATCTCGGCCTCGCCGATGCCGTCGACGGGTTCTGCGAGGGCATCGCCTTTTCCACGACCGAGATCGCCCGGGTCTTCGACAAGGCGAAGGCGCTCGGCCTGCCGGTCAAGCTGCATGCCGAACAGCTCTCCAATCTCGGCGGCGCCAAGCTTGCTGCGTCATACGGCGCGCTTTCAGCCGATCATCTCGAATATCTCGACGATGATGGCGTTGCCGCGATGGCGGCTGCCGGCACTGTCGCCGTGCTCCTGCCCGGCGCCTTCTACGCCATCCATGAGAAGCAGAAGCCGCCGGTCGAGGCGCTGCGCCGGGCCGGCGTGCCGATCGCGATCGCCACAGACTGCAATCCCGGCACCTCGCCGCTGACCTCGATGCTGCTGACCATGAACATGTCGGCGACGCTGTTCGGGCTCACCGTCGAGGAATGCATCGCCGGCGCCACCCGCGAAGGCGCCCGCGCTCTCGGCCTCATCGCCGAGACCGGAACGATCGAGCCCGGCAAGTCAGCCGATCTCGCCGTCTGGAATGTCGAAACCCTCGCCGAGCTCGTCTACCGCATCGGCTTCAACCCACTTCATGCGCGTATCTTCAAGGGCGAAAGGAACGGTCGATGACCATCACCCTCCACCCGGGCACCGTCTCGCTCAACGACCTCGAGACTATTTACTGGACGGGCGAGCCGGCAAGACTCGATCCCGCTTTCGATGCCGGCATAAACAAGGCCGCCGCCCGCATTGCCGAGATCGCCGCCGGCAACGCGCCGGTCTATGGCATCAATACCGGCTTCGGCAAACTTGCCTCGATCAAGATCGACAGCGCCGATGTCGCCACCCTGCAGCGCAATCTCATCTTGTCTCATTGTTGCGGCGTCGGGGCGCCGCTGCCGGAGAATATCGTGCGCCTGATCATGGCGCTGAAGCTCGTCTCGCTCGGGCGCGGCGCCTCCGGCGTGCGTCTGGAACTGGTGCGGCTGATCGAAGGCATGCTGGATAAGGGCGTCATCCCGCTGATCCCGGAAAAGGGTTCGGTCGGCGCTTCCGGCGATCTTGCGCCGCTCGCCCATATGGCGGCGGTCATGATGGGCGAGGCCGAAGCCTTTTTCGACGGCGAACGCCTTTCCGGCGCTGAAGCCCTCGAACGCTCCGGGCTGAAACCGGTCGTGCTCGCCGCCAAGGAGGGCCTGGCGCTGATCAACGGCACCCAAGCCTCGACGGCGCTGGCGCTCGCCGGCCTGTTCCGCGCCCATCGCGCCGCCCAATCCGCCTTGATCACGGGCGCCATGTCCACGGATGCGGCCATGGGCTCCTCGGCGCCCTTCCATGCCGATATCCATACACTGCGCGGCCATAAGGGGCAGATCGACACGGCAGCAGCCCTGCGCGGCCTGCTCGAAAACTCCATCATCCGCCAGAGCCATATCGAGGGCGACGAGCGGGTGCAGGACCCCTATTGCATCCGCTGCCAGCCGCAGGTCGACGGCGCCTGCCTCGATCTCTTGCGCGCGGTCGCCCGCACGCTGGAGATCGAAGCCAATGCGGTCACCGACAATCCGCTGGTGCTCTCGGATAATTCCGTCGTCTCTGGCGGCAATTTCCACGCCGAACCCGTCGCCTTCGCCGCCGACCAGATCGCGCTCGCCATCTGCGAGATCGGCGCGATCTCGCAGCGCCGCATTGCGTTGCTCGTCGACCCCACCCTCTCCTATGGCCTGCCGGCCTTCCTCGCCAGGAAGCCGGGCCTGAATTCCGGCCTTATGATCGCCGAGGTCACCTCGGCGGCGCTGATGTCGGAGAACAAGCAGATGTCGCACCCGGCCTCGGTCGATTCGACACCGACCTCTGCTAATCAGGAAGACCATGTCTCCATGGCCTGCCACGGCGCCCGGCGCCTGCTCGGCATGACCGAAAACCTATTCGCCATCATCGGCATCGAGGCGCTGACGGCAGCCCAGGGCGTCGAACTGCGTGCGCCGCTGTCGACGAGCCCGGAGCTTTTGAAGGCGATCGCTGCGATCCGCGCCCAGGTGCCGAGCCTCGAGAGTGATCGTTACTTGGCGGGGGATCTCGCCGCCGCCGCCGCACTGGTGGCGACGGGGGCGCTGAATGATTCAGTTTCGACAGGCATTTTGCCGGTTTTGGAGGGTTGATGGTGATGTCTGCGCACTTTGCACCCCCCGCTGCCCTGTCGGGCATCTCCCCCACAGGTGGGGAGATCGGCTGGGCGGAGCCGCTCGCTCCAATATTAATTGTTTGGCACAGCCCCATCCGCGGGTCGATCTTCCCCCTTGTGGGGGTCCGAAGGACGGGTCGAGACCCGCGGCTCGACCCCGGGTCCGGCAGGACAGAGGGGGGTAACGCCCGCAACGCCGGAGCGCTTTGCCCATGACCGCACCATACGAAACCCGCCAGGGCACCTCGCCGATCATCCTCGGCTTCCCCCACACCGGCACCGAGGTGCCGCCCGACATCGCCGACCGCCTCAACGACAATGGCCGTATCCTCGCCGATACCGACTGGCACATCCACCACCTCTATGACGGGCTGGTCGACAACATCACGACCGTGCGTGCCACCTTCCATCGCTACGTGATCGACGCCAACCGCGATCCAGCCGGCGTCAGTCTTTATCCCGGCCAGAACACCACCGGTCTCGTTCCGGAAACGGACTTCGACGGCAGACCGATCTGGAAGGATGGGCAGGCGCCTGACGAGGCCGATATCGCGGCGCGGCTCAGGGATTTCCATGCGCCCTATCATGCCGCCCTTGCCGCCGAGATCGAACGCGTCAGGGCAATCCATGGCGTGGCGATCCTCTACGATTGCCACTCGATCCGCTCGCATATTCCTTTCCTGTTCGAAGGCAAGCTGCCGGATTTCAATATCGGCACCGACATGGGCAGGACCTGCGACAGCGCCATCGAGCAGGCGACGCTCACCGTCACGCAAGCTGCCGAAGGTTACGACAGCGTGCTCAACGGCCGCTTCAAGGGGGGCTGGACGACTCGCCACTACGGCCGGCCCGAGACGGGCGTGCATGCGATCCAGATGGAGCTCGCGCAATCGACCCATCTGCAGACCGAGACGCCGCCCTTCGCCTATGACGCCGCCAAGGCCGACAGGCTTCGCATTCATCTCAAAGACATTCTGATGCGCATCGAACAGATCGCACCGGGCCTGAAACGCTGACGATTGAAACCTGAGAACAGGGGAACAGCCATGACCAATCCACGCCACAATATCCGTGAAATCCGCGCGCCCCGCGGCAACGATCTCAATGCCAAGAGCTGGATGACCGAAGCGCCGTTGCGCATGCTGATGAACAATCTCGATCCCGACGTCGCCGAAAATCCCAACGAGCTCGTCGTCTATGGCGGCATCGGGCGCGCCGCGCGCACCTGGGAGGATTTCGACCGCATCGTCGCGACGCTGAAGACGCTGACGGAAGAGGAAACCCTGCTCGTCCAATCCGGCAAGCCGGTCGGCGTCTTCCGCACCCACAAGGATGCGCCGCGGGTGCTGATCGCCAATTCCAATCTGGTGCCGCATTGGGCGACCTGGGACCATTTCAACGAGTTGGACAAGAAGGGTCTTGCCATGTATGGCCAGATGACGGCCGGTTCGTGGATCTATATCGGCACGCAGGGCATCGTGCAGGGCACCTACGAGACCTTCGTCGAGGCCGGCCGCCAGCACTACGGCGGCAATCTCAAGGGCAAATGGATCCTGACAGGGGGCCTCGGCGGCATGGGCGGCGCCCAGCCGCTCGCCGCCGTCATGGCTGGTGCTTGCTGCCTTGCCGTCGAATGCAATCCGGATTCGATCGATTTCCGCCTGCGCACCCGCTATCTCGACGCCAAGGCCGAAACGCTCGACGAGGCACTCGCGATGATCGACCGCTGGACGAAGGCAGGCGAAGCCAAGTCCGTCGGCCTGCTCGGCAATGCCGCCGAGATCCTGCCGGAAATGGTTCGCCGCAGCATCCGCCCCGACATCGTCACCGACCAGACCTCGGCGCATGATCCGATCAACGGCTACCTGCCGAAAGGCTGGACTATGGCCGAGTGGAAGGCTAAGCGCGAAAGCGATCCGAAGGCTGTGGAAAAGGCGGCGCGCGCCTCGATGCGCGAGCATGTCGAGGCGATGATCGCCTTCTGGAACGCCGGCATTCCCACACTCGACTACGGCAACAATATCCGTCAGGTCGCCAAGGATGAAGGCCTGGAAAACGCCTTCGCCTTCCCCGGCTTCGTGCCTGCCTATATAAGACCGCTGTTCTGCCGCGGCATCGGCCCCTTCCGCTGGGCAGCCCTCTCGGGCGACCCGGAGGATATTTACAAGACCGACGCCAAGGTGAAGGAGCTGCTGCCCGACAACAAGCACCTGCACAACTGGCTCGACATGGCTAGGGAGCGCATTTCCTTCCAGGGCCTGCCGGCGCGTATCTGCTGGGTCGGCCTCGGCGATCGTCACCGCCTGGCTTTGGCCTTCAATGAAATGGTCAAAAACGGCGAGCTTTCC
Source organism: Rhizobium sp. CNPSo 3670 (assembly GCF_057784555.1). Classification (NCBI taxonomy): domain Bacteria; kingdom Pseudomonadati; phylum Pseudomonadota; class Alphaproteobacteria; order Hyphomicrobiales; family Rhizobiaceae; genus Rhizobium; species Rhizobium sp. CNPSo 3670. The sequence goes on from NZ_JBXSOL010000035.1 coordinate 31,589, forward strand.
GCGCCGATCGTCATCGGCCGCGACCACCTCGATTCCGGCTCGGTCGCCTCGCCGAACCGCGAAACCGAGGCGATGAAGGACGGCTCCGACGCCGTCTCAGACTGGCCGCTGCTCAACGCCCTGCTCAACACCGCCTCTGGCGCCACCTGGGTGTCGCTGCATCACGGCGGCGGCGTTGGCATGGGCTTCTCGCAGCACTCCGGCGTCGTCATCTGTGCCGACGGCACGGATGATGCGGCAAAGCGTCTCGAGCGCGTGCTCTGGAACGATCCCGCGACCGGCGTCATGCGCCACGCCGATGCCGGCTACGACATCGCCCTCGATTGCGCCCGGGACAAGGGCCTGCGCCTGCCCGGCATCCTCGGAAACTGAACCTCATGAGGATCCTGCGCGCCGGCGATCACAAGCGCATGCCGTGGAAGAACGGCAAGGGAGAGACGGTGGAGATCGCCGTCTCTCCGCCAGGCGCCCCGATCGACGATTTCGACTGGCGCATCAGCATGGCAGCGGTCGCGGAGGACGGACCGTTTTCGATTTTCCCGGGCATCGACCGGACGCTGGCGGTCCTCGACGGCAACGGCATGGTGCTCGAGATCGACGGCAGCGCTGCTGTCCTGCTGACGACACAAAGCACTCCTCTTGCCTTCCCGGCTGATGTCCCCGTCACCGCCAGGCTCGAAGACGGCGCGATCACCGATCTCAACGTCATGACGCGCCGGGCCGGCCTCACCCATAGCCTCGCCCGAATCGACATCGACGGCGCCACGCGCCTGCCGTTGCCATCGCCGACATGCCTGTTCCTCTGCCACCGCGGCATGGTGTCATTCCGCCGGTCGGGCGAGACCGGGACGCTTGCAGCCGGCGACGCGCTGCTGATCGAGGATATGACGATAGCTGCGCTTGATATCGACGGCCAGGCCAGATGTTATCTCATCTCGATCGCTACTCACTGATTTTCCCTTAACTCTTTGGAATTTCGACCGATTTCGGAAAAAATCAGGGTGCCAGCATCGGCGATCGCGATATCAGGCCATGGACGCCGTTCCTGCTTTCGGTCTAAACTTTGCCCTTCTGATGCAGAAGAAGACCTAGACTGCCCGCGACATCAAGGGCGGCAAGGGAGCAGGTGTGACGGATCCATACGATATTCTCGGCGTTGAACGCGATGCGGACGAGGCGAAGCTGAAGGCGGCCTACCGGCGCCTGGCAAAGGTCGCCCATCCTGATTCGGGCGGCGATACGGAAGCCTTCGACAATCTGCAGAAAGCCTATGCGCTGCTTCTCGATCCGGTCCGCCGCAAGGTCTATGACGATACCGGCTATGACGTCGAGTTCGCCGATGCGGCCGAGCTGCAGGCGCTTGTGATGATCGAGAAGCTCGTGACCGACGCCGTGCTCGACGAGCGGGCGCCGGGCAGTTTCGACCCGGTCGCGGTGATGCAGGAAAGCCTCTCCGAGGAACTGCGCAAGGCGCGGTTCAGCAAGAGCGAGCTGGAACGCCACGCCTCGCGCGTCGGCCTGCATCTGGAGCGGTTGGAAAAGCAGTCCGGCCGTGATGTGCTCGCCCATATGTTCCGCGCCCGCATCGAAGCGATCTCCAAGGCGGTCGCGGAAACCGAGGCGAAGATCAAGGCGGCCGAACGCGCCGCCGACATGCTGAGCGGCTACGTCTACGATCTCGATCCGTCGTTGCTGCCGGAGGCTTCTGTGACCAATCTCGAATGGATCGAGACCTCCAGAAACCGCTCCACCGGCTGACGCAGCGCGCGCTAAAACCGTCAGTAGGACAGCTTCGGATACCAGTCCGGCGCCCGGCCTTCCGGCGTCGTGTCGATCAGCGTCCAGAGCGGCATCAGATCGGGCGCGCCGCGCGGATCCTCGCCGGGATCAGCCGTCACGCCGCCCATTTCCTGGCTCCAGAAGTGGCGGATCGTGCCGTCGCGCCGCGTGAAGACGTTGTAGGCGGCGTCATCGCCGCCGCCTCTGCCTATGGCGTGATAGTCGCGGCTGTAATCGCCCGACGGATCGGAATAAAGCGGCAGGTGGTGCCAGCCGCGCTCCTTCTTGAAGGCGAGCAGTCTGCCGATCGGCGAAAGCGCGACCACCGCAAGGGCGGCGCGCTGCTGGATATCCGGCACCTCGCCATCCCAGGTCGACAGCAGCGAGGTGCACATGGGGCATGGACGCTCGCGCTCCGGCCCGAACATGTAGCTATAGACGATCAGCGTCTCCTTGTCGGCAAAGAGCTCGCTGAGCGAGATCGGCCCGTCGGCACCTTCGAAGCGATAATCCTTCTTCACCTCGCCGCCCGGCGGCAGCGCCCGGCGCTGTCTTGCCACGCGCTCGATGTGCCGGCGCAATTCGATCTCTTCGGCCAACAGCGCATCGCGGGCGATACGATATTCCTCGCTCTCATTCGGGAAACGAACGCCATTCTTGGCCGCGAGTACGGCGGCAGGTACCAGCTGACGGTTATCCATGACAATCCTCCTGTCGTTGCCTGATGATGTGCCGACCTCAGGGCAATATGCAGCACATCGTTGGAATGACGATCGGAAGATGCGAAAATCGACAGGGCGGCGAAAAATATCCCACTTCGGAATTCCGAAATTCCTCCGCTTCGGGATTCCGAAATTCGAGCCGGTTTGCGCGGCATTCTCCCGGAGAAATAGTCAAGGATTTCAAAGCCTCATCCTATCTCGGGATTCCGAAGTGCTATATAGATCTTGGTGGGGTTATGCACGCTCGCCACACAATACTGCTCGAACGTCCGGATGCCTGAACGCAAAAAGGGCGCTCGACCCTTGCGGGGAGCGCCCTTATCCTGTCGGACAGCGAACAGCTCGACGACGTCGATACCGGGCGCATCCATTTTTCAGGCAGGCCCGCTATATGGACGCTTGCATTCGCCGTTTCAAGGGCTTTTTGCATCATCTTTAGCATGCGGCCACTAAAGGGCGGCGCCGGTCACCGGATTGACCACCGGCCGCTCGCTTTTGTCGCCCTCCCCAGCCGGCTGCACGGCCGGCGGCGCCATCGATTCGGCGTCGGCGGGTTCCGGCTTGCCGGGAACGGCATTGACGTCCTTGGGACGGCGCTGCTCGGGCTTTACGTTTTCATCATTCGTCGACATTGTCTGTCTCCTTTCCAGGGAAGAAGTCCGGGCTGCCGACATGGTTCCGGGGGCGGATGGAGGATTGCCGATGCTCGAGAGATTTTTGCTGCAGGGGCCGCAGGATGCGCGCTTCACCATCCTTCTTGCCCATGGCGCCGGCGCGCCGATGGATTCAGCTTCGATGACAGCGGCGGCCGACGCGCTTGCCGGCGTCGGCTTTCGCGTCGCCAGGTTCGAATTCGCCTATATGGCCGCCCGCCGCACCGCGGAAGGGCGCAAGCCGCCGCCGCGCGCCGAAACTCTCAACCCCGAATATGAGGCGGCGATTGCCGCGCTCGACGCCGGCGGTCCTCTCATCATCGGCGGCAAGTCGATGGGCGGACGGGTTGCGAGCATGGTCGCAGACGGTCTCTACGACAGGGGAAAGATCACTGGCCTGCTCTGCCTCGGCTATCCCTTCCATCCACCTGGCCAGCCGGAGAAGCTGCGCACCGGCCACCTCAAAAGGCTCGCGACACCCGCGCTGATCTGCCAGGGTACGCGCGACGAGTTCGGGACAAAGGACGAGGTGCCGGGCTATGATCTCTCCAACAGGATCGAGATCCTCTGGCTTGAGGACGGCGACCACGACCTGAAGCCGCGCAAGAAAATCTCCGGCTTCTCCGCTGCCGGCCACCTCGCCGCGATGGCAAAGGCGGCAAAGGCGTGGGCCGAACGCCTGCCGCTTTAGGCACCGCCTTTTGGCCGTCGTCGGGTGGAAAGCTTCCTCACATCGATGCGCCGGTCGGCGGCGAAAACAGTGATTTCGAAATGATCGGCCTGCACCACGTCGCGGATATTCCTCGGCCGGTGCGCCGCGACGTTCACCCCGCCTCTCAGCCGCACGCTGTCATAAAGAATGCCGGCGCCGCCACTCGAGCGCACCTCTTCGCCGAGCACCTGCGATGCAGCGTAGCTCGTGCCGTCATAGATATCGGGCCGCAGCGTCTGTTCGCCGCGAATGTCGAGATAGTAGCCGATCAGGGTGGCGGTATAACTGCGATAGGTGCGCGCCATCGTCGCCACCCCACGCGCCACAGCCTCGCGGCGGAGATGATGACCGACCTCGGCGGCGGCTGTCTTCAGATTGTCGGCGGCATACCAGGCGCCGAGATCGGGGCCATTGAACCGCATGCCGCCGGCTGCGACATGCAGGAATGCCGCCATTACGATGCTGGCATTGGGCGTCCCGTAAACCCATTCGTTTTCGGGAAGCCGCCGGATGCGGTCGGCCACGAGCCGGTCATTGGTCCATCCCACAAGTTCCATGACGGCTTCGAGATCGGCCGCCCTCGCCACAGTATCGAAGAGACCGATCGGCGGAAATTGCGACGGGATCAGCCGGTAGGACGGTCGCGGCGCCTCGGCGAAACGGTCGCTCACCGGAAGACGATGTCCGCGTCTTCGTAGGGCGTGAATGCCTCGTCGAGCCGGTTCGGCGGCATATAGAGCCCGCCGCGCGCGCCGTCGAGAAACCGGCGCACAGTTATCAGCCCGTCCTGGGTGCCACTTGTGACGATATCGAGCGGCGGGTGGCCGCCGAAGACAGGCGCCTGATGCGGCGTTCGCAGCCAGTCGATTCCGGCGCGTTCGTCGGCAAACAGCACGCCGAGCGCCTGGTGGATGCCGAGCACGGCGGAGATCCGGGTCAACGTATCGACATCGAGGGTGAAGGCGCCGTGCTCACGCGCCTGCTTGGCCCAGCTGTGATAGGTCGAGCGGGAGGGATAACCGAGCACGAGGAGGCGCTGTTCTTCAGTGAGCCCCCAGAGATCGGCGATCGCCAGGAAGGTCCGCAAGGCCGGCGGGCTCAGCCGCCTTCGATTGGCCGGCGCAAACCGCTGCGTTTCCAGCCGCTCCTGCTCCCTGTGTCTTGCCTGCTGCATGGCGTTCTCCTGTCTTGAACTAGATTTAGTCCAAATGTGGGCATCCGGCAAGCAAATTGGAAGTGGGACTTCAGGATAGCTCTCCGGCCGCCTCGCGGATCGTCTGCATCAGGATCGATTGCGGTAGCGATGGCACCGCATCGGCGCGCATCGTCAGCCCGACCGGCCCCTTGGTTTCGCCGGTGTCGATCGGCAGAAGCGCCAGCCGCCCATCGGCGACATCGCCTGCCACCACGCCGTTGGAAATGATCCAGATCGCATCGCTTGCCCTCAGGAAGGCGCGGCCGAAGGAGTCCGACACCGTCTCAATCTGGTTCGGCAGGCTGGAAATACCGTTGGCGATGAGGAAATTTTCCACGACCGGCCGGATGATCGAGCCGCGCGTCGGCATCAGCACCGTGTAGTCGGCGAAACCGGCAAAGGGCGATTGCCGGCCATCGAGCAGCGGATGGCCGGGACGCACGGCAAACACCACCTGCTCGGAATAGAGATGTTCGAAGGAAAAGCCCGCCATCTTCTCAGCTCCGGCCAGGCGGCCAACCACGAGGTCGAGATCGCCGACGCGAAGCTGCTCCAGGAGCACGGCGTTTTCGCCGGTGACGATCTTCACCCGGCTCCGGGTATTTTCATTGAGGAAGAGTTCCATCGCCCGCGGCATGATGCGCGACGACACCGTCGGCAGGGCGCCGATCCGGATCGGCGGCGCATCGGCGAACTGCTCCTGCGAGACGGAATCGAGACCCTGGCGCAGCGCCGTCAGCGCGGCGCCTGCATGCCGCAAGAAAACCTCGCCGTAACGGGTGATCTTGATGCCGCGACCGTCGCGCTCGAACACGGCAACACCCAGCACCTCTTCCAGTTCGCGGATCGTCTTCGTCACCGCCGGCTGGCTGACATGCAGCAACTCCGCCGCCTTCATGACGCTCTTCTGCCGCGCCACCTCGACAAAGGTCTGCAGATGACGAACCTTGACGCGGCTGTCGATCATTCCATAACTCCCGGGTTATCGAGATGCCTGAAAATATCATTTTACTTAACCGGATCAACCATTCAGTTTTGCGCCAAGAGATGGTGGCGAGTTGACGAGAAGGCGCAATCGGTCATCCTCGGCCTTGAC
>NZ_JBXSOL010000036.1:0-36612 GCF_057784555.1 Rhizobium sp. CNPSo 3670
AACGGGTGAAGTTTCCGATCTTGCGTTCACCGGCGCCCTTCGAACCAACACTGCGGCTTGAACCAGCGTCGAGATTAAACGCCGAAGAAAGCTGCGGCGTGTAATAACATGCGGTGGCTACAGTTACCTGCAGCGCGACACATTAGGCCGAGATAGCTTCCAGAGTCGTTCGGTCAAACTTGACGATCTCTCGCCTTGATGTTGCTGACGACAGTCGATCCGGGTCTTTTTTCGCAATGCGGTGTCACGGCGTTGGGAGCTTAGCATCGCGATAAGCACTGCATGTGATAATTCCTGATTGACATTGCAGAGCCAATACGGTTGAAGCGAGGCTTAGGCTTATGAAATTTTTCGCTAATTTGGAGCCTATCGTGGATTCTGAAAGCTGAGATGATGGACGGGAGATTATTTGACGAGGAAATTAATCTCTATTCCGTTGTTTCCTTTCTGCGAAAGGGCATCGGCACCATTGCTGTGTGTTGCTCCATTGGAGCTATAATAGCGGGCATTTTCCTCTGGCGCAGCCAACCCTTTTATCAAGCCTCAGCACAACTAGTGCTTGCGATATCGTCCAATCCAACACAGTTGGACCCTGATGCTGTCTCTCTTGTGGAGCCTCGTGAACACGTTACTTTTCGCCTGCGGTCTCCATCTGCTTTCGATCAGAAAACTGTTTCCGCATGCTCCGGCGGAGGTCCCGTAACTCCCGAACAGATATCGCAAAATTTGAGAGTCATGGCACCATCAGTTCCCGGTGACGTCATTGAAATTTCCTTTACCGCCCCAGCCGCTGAATTAGCGCAGCAATGCGTCGCCGCGATCGTACGGGTGGTCCAAGACGAGCAGGCGTTAATAGCATCCAGCAGATTGGAACATCTGAAGTCTCAGATCAAGTCATTGCAGGATCAGCTCGCGGAAAATTCGAGTCTCCTCAAGGAAGCACAAGATTCCGGATGGCAGCAGGCAATATACCTCGCGACGCGCGACGATGCGATCGCATTACGTAGGGACATTGCCCACCTGACGAACAAACTAGATTTATACAAGCCGGCAACTCTGCTTTCCCCAATTTACGCTCCAGCAAATGCCGCCTCTCCGACCAAGATAACAATTCTGACGGCAGGTGTCTTCTTTGGGTTCGCTATCGGCGTTCTAGTCAATCTCCTTAAAGGCGCATACATAATGCAGCGAAATCGCCGTAGCCGATCGAAAGGTAAATAATCAGCGCACCTTAAATAAGCTCGCACGGACTACCTGCATGCCGCGCGAAATGAGCTTCTTAGAGAAGAAATGTAGTGGGCTGGCTTTCAAGCCGTGAATTTCAAGCGCACGTAGCACTTCTTTGTTTTGCTGCAGGATATTCTTCCAGCTGCGATTTGTGGTACCGCCCATACGCATCTTCACCATAATCCCAGGAAGGTATTTCGATTTGATGCAGTGGCGCTCTAGAAAGCGCATCATTAATTCTACGTCCGCAGCAATCCTGAAACTGAGGTCGAATGACCCCAGGCGTTTGTAGACCTCGCGCCGCACAAAGAACGTCGGATGAGGCGGGCACCAGCCTTCTTCGAAAGCTCCAGACACGAAAGGCGAGGAGCGCCAGTCGCGCACTATTATTGAGGTATCGTTTTGCCTAACATAGCAGAGATCGCCGTAACACGCTTCCAAGGTCGGATCCTCAAAGGCCTCCGCGACTTTTGCCAGCGCGCCCGGCATGTAGAAGTCATCTCCATTGATGAATCCGATAACTTCGCCGGTCGCAAGACTTATTCCCTTATTCATCGCATCATAGATGCCGAAATCCTTTTCGGAAACCAGCCTTGAGATAACCTCCCGGCGTTCATATATCCGATCAAGCGTGCGGTCTTTTGAGAGCCCATCAATAACGATATACTCTATATTTGGATAATTTTGAACGCGAACCGATTCTATCGTATCCGCGATCGTGGCTTCGTTGTTGAAGACAACGGTGATGATGGAAATTTTCAGATCGGGCATTCACTTGCTTTCATGGCTGACTGGTAAAAGGCGAGATCCGCCGACGCCGTCCTCTGTAGGCTGTTACCTGCGTTTGGTGGCAGCTCGTTGAACAAGTGAATGGAAATCAGTGATGAAACGGTTGACACGTTCATTAGCGAATGTCTGTGCTTTCGCCGCCCGTTCGAGCAGAATATCCGGTGAAGGTAAGCTTGCCGAGGCGAGTGCGTCGGCCAACGCCCGCGCGTCATGGCGGGGAAAAAAGACCGCCGCTTCGCCCGCCTGTTCTCTGTTGACGTCTAAATCGGACAAGATCAGCGGCACACCCCAGGAGAGGGCCTCTTCGACTGTCGTGCTCCATCCTTCGAAGAGGGATGGGTTCAGCAAGGCCATACTAGCGGTTGCGAGGGGAGCAAGATCGCCGTATGGGATAAGCCCGAGCAGAATGAAGCTCGAGGAGAGACCGGAACTGTCAATAGCGGCCTTCACGCGCGGAAAATAAGAGGGATCGCGCGGATCTGACGGGCTGCCGGATGCGACTACAGTAACATCTTGACCGCGGTCACGCAAAATCCTCAATGCTTCGACGACGAGAAGATGGTTTTTATGCTGCCAAAACTGGTTAGGCAGGAAGATATACTGCTCGGGAAGTTTATATTTGTCGGCAATCGCACGAGCTTCCGCAGGAACAATCGCTCCCTTCGGCGGCACCGCAAATCTGACTACGTGTGTACTTCCCCGGGAGGACGGATAAAAAAGCTCGCACGAGGCGCGCGAGTCTTCACTGCTCAGCATAATCTGGCGTTTCCCCAGAATCTGCATCCTAAACCCTATATCGCGCTTCCAATATCCGAGCTTGCCGAAGAGGTGAGGAAGGAAGCGGTGCTGAAAATCCGGTATCCACGCAATGGCGGGAATCCCGAGATTGAAGCCAAAAAATTGTGCCACCTCAAATACGACATCTATCTGATGAGTTCTAAACAGATTGCGCACACGCCAGTCAGTACCGGTGGCAAGACTGGTAAGCAGGGATCGAACGTTCCTGGATCTGTTAAAGAGCGGACTACGGACCACCTCAACGCTTTTCAGGGCGGAGAAAGGCGTCACCTCCTCTTCATTGACGTCCGTCCCGAAGAACATAACTGGCGCCAAAGCTCGGCTCTGATCATCGGATAGCAGCGAAACGAGATTCATCAGATAGTTATAACCGCCGGTCCAGCTTTTCCCGCCTACCATAGTAAATGCAATACGGGTCATGACCTCACACCGGATCCCGATCGAAACCACCTAACGTAATCAGCCAGGCCTTCCATCAAATCTTTTTGCCACTTGAACCCAAGGGCTGCGAGCCGTTCCGACTGGGCTATCAGACTCTCAGGATCCCCAACCCGGGCTTTGCCCGAGAATACAATTTTGGGATTAAGGTTAGTATCGGCCGCCCATGCTTGAGCAACGCCTTCGACGATCGCACGAACATTGGTGCCGCGGCCGGTGCCTATGTTGATTACTTTCGGTGAGAGGTCCGCCTCGGCGTGGATAAGCGACAGCGCGCGCACGACGTCGGTCACTTCTGTCCAATCTCTGAGTTCGTTGCCACTGCCCCCGAGGAGAACTCGATGTGGATGAATCTCGAGTTGGGAGCAAACATCCCAGAGCAGCTGTTTGCGTAGCCCCTCCCCATAAACCGAAAACAGACGACCGATCACGACCTTTAACTGGTAGCTCTCGCAATAAGAGATACAGAGAGATTCCATTATATGCTTGTGATGACCATAGGGGGAGAAGGGGTTGGGTCTCGCGGTCTCTGCTATGCTGCCTACGTGGCCTGCCCCGTAGACCGCAGCACTAGAAATTGCCACCAGGCTACTTTTAGGGGCCTCTAGTCGCATCCATTCAAGCAGTTCAATCGTTGAGCTGACCGTACGGTGGAAGTCGTCGCGAGGATTTGCTATTGCTGCTCCGACCGACGAGCCGCCCGCAAGATGGTACACAATGTCAACCGTACCAAACTGCTGTTGAATCAACCGAAGATTGGGCATGTCGACCTCGCCCTTGTGCCAATAAACTAGTCCCCAACGCCGGGCATGAAGCGGTGTCCAGGTACCATGCCCGAGCCCAAATACCGTATTTCCGGCAAGTGCAAGCGACTTTGCAAGATATCTTCCGATAAACCCATGAGCGCCGGTGATTAGTATACGAGCCATGTTTTCTCTTTATTGAGGCCGCGTAGCGACGAACGAATATAGCCGACCCGGCCGCTGATCGAATTTTGCGGCGACATGGGAGAAAATCGTCCATGTGGAGGGAAAACCCAAAAGCACTGGAGTGATTTTTGCAAGGAGCGGCAAACGCGTGGCAATCCGCGCTGCAATTTCCGCCTTCAATTCCGCCCGTGTGTAGGGGGCAAAGTTGACCTCGCTCTCAAGCGGCCGTAGGAGCGTCTCCATTTTGAAGCCGGCTGAAACGATTGAGTTCTGATAGGTCTTCAGAAGAAACGCGTTTTCCCCCCCGTAGAGCTTGTGTAGCGGATGGCGCTCCAAAAAGTTTGGCAGATCGCGCTCGCTCGATATCACATGTTCGCGCACTGCGATAAAGCGCCCGCCTGGCTTCAGAACGCGAAAGAACTCGCGACACGCGGCGGAAAGATCGGTGGTGTGATGCAGAACGGCCCTGGCAAAGACCACATCAAAAGTATTGTCGGAGAACGGGAGTTTCTCGGAGAACTCCTCGGCGATCGAAATTGGAAGATGAGCTTCATTGAAGAGTTCACGAATTGCACCTGCACCCACGAGATTGCTCGCGTCAGGCTCCAGTGCCGTTACTTCAAAACCCTCTTTTGCCAGAGCATAGCTGGCAATTCCACGACCGGCGCCGATATCAACAGCCGTTCCAGGCGCCTTCGGGAGAAACTTGCGAATAGCTGCCCACTCGCCGCTTCGCCAATATCGCTCAGCGGCCTGCAGAAGCGGATCGTCGTAGTAGGCATCGAGCACTAGTTTTTGCTGATCAGGCTGCTGCCGCAGCCAGTCTACAGCTTCTTCCCATGTATCCAACTTTCTTGCTGTCATGGTTTTGCCTTCTGTCGCCTTTTGCGTCGGTTTGAGGTGCCGGATAAAGCGGGAGTTACGGGCGACGACGGCGTAAGGGGGCACGTCGCGCGTGACGACTGCATTAGCTCCAATAACTACCCCTTCGCCGACTGTCACCCCCCTCCGAATGCTCGCGCCCATGTAAGCGGCATATACCCCAGAATTCTGAAAAACCCGCATATTGGATTCTACACCTTTCCGACGGGGACAAGTTGGTCTTGTCCACCATTGTTCTTATCTGGAACCCACTTCAGCGAGCTAGACAGCGCTACTACTAATGGAACAACCAAAGCCAAACCGCCTGTCATAAGCGCAGTTTGCAATGCGGTCGATAGCATGATGAATATTCCGTAGTGTCCGAGAGCCAACCCCGCAACCGTTGCGACCGTTTTCCCTCGTTTCATTATGAGTTCGATATCCAACAAGCGGACAAAGAATCCAGCAAAAAGCGAGAACAGAATGACACCCATCCAAGAGAAGTCGGCCCATGCATCGGCGATGAACAATGCTGTAGATGTGGAACCTTCCACACCTCGGTGGACAGCGCCTACCAAGAGATAAGTTGGCTGGCTGGGTTGACTAGTAAGAAATCCCACCATCCAACTAAACTTATTACCCCAGCCGTACGGGAGAACGCTTGGAATTGCGGTATAATACTCGAGCAAGCTTTCATTTACGATCATGAATATCCGATAAAACAAGAAATCCAGCACGTCGCCGGCACCGTGTAATTCACGAATCGCTATAAGCATCATCGTACCGAATAAAAGTATACATAAGGAAATAAATCTGATCGCCATTCCGAGTGGCAGATCTAAAGATTTGCGGAGATGCTCCACAACGATCAACTGCAGCACAAATATCGCCAATGGCGCCTTGCTCAAAGTTGCAGCCTTAGCCACCATAACGGCAACGACAAAAGCCCACGCTTGCAGTTTCATTGACCGCTGTCTTATCGCTATGAAACAGCAAAAGGCAGAGAACGGAAATACATTGGAGACGAGGAGATTAAAAAGATAAAAACGGCTTCCTCCTGACTCCCGCCGCAGCGCAATCTTCGCGACTTCACTTGCGTCCGAAATAAAGTATACAATGATCTTCGGGATGTTGTTTTCAACTACGATAAAAGCGAGAATCACAAATACGCCAAGAACTGAGATAATTTTGAGTCGGTGAACGACACCGCTAGTTATCCGAACAGGCTGAGCGCGCCAGGAATCCAGTGCCACCTGCATCTTTTGATGATTGATGCCAAACGCGAAGTCCGCGGCTGCTATACCGATCACGATACAAGCAAAGGAAATGGCAAGCGAGAGATCCAGTGCGGCTATAGCATCAGTGTAGGGGGCGGCGGACATAATCGTCTCGAAAAACTTGGTCTCGGGACCCCATACTCGAGTGTAATAGAGGTACATAGGGCCATGAAGCGCGAGCATGAGGCCCAAAAACACCGACGAAAGCGTTAGATTAAAACCCACTCTCCAGATGTAGAACATCCCCGCCAATGTAACAGCCATTGCAAATACGAGGCTAGTCGACATCTGTGGCCTCTGCGGTTGCGCTGGACGTCGGTAGGAATCTCCGCGACATGTTACGCAAGTGCAAAAGCGCTGTATGAAGCCACATGCCGCTGGGAAAAGTACTGTGTGGAACCGGCGGCGCCTCGATATATGATTGCAGCTCTTCCGGCTTCAATCCGAGTTTTTTTGCTACGAACTTTGTTTCCCTGCGTGCATCCTGAATGGAGATAATGGGCTTTGAAATTTCCCTCAGCGCTTCCTCTCGTGTCATTTGTCCGGCAACAATCAAACTTGAAAGATGAAGCCGTCTTTTATCAAATTTAAATTTTCTCGGAAGAAAAATATCCTGGTAGAACTTCGTGAATCTGGATTCACTATGTTTGCCGCCGTAGTCGCGCCACCCATATTCGCGCTGGAGTTCACCCCGCGCCTCTTCCTTATTGTAGTCGATGTAGTTGAGCGGTCGGTGAATCGTGAGTTGCCGGCGGACGCGAGTAAGCCAAATATACTCGAGAGGGCTCATGAAGGGATAGGTCGAGAGCTCCAATGAGCCGAAGCGCTTCTGGATCGCGCGCGCATGCGTTCCATCAATCGACGGATAGCCAAAGCCGCGCGGTATCACAGATTCCGAGGCGAAGTTCACGCCGCTGAGGAAGTGACGGATGCCGAATTTCGCTGCTGTTCTATAGAGGGTGGAAAAGAATGCATGATCTTGCGGCATGTCCTGATTGAGAACAGAAGCTTTTAGAAAGGCAATCTGCAGATCGCGCATCTCCTGCCACTCGATTACGTAGGTGTGAAGGTCGAGATCAAGCTTGCGGACCAGAGTTTCAATATTATGTACGGCAGGCTCCGAATTCCAACCGCCGTCAACGTGGACCGCCAGAAGACGAAGACCATGCCTTCGGGCAGCGATATGCGCAAGAAAGGCGCTGTCTATTCCACCGCTAAGCCCAACCATTGCGTCGTATGGCTTGCCGACGCCTTCTTCTTTCAGTGTGGCGATCAATCGCCGCATTCGGAGATCGCCTTCCGGGCCAGTCCACCACTCGTGTGGCTTACGACTCAGCGCATCCCTACAGCAATTGCATTGGCCGCTTGCGTCGAAAACGATCGACGGATTGGAATCGTCCATGACGCAATATGAGCAAACTCGCGATGCATTATCCATGAGCAACTTGATCCATATCTTCCAAGCTTTCCGTTGTAGGATAGCTTATAAGAACGGCCCGCAGCCGACCGATAAACGTGAAGGCACTCCCTGAAGCAGCAGCGGAAGCGCCGGCATCAAGGCCTTCCATAAGGTGAGCGACGTTACCGGCTCCGCCCAAGGCAACAACCGGAATGCTCAGTTTTCGGGTAATCGACCGGATCAACTCGAGATCGTACCCGATGCGCGTGCCGTCCAGAGCTTTCGACTGAAGAATTATTTCGCCGACTCCGGCATCCTGCAGCCTCATGCAAAAGTCGATCGGTTCTTGACTCAAATCACTTGAAGCGCCGGCCACGCATCTCGCAGCCGCGCCGCGACCATCAACGTCGACACAAGCAACCAAAGCTTGGCTGCCCATATCGGCTGCGATCTCCCTTATCAGTTGCGCATTATAAGCCCCTTGCCCGAGGACAAATTTCTCGACACCCCAACGGTTAAGTTCCTCACACTGCTTCAATCCGGTGATCCCGCCGCCATATGCCAAAGGCATAAAACATTCGGTTGCGAGTTCGCGAACAAAGCCGAGGTCCGGGCCTCGGCCCGTGCGAGTTGCGTCGATGTCGAGAATGCAGATCTCGTCGACTTCCTTTTCATTGAACAGCCTAACAACGTTAAAGGGATCGCCGACGTAGGTGCGCTCACCGAACTTTACCGTCTTTACTAGGCGGCGTTTCTGATCGACCAGTAAGACTGGTATAAGTCTTTTTCTCATCAAAGTTTCCCGAACGCGTCAAGAACTCGCATTCCGAAGCGGTGGCTTTTCTCAGGATGAAACTGCACACCGCTGACGTTGTCCGAACTCACTGCGCAGCATAGCTCTCCGCCATAGTCAATAACCGCGGTAACGTCACCTGGGTCGTCGCAATCGACGAAGTAGCTGTGGTCGAAGTAAAAGCGTTCGCGTCGATCTGAGCTGTCAAATAAAGCACTATCTCGACGCGGTCTTATCTCAAGCCAGCCAATATGAGGAATCTTAAGGGACGATGTTTGAGGCAGCCTGATACGCTTCACATCCGCGTTGATCCAACCAAGACCAGCTTCCGAGCCTTCCTCGCTGGATCGAGCCAGCAATTGCATGCCGAGACATATCCCAAGAACAGGAACTCTCCGTCTAAGCACCGCGTGATTGAGTGGATCGACCAGCTTTCTGGCTCGTAACGTAGCCATTGCCTTATCGAACGCACCGACCCCTGGAAGGATCAGCTTTGCGGCGCGTTCGATCGTCTTAGGATCGCCACTTGGTTGAGCGTCGATGCCCAAATATTCTGCCATATTGGTAATTGCGCCGATATTTCCGACGCCATAGTCGACCACAACGATCACTCAAAAGCCTCTCTTGCGCTTCACAAGATTGTCATCCATCCACGTCTTCTCTCGGACAAAGCCGTTCTAAGGGACTCATAGATACGGGACAAGATAATGCTTCCAGTTTTCGTAGTTATCGCCGCTGCTGCAATCGAGGCAGAGACAACGCAAGCAGAACAAACATATGCCAAACCGAGAGACAACCAGCCATTGATCCACGTGAAGTCCAGGCCGAGTGACCCGATAACTACGCAGATGCCCACCAGAATTGGAGCAACTGTACAGGCAAACATTTGCTCGACGGTGAAAACGCGAAAGAAGCACCTGCGGGTCACCACAAGAGCGAGAGGAATCCTTACGAGGCTGGCAGCAAGCAAGCCTGCTCCCGCAGCGTATGGACCAAAATGCCAAATGGAAACGTAAGAAAAGATAACGGTCATCAGCGAATAGGCAAGTGATGTATATGCCGCAGGCGCGTTCCGTCCCATTCCCATAGCATAATATTGGAACACATTCGAACCGCAGCCGACGATGCCGCCGAGAATAAGTATCTGTAGGAGATGGGTGCCCCCTCCAGCGGTTTCCTCGCCGACCCAAAGTGTCAGCAGCGGCCTGGAGAGAACTGCGATTGGCGAGAGTACTATGGCGCCGAAAGCTGAATTGCCCCATGAAGCGAGCATAAAGAAATCGTGTCGTTCCTCTTCCCGGGTGTTTGACATGTTGCCAAATCGAGGAAACAGAACTTCACAAATACGCAGGACCGCAATGTATGCGGCCTCCTGGACACGATTGCAGACGTTATATTGGCCGACAACCGCAGGCGGCGCGAGCGAAGCCAAAACGTAGCGGTCCATCTGGTTGCCGAAAATTCCGGCAAGCTGAGAGAGGCTTTGCCATTTTCCGAAATGAAGCAATGACCTCAGTTCGTCAGAGGACGACGAGACCAATCCGCAGTTATCACGGAATTCAGAACGTGTGATCCATATCCACCCCGCGGTTGCCAGCATGAGACTTCCAGAGAACCCCAGCAAATAACCCTCCAGCGTAGGGAGGAACCAAGTGCAGGCCAAGGTCATGATGATGGTTGCGAAGGAACTCCACGCCGATGCTTTGGCAACCAACCGGAAACTTTGCTTTCCCACGCAAATACCTTGCAGGACCAAGGAGAATTGCTGGGCCAACGTGCCGGTTGCAACAATGAGGAAGGAGATAGTGACGTTCTGCGATGTCGGAAGAGACGTACCGGCAATGCCCTTCATGACCCACGGACCGGCAAATACGATCCCTAGCCACGCAATGGCGGAAGCGACCAAACAAATTTTCAATCCGACGATGGCAACACGGGCGGCCGCATGCTCCTCGCCACGTCCAATCCGCGCGGAAACTTCCCTGACAATGGCTTGCCCGAGCACAGTTCCAATCAGCGTCACGGGAGCAGCTATCGCGATCACTATGCCCGCGTTCCCTAGCGCCTGTAGTCCGATCCAACGCACAACAAATGGCACCGTGGCAAGATTTGCGACGAGTGTAAAAAGAAAGCCCGCAAAATTCCAGCCTGAGTTTCCAAGTAGGCTGCTGCGCCTTCCGTGACTCTCCGGGCGTTCATCGATCACGCGTCGAACCCTTTGATGGCATCTGCGACGTACATGAGCTGCGTTTCTGTCATTTCAGGGAAAATCGGAATTGAAAGAATCCTGGATTGATTTCCAAACGCGTTTGGAAAATCTTCTGGCCGGTGGCCAAGGCGTTCGTAAGCGGGCAGGAATGGAAGCGATACAGGATAGTTGACCACGGTTTGGATACCGGCCTGCTTCAAGTGAGCAGCGAGGGCATCGCGACGATCGTGCTTGATCACAAATAGATGATATACGTGATTTCGTCCGGCCGCGATTTCGGGCAGTTCCAGCCGATTGAGGTCGCCGAGAGCTCTCGCGTAGCCTCTCGCCAATTCTTGCCGCTTTGCAGTCCACTCGCGCAGACGCCGGAGCTTTACCGACAGGATCGCGGCTTGTAGTCCGTCAAGGCGGCTATTTATTCCCTCGATTTGATGGTCACCCTTCGAAAGCCCGCCATGCCGTGCAAACATTGCCATCCGATCGGCCAGTGATTTGTCCTTGCAAGTAATGGCGCCGGCGTCGCCCATCGCTCCAAGATTTTTCCCCGGGTAGAAAGAATAGGAAGCTACGTCCCCGAAACTCCCAACGACTTGCCCGTCTGTTTCGGCCAGATGGGATTGAGCACAATCTTCTATGACCCAAAGACCATGCTTTCGGGCAATCGCCATGATTGCGGTCATATCGGCTGGTTGACCATAGAGATGAACCGGGATGATGCCGACCGTTCGCGGCGTAATCTTCGCCTCGATCTGGACAGGATCTATGGTGTATGTCGTGGCGTCGGTGTCGCAGAAGACTACGTTGCCACCGGCCTGTGAAATGGTCTCACTGGTTGAAATCCACGAATGAGCAGTCGTAATAACTTCATCCCCAGCCCTGACACCCAGCGCGCGCATGGCGATAAAGAGGGAGTCCGTTCCATTCCCACATGAGATGCAATAAGGGGCGTCAACAACGGCAGCAAATTCGTCTTCGAATGCCTGAACGAATGGCCCCCTGATAAACGCGGAGGACCGGATGACTGAGGCGATTGCATCATCGATCTCCTCCTTTAGCGAAAGGTATTGGAGATGAAGATCAGCGAAGGGAACGATCATGAAACCTGCTCTCGGTAAATTGCGATGATTTTCCGTGTGAGTGGGCGCCGCCATTGGCGCCAATTAAAGACAGCGTTCATCCAAGCGTCGGGCTCAACACTGAAACAACCCATTGTTCTCGGCTGAGACAACAACCAATCAACCTTTTAACAGCGAGATTCTCACAAAGCCCCGGCCAAGCGCCGACAATGTCTTCCAACGACAACACGCTTGAGACGACCCTAAATCTCATTCCTCGCCGAACGAGGTAAGGGCCGGGCGGGGTTGCCCACATAGGTGCCAGAAGCGGTGATATCCCGGGTTACAACCGCGCCTGCGCCAATGACAACGTCGTCGCATATCTGAACCGCCAGAATCGTGGCGTTTGAGCCGATCGAAACCCGATTGCCAATCCGGGTCTCCTTCCAGAGCGCGCGATTTCCCCGTGCAGGCCCACCTCCCGAAAAAAGGTCATTCACAAAAACAACTCCGTGTCCGATGAAGCAATCCTGCCCAATCTCAACAAGTTCGCATATGAAACTGTGTGATTGTATCTTTGTGCGCGGCCCGATCTTCACCCCCTTTTGTATTTCGACGAACGGACCAACAAAACAATCATCCGCAAGTTCACATTCATAAACATTGGAGGGCTCAACTATTTTCACGCGAACGCCACAAACGACGTCTCTGACCTGCGCCTTCCAAAGCGTGGGAGCGACGTCGGTCACAGGGAAGATCGTCCTAGTTTCGAATGTTTCACTTCAAAAGGTAATTTCACTTCTTGATTCGAAGCGATTGATTCGTAAAGCGCCAAGATTAGTTCAAGACTCTGGCGGCCCTCATGCCCATCCACGAGAGCTTTTTTATCGTTCACAAGGCAATCGACGACGTGTTCGTAATAGGCCTGATGACCAAAGCCATAAACGTTCGGTGGATTAACCGAATATTTCTCCATGACTTGCTCATCGCCTATGTCGTTGTCGCCGAACTGCCAGGTGCGGATCTTGTTCACCGCAAAGCCCGCAATCTCGACGGAGCCGCCTGCACCAAGGATTGAAATCGATCCTTCAATATCCTTCGGTCGGGTTGCGGCAGTAGCCTCGATAATGCCCAGCGCACCGTTGCGAAACTTAAGGGTGGCCACGGCAGTGTCTTCCGCCTCGATATTCACCAATGCAGTCGTGGCACGCGCATGAACACTTTCGACATCGCCCATGAACCAGGTTAACATATCGATATGATGACTTGCCTGGTTGGCAAGGACACCGCCATCGTATTGCCACGTACCGCGCCAGCTATCCTGATCATAGTAACCTTGATCACGGCACCATCGCACCCTAACCGTGCCGAGCACGAGATTGCCGAAGCGACCAGCATCAAGAGCTTCGCGCGCCTTCACGACCGGGACGTTGAAACGGTTTTGCTTGACGACAAACAAGCGGATATTATTTTCGTCACAAGCTTCGATCATCGCCTCAGCATCGGTCAAGGTCAGCGCCATTGGCTTTTCGACAACGATATGCCGTTTATATTTTGCAGCAGCAATGACGTGTTCCGCGTGCATGCCGCTTGGCGTTAATATTGAGACGACATCGACATCCGTGTTCTGAAGCATTTCGTCGATGGATTGATAGTAAGGAACGCCGAACCGCTCGCCGAATTCCTTCGCTTTCTCTTCCACAACATCACAAACTGCGACAAGCGTCGCCCCTTTTATCTGTGACATGCCCAACAGTTCGGAATGCCTTTTGGCAATGCGCCCGCATCCGACGATAGCGAATTTTAACAAGAGTTCTTTCCCCGTGCGATCGTAGCCGCTCGCAATCATTCGGCGCTCACGTTGACATCGAAGCCATGCTGTTTAAGCAGAGCGTGTTTCTGCGCGTGCGCCAAATCATGCGTAACCATTTCCCGGCACATTTCTCTCGCAGAAATTTCGGGAACCCAGCCAAGCAGTTCGCGGGCCATAGTAGGATCTCCCAGAAGAGTTTCAACTTCCGCCGGACGGAAATAACGAGGATCGATCTGCACGACTACGGAACCGGGTTTCACGCCATGCGCTTTGTCGCCGGTGACGGACTCGACGATCCCTCGCTCCTTCAACCCTTCTCCCTCAAAGCGAAGGGTGATTCCGAGATCCTCTGCTGCCCATTGGATGAACTGCCGCACGCTGTACTGCTTGCCGCTCGCAATGACGAAATCCTTCGGCTGATCCTGCTGAAGCATCAGCCATTGCATGCGAACGTAGTCTTTGGCGTGCCCCCAATCACGCAACGCATCAAGATTGCCCATGTATAGGCAATCTTCCAGACCTTGCGCGATGTTGGAAAGACCACGAGTGATTTTCCTCGTTACAAACGTCTCGCCGCGGCGAGGACTTTCATGATTGAACAGGATTCCGTTGCACGCATATAAGCCATATGATTCACGATAGTTGACGGTGATCCAGTAAGCATAAAGCTTCGCAACCGCGTAGGGACTACGCGGATAGAATGGTGTCGTTTCCTTCTGAGGCGTTTCCTGCACAAGGCCGTAGAGTTCGCTCGTGCTCGCCTGGTAAAATCGCGTTTTCTTTTCAAATCCCAGTATGCGTATAGCTTCCAGCAGACGGAGAGTTCCAAGCCCATCCGTATCACCCGTATATTCCGGACTCTCGAAGCTTACGGCGACATGACTCTGAGCGCCGAGATTATAGACCTCGTCCGGCTGTGTTTCCTGCATGATGCGGATGAGATTGCTTGTATCCGTCAGATCCCCGTAATGCAGCTTGAACAGCATATTTTTACTGTGTGGATCCTGGTAAATATGATCGACGCGTTGCGTGTTGAACGAACTCATGCGTCGCTTGATTCCGTGAACAGTATATCCCTTCTCGAGAAGAAATTCCGCCAGATAGGAACCGTCCTGGCCGGTGACGCCGGTTATGAGAGCGACTTTAGACATTATGCGGCGTTCTCCCGAGACAGAAAATCTTCGTAAGCAAATTTGAGGCCTTCCTTCAGGTCGGTTACCGGCGACCATCCGAGCTCTCTTGCCACCCCGCTGTCCATGAGCTTTCGAGGTGTTCCGTCCGGTTTGGAGCTATCGAATTCTATCGTCCCTCGAAAGCCTACAAGGTCGCCGATCATCCCAGCAAGCTCACGGATAGTCACGTCGCTTCCATACCCTACGTTTATATGGGTCTGGCCTTTTGACTTCAGAGCTTTGTAGCGTTCCGGCGGCAAGTTCATGATATGCACGCTGGCGGCGGCCATGTCGTCAACGTAAAGAAATTCTCTCCGCGGCGTCCCGCTGCCCCAGATTTGCACGCTGGGCGCACCGCTGTTTTTGGCTTCGTGAAAACGCCTCAGGAGCGCTGGGATGACGTGCGAATTCTGGGGATGATATGAATCTCCGACACCATATAAATTGCTGGGCATCACCGCGCGGTAGTCTACTAAGTGAGAATCGCCATACTGGCGATTGTAGCTCTCGCAAAGTTTGATGCCAGCAATCTTGGCAACTGCGTAAGGTTCATTGGTAGGCTCAAGCGGACCTGTTAGAAGCGCATCTTCCTTGATCGGCTGGTCCGCAAGCTTCGGGTAAATACAACTTGAACCCAGCAGGAGAACCTTCCGAACCCCGCTCCGGAAAGCAGCGTCCATGACATTCAGTTCAATCATCAGGTTGTCGTAGATAAAGTCCACCGGATAGGTGTTGTTTGCATGTATGCCGCCCACCTTCGCCGCTGCAAGGTAGACCTGATCAGGGCGCTCCTTTTCGAAAAAGCGGCGAACGTCCGACTGCTCTATCAAATCCAGCTCTTGATGCCTTGCCGTGATGATGGAACCGGGCGGATGCCCGTCGCCAATTAGGCGTCGAAGGATGGCCGAGCCCACCATACCAGTATGACCGGCTACGAATATCTTTGGAAAACTTCCCATATTTTCTCGCGCACCCACCCGGCTTCACTATCGACAACCGCGGAATCGTCATATGGACACGCGCGGAACGGATTGTTTACGCCTCATTGGGTGTTCTCGCCACAAAAGTCAATGTTCATCGATGATGAGCGAACCAGCCATACTCCTTTTCGCGAACTTCACGTGGCCCTCTCAGGGCGGCAGCTTGCCGTCATTTCCGTACAGGATAGGCATGCGCCTAAACGATAAGGAGCCTCAGCAAACCATGCCTGCAACGCTGACGTCCGCAAAGATCCGGAGCACTATCTGCTCTAGGATAGTTTGTTTGAGCCGCTCCTTTGAGGACCTATCAAAATTCGCGACCACCCGAGCAGGTAAGCTGCCCAAATCGACATAACGAAAAAATACAACGGAAACAACGGCACTGCATAGCGTGGATTGCCCACCGGAAACGCATAGGCAACAGCAAACGCTGGCCCTAACGCACACAGAAGCAATATTGTTACTTGTGTCGCCCGGACGGTCAAAAGTGCTGCGGCAAGCAATGCAGACATCAGCCAAAGGTCGGGCGGGGCAACACCAATGTTTATTGGGTCACGCAGTCTCTCGGGCTTGTTCGAAATGTACGGAGTGAACGTGGCATAGATCGCCGCATTCGATGAAACAGCAAAGGGGAAGATTGCCGCATCCGAAGCTGCCTGTGGCCCAAAAAATCGCTCGAACGTCGACCGATAGTCCTGCGAGGCTGTCCAGCTTTGCCACCGATAATAGTCATAGAGGTGATTGAGGAAATCCCTGGGAGCATACCCCGGAAAGACTTCATGTGTTTGCGGAATTACGGCAGACGGCAAGATCGCCCCGATCGACGCCATGCCATAGAGAATGCGATTCAATTGAACACTCATGCCATCTGAGTGCAGCGCGCTGGCAAGTTGCTCCGCCTTTTCGTTAATTTCTTTATTGGAGAGTCCTTCAGCTCTCCACTTTTCGGCGGCTGACAGTGCGTCGGACATGGTGATCCCGCTATCGCGCCCCTCGCCAAACGCCGCAGCATCCGAAAACCCTGCTGCGCGAATGAGCGCTCTAGCCGTCGACGAGGGATGCGGGTTAGCCTGAGACGCGGATATGAGAAGATTGATGCCGCCAGCCGGAAGAAAAAAATGCCCGGTCTGCAAATATCTATACGTCGGAAAAGCCAGGGCCGAGCCAGCCGACACGGCGAACAGAACCAGCATCCATCTAGATATAAGAACCGACCGGGATACAAGAGCGTAGAATAACATTAACGCGACGATCGCTCCCCAGTAGCTTCGAAACTGCGTCACGCATACGATCACTATAAGCGCTACAATAACGCAGTTTTTGATGGACCGTTTATCAAGCGCGATCCTTAGGCAGCACGAAAATCCGATTAGAACCAATGATGAAGTGCATGATTCGGTAAGAAGTGAGTTATGAAATGCCTGATATGCTGGCAGCAGCAGCAGCAATAGCACAAAAACCAGATGCACAGGTGATGGCCAAAGATAATAAACCGTCCGATATGCGAAGATTAGCGCCGCAGCAGCCAACGTGTGCTGGAACATAGCAAGCGCTGGCCATTGCCACGAGATCGGCAACTTACTCAGCAAGAGCCAGATTGCTGGCACACCCGCCCCGAGATGGCTAAATATCCATTCGCCTATCGTTTGGTAAAACAACTGCAAATCGCCAGGCCCGGACATTGCAGTAGCCAACGATACATAGTCACGTGAATCGATCCAGTACGTCGCCCCGAAAACCAATAGGGCATAGGCATGAACACAAATAATGAGAGCGTAAGTAATCAGGTCTATCCGCGACAATCGGTGCATCTTGGCGGTCAGGCATCTGCTTGTCGGGCTCCGAGAGAACATTCATGCCTCCACTTTGAAGCTCAGTTTAAGAGCGATGTTGCTGCTTTTCTGAACGCGCTAGCCGTGGGATCAAACTAAAAGAATAGGCAGGGCGCCTTTGGATGATTGGGATAGAAGTCTCGACGCATCTGCTACTATCAGTTCGTGCGCTTGATCAAGTGCTCTCATCCGCATGCCCACGGACTTTTTAATGGAAGTTAAGTCGATTGCGAGTCGCTCCTGGCGGGAGGGAGCGGCCATTCGCAACTCCCGGCCTTCACGAGGTATCTCGCCCTCCCGAGGGCAACACCTCGATTGCTAAGGTGCGGGATAGCGCGAGATCCTTGGCGCATCGTTGCCGTTGAGCACTCGACCTTTGGATCAATCCGCCCTGCCGTCCGCCCGTCCGTTCACGAAAGGTAGAATTTGATGGACGAGGCGATCGAATTCCAGCCATAGCGGAGGAACTTTCAGCTCCCACACTTCATTTGTGATTGGATCTGCATGCCCGCCAGCGATGATTATCTTATCGCCAACAACATAAGTCGATTGTTCATGTCTTGGTCGCCAGCTGTCGGATAAAGGCAATCGCGTCCAATCAACGCCATCGTCCGTGAACCAAATTCCGCCGACGTTAAGCGTCCCTTTACTCCAGCCACCTATGACCCACATGCGGTCTCGATACTCTGCCGCGGAAAACCAGATCCGTCCACTCCACGGCCCATCGGAAACTTTTATCCAGTTGATGCCATCTTCAGAGTTCCAGATGTCGTTAAAGGCGACGTAGTCTGGGTGATATGACCCGCCGCCAAGAACCCATAGCTTGCCGTGGAAAGCGACGGCTGCGTGAAATGCCCGCGGCTGCCATGCCGCGTGATCTGTCACTTTGGTCCAATTGATACCATCGCTGGAGCTCCACACATCGTTCTTAAGAGTCTGCTTGCCATCTACCAACTCAAGCCCCCCGAGAATCCACAGCTTGCCATTTAGCATCACAATCGGCGTGGCTGTTCTTGGGCTCCATGAAGCCGCTGATTGCACGTTGTTCCAGTGAACTCCGTCATCGGAGTTCCACACCGAATTGGTGGCAGGATGCTCAGGATCGGAGAGTGTGGTCCCACCCAGTACCCACATTCGGTCCTTGAATACGATCGTCATCGGCAGGTCGGTATAATGGAAAGGCAGCTCCGACTGGACTAGGTCCCACTTGATGCCATCCACCGAATTCCAGACATCTCGAAGCAACTCGGTTGGCTTGGTTTTCCAACCGCCCAGGAGCCAAAGCTTGTTGTGATAGACAAATTCTCCAGCCGAATCGCGCGGTTGCCAATCAGCCAGGGCTATCCGCTTCAAACTGGGTGCGGGGAGCCCCGGTGCCCCGCTATAAATCCATCCAACAACAACAAGACAAAAACTGACCAGTGGGAACACGCAGAAAAACAAAAGCCGTTTGACGATTAAATTCATGATTTCATCCCGGATCACTTAACGGAGAGCAATGCGTTTGTGGCCGCACAAGCACGTTCATTCGCACATCGCCGATGGTCGAAACTTTAAGTGTGGGGTTGGCCGCCACCGTCTGAACTTCTCTTTTACCGGATTCGCGCAGCGGCGATTACACCACATTTCCGACCACGACGTAGATCGCGATGGCGGCAATGACGATCAGAGTCAAGCTCCAGGAATAACCGAAAAGACCCGCGATGGGAGACAAACATGAAAGCGACATCGAGGGGCCGCGCACAGACCCTGCCTGGTCGGGGAAATACCCGTATAATTCTAAAGCGCCCAAGGGATTAGGGGCAACATCTGCGCCGAAGGCGGTAAACAAGGTCAGGCTGAAAGCCTGCTCCGGACGTGCTCGGCCAATTCTTGCGCCCGGTCGATCCGGACGCGGGCGATCAACATGAAGGCGTGCGTCCCATTTGACCAATAAACGACGTTCATCCCCTTGCGGCTTTCGACATCTGGCGCCTTGGGACCGGCATCGGAGCGGACGATGCAGAGCGCCATCGGGCCGGTCTCGGGATCGAGATAGGCGATCTGGGCGAGCGGCTTGCCGTCATATTGCAGCAGCAGGGCGTGTTTGAAATCGACCCCCGGGAGCGAAACGGCTTCCGGAGAGAGTGACAGGCCAAGCTTCTCGTCGAGACTGGCAAGCTGGGCGGCCTGGTCCTGCCTGCCGGGCACGGGGCCGGCAAGCGTTTCGGCGGTATAGAGCGAGATATAGTCGGCGACCACGGCGCGCCATTCGCTGCTTTCGTCCTTTGCGGAAAAGCCCCTGCCGATGCCGATGACGGTGCGGTCGATGGCGATGCCGGCCACAAGCGAGGCGGCGAGAGCGCCGAGGACGCGGCGGCGCGTGGCAGCGGGCGCTGAGGCGGACCTCGCGCCCTCATGCGCAGGAATGGCGGCGAGCATCGCCTGCAGTTTTTCGCGCGGGGCTTCGGAGAGCAGCGGGGCGAAAGCTTGCTCGAATGGCAGGTTGGCGCGGGCCAGGAACTCCAGCCGTGCGGCGACGCTCTCGTCCTCCTGCACGATCGCCTCGATGCGAGCTGCCTCTTCCGCCGTCAGTTCGCCGTCGATGAAGGCGGTCAAGACCTCGTCGGAGGGAATGGTGTGTTTCGTGCTCATGGCCGTCCCCCTTCCCGTGCGGCGCCGGAGAGCCTGGCGCGGGCGGCCGCCAGCCGGCTCATCACGGTCCCGATCGGAATATCCAGTATGCCGGCTACCTCGCGATAGGAAAGTCCTTCCACATAGGCGAGGAAAACCACCGTTCGCTGCGCCTCGGGCAACGCATTTACCTGCTTCAGCACCTGCCCCGCCATCACATGCGTTTCGGTATCGTGTGCGCCGTCGAACGTCAGCGCCTCGCCGGCATCGACGAAACCCTGGCCTTGGCGCACCCGGCGCGAGCGGATCTCGTTCAGCCAGATCGAATGCAGGATCGAAAACAGCCAGCGGTCGAGCCGGGTGCCGGGAACGAACTGGCCGGCGCGCTCGAGCGCGCGAAGGCAGGTCGCCTGCACCAGATCGTCGGCGACATCGCGCTGATGCGAGAGAACGAGACCATAACACCAGAGCCTGGCCAGGTTTTCCGTCAGACCGCTCCTGATATCCGCTTCGCTCGCGATGACCGCCTCCGCCAATCCTGCATCCCTTGGAACCGCCTGATGAACAGGCGATTCTATTCTCGCGCGACTATAGGCAGGAATTGTAGCGTGCGCGACCGACATTCGGATATCCTTTCCCGGCTCCATTCCCGCTAGTGGCCTAAGCTCAGATCTTCGATGGGTCGAGGATGACAGCGTTCAGATCCTGATATTCCTCGCAAGCCGTGCCGCAGATCGCCTTGATCGTGTTCAATTGCTCCTTTGCGAGATCGAGCCGGCCCTTGATGACATAGGCTTCGCCGAGATATTCACGGACCTTGGCGTATTGCGGATCGATTTTCACCGATTGCAGGTAGTAGGAGATGCCTTCGTCGGTGCGCCCGAGCTTGCGGGTGGCGTAACCGCGATAGTTCAGCACCTCGGCGCTGTTCTGGTCCTTGACCGTATCGAGCATGGCAAGCGCCTCTTCATAACGGCCGGCCTTGGCCAGCGAATAGGCATAGTCGGTACGGTTCTCGTCCGAGACATTGGCGCTCTGCTGCTTGACGCATTTCTTGGTCTTCTGGTCATAGATCTCGCCCTTCTTGCAGGTCGGCATCGTGCTGTTGTCGTTGCCGACAGCAAAGACCGGGCCGGAGAAGAGCGAAGCGGCAAGGCAGCCGCCAAGAAGGACGGAAGCGATACGGGCTGTCATGATCGTCATGGAAAAACTCCTCGAAAGTGACGTTGCGGGGAGAGAACACCGCTGCCCCGGGCTTTATTCGCCGGCCTCTCTATTTTCTCCATCACTGCTTCGTGAAGTCCAAAGCCGAATAAATCATCGGGACCGGGTGTTTTCAGCATTGCGCCGGAACGACAAGGAGAATTCCGTGACCGATACCGTCAGTCTCGTCAGCCTCGCCACCGCCACGCCCGAACATGTCATCTTGCAAAATCAGGCGGCCGAAGCCTCGGCCCGGCTGTTTGCCGGCCGTTTCGAGGATTTCCATCATCTTGCCCGCGTCTTCGACAGCGCCGGAATCAACAAGCGCCATGCGGCGCGGCCGCTTGCCTGGTTCGACGAAACGCATGGCTGGCAGGACCGCATGCAGGCCTATGCCGAGGTGGCGAGCGCGCTTTTCGTCGAGGCGGCCACCTTGGCGCTTCGCCGGGCGGACCTCAGCGCTGGCGATGTCGATTGTATCGTGACCGTCTCTTCCACCGGTTTTACGACGCCGAGCCTCGATGCGCAGCTTGCCCGCCGCATGGGCTTCAGGGCCGATATCGAGCGGGTGCCGGTCTTCGGGCTCGGCTGCGCGGCCGGCGTCTCGGGCTTTGCCATCGCGGCGCGGCTGGCACGGAGCCGCCCGGGTGCCGTCGTACTTTTCGTCTCGATCGAGCTTTGCACGCTCGCCTTCCGGCTGGACGAGCTGACGCGGCCGAACATCATTGCGACAGCGCTGTTCGGCGACGGCGCGGCCGCCTGCGTGCTCCGCGCCGGCGAAGGCGGACTGGCCGAAGTGGAATCAACAGGCGAGCACCTCTTCCCGGACACGCTCGATATCATGGGCTGGAAGATCGACGATGGCGGCTTCGGCATTGTGCTGGCGCAATCCTTGCCGCCCTTCGCCGAACGGGAACTCGCCCCGGCGGTGATGGCCATCCTGGCGCGAAACGGGCTGGGACTGCCAGATATCGACCGCTTCATCTGCCATCCGGGCGGCACGAAGGTGTTGGCTGCGATGGAGAGCGCGCTTTCATTGACACCCGGCACGCTCGACCACGAACGAGCCGTCCTTGCCGAATATGGCAACATGTCTTCGCCGACCGTGCTGTTCGTGCTGGAGCGGGCAATCCGCGCCGGACTGCCGGAGCGGGCGGCGATGATCGCCATGGGGCCAGGCTTTTCGGCGAGTTGCGTGACGCTGCGGAGGGCGGCATGATGTGGCCGTCGATTGTGCTCCTGACATTCGTGACGCTGCAGCGGCTGGGCGAGCTCGTGCTTGCCCGGCGCAACACTGCCGCCCTGCTCGCCAGAGGCGGCCGGGAGGTCGCCCCGGAGCATTATCCCATCATCGTGACGCTGCATGCCGCCTGGATCATGGGGCTTTGGCTGCTGGCGCCAGGCAGGCCGGTTCAACCCTTCTGGTTTTTGGTGTTCATGGGGCTACAGGCGCTGCGGCTCTGGGTGCTGGCGACGCTGAAGGACCGCTGGACGACACGCATCATCATCGTGCCCGGCACGCCGCTGGTGAAATCGGGACCCTATCGCCTCCTCCGGCATCCGAACTATGCGATCGTCATCGGCGAGATTGTCGCTCTTCCCTTTGCCTTCGGCCTGCCCGCCTATGCTATCGTCTTTTCGCTTTTCAATGCTGCCATCCTGCATGTGCGCGTAAAGGCTGAAAATGCCGCACTGGAAAGCGCAATGATTTTGAAATGAATGCGATTTTTCGTTTGCGCTGCGGGATCGGCGAGGGCATTTTCAACCGATGACAATGCGGAATGCAGGGGAATGACGAAGAACGCAATCGTGCTCGGCGCCGGCATCGTCGGGGTGTCCACGGCAATCCATCTTCAGCGGCGCGGCCGACCGGTAACGCTGATCGACCGGAAGGATCCGGGCAGCGAAACCTCCTTCGGCAATGCCGGCCTGATCCAGCGCGAAGGGGTTGCGCCTTACGGCTTCCCCCAGCAGCTCGGCATGTTGCTGCGTTATGCACTCAACAACGAAATCGATGCCCATTATCATCTCAGTGCCCTGCCAAGCCAGCTCGCCTTCCTTGCCCGTTACTGGTGGAACTCGAATGCCCGGCGCCACGCGGTCATCACACGGGCCTACGCGCCGCTGATCGAAAACTCGGTTGCCGAGCACAAGGATCTGATCGAGGCCTCGCAAGCGCAGGCGCTGATCCGTAAGGACGGCTGGGTGAAGATCTTCCGGACCGAGACGATGCGCGACGAGGCCCTCGCCGAGGCTGCGCTTTGGCAGAGCGAATTCGGTGTGACCTATGACAGCCTGACATCGGCCGATATCGCCCGCATGGAACCCGATATTACCGTCCCCTTCGCCGGCGGTATCCGCTGGCGCGATCCCTGGTCGGTGCTCGATCCGCATGCGCTGACAGCAGCCTATCGCCGCTATTTCGAAAGCCTTGGCGGGCGCTTCGTCACGGGCGATGCCGCTTCGCTCGGCCAGTTCGGCGCCGGCTGGAAGATCATGACCAGCGAGGGCCCGCTCGAAGCGGAGGACGCGGTCCTGGCGCTCGGCCCCTGGGCAGCCGTCGCGACGCGCCGGCTCGGCTATTCCTTTCCGCTCGGCGTCAAGCGCGGCTATCACATGCATTATGCCGCCAAGGGCAATGCCATGCTCAACAACTGGATCCTCGATGCCGAACGCGGTTATTTGCTGGCGCCGATGAACCGAGGCATCCGCCTGACGACCGGGGCGGAGTTCGCAAGGCTTGACGCACCGAAGACGCCGGTGCAGCTCGACCGGGCCGAAGCCGTGGCGCGTAGCATTTTTCCTCTCGGAGGAAGGCTCGATCCCGAACCATGGATGGGCGCGCGCCCCTGCACATCAGACATGATGCCCGTCATCGGCAAGGCGCCGCGCCATCAGGGCCTATGGTTCGCCTTCGGACACGCCCATCATGGGCTGACGCTCGGGCCGGTGACCGGCCGCGTGCTTGCGGAACTCATCACCGGCGAGACGCCGTTCATCGATATTTCGGCCTACTCGCCGCAGCGCTTCAGGCCATAACACCGAGGGTGGAGAGACCCCTGAGGGCCGTTGCCGCAATGCCTTCGATGGTGTCGCCGATATCGACGGTGACGACACCGGGTTCGCCTGTCGGCACCTCGAGTGTCGCCAGCTGACTTTCGAGCAGCGAAACCGGCATGAAATGCCCCTTGCGCTCGCCCATGCGCTTGGTCAGCAGCGCCTTCGATCCTTCGAGGTAGACAAAGAGCAGATTGCCGCCGGCAGCAGCCCTCAGCCTGTCGCGATAGATGCGCTTCAGCGCCGAACAGGAGACGATGATGCCCTCGCCTTTGTCCAGCGATGCCTGCATGCGTTTGCCGATCAGGTCGAGCCAGGGCATCCGATCCTCATCGGTCAAGGGAATGCCCTTCGACATCTTCTCCACATTGGAAGCCGGATGAAGCGCATCACCTTCAACGAAGTGGAGGTGCAAGGCCTCGGCGAGTTTCTCGCCGACCGAGGACTTACCGCAGCCGCTGACCCCCATGACGATGATCGCATGGGGTTTGTTGATCCGATCGTCCTGCATTTTTCCTCTCAAACGGCGGCTTCCGCTCAGTCGAGCGGGAAATGACAGGCATATTGTTGTGCGCCTTCTCCACTTAATTCGGGAGAAACCTGGCGACAATAGTCCTGCGCCTTCCAGCAACGCGGGTTGAAGTGGCAGCCGGACGGCGGCTTCAGAGGCGACGGCAGTTCGCCCTGCAGACGGATGCGGGTCTTCTCGCGCTCGGGGTCGGCGATCGGGGTCGCCGACAGCAGGGCGGCCGTATAGGGATGGCGCGCCCGGGCGAAGACTTCGGCGGCGGGACCGGTTTCGATCGGGCGACCCAGATACATCACCATTATCTCGTCGGCGATGTGGTGGACCACCGAGAGGCCGTGCGAGATGAAGAGGTAGGCAAGGCCCATCTCTTTCTGCAGGTCCATAAGCAAGTTCAGCACCTGCGCCTGGATCGACAGATCAAGGGCCGAAACTGGCTCGTCGAGCACCAGCACCTTCGGCCGCAGCATCAACGCGCGGGCAATGGCGATGCGCTGGCGCTGGCCGCCGGAGAACATATGGGGGTAGCGGCCGTGATGCTCCGGGCGCAGGCCGACACGGGCCATCATCTCCTCCACCTTGCGGCGGCGGGCGCTGGCATCGAGATCGGTATTGATCTTTAGCGGTTCTTCCAGGATCGCACCGACCTTCTGGCGCGGGTTGAGCGAACCGTAGGGATTCTGGAAGACGATCTGCACCTGGCTGCGCAGGCTGCGGTCGCCGACCCGCGCCGGCTTGCCGTCGATCAGCAATTCGCCGGCCGTCGGATCCTCGATCATCGTGACCAGACGGGCAAGTGTCGACTTGCCGCAGCCGGACTCACCGACGACGGCAAGTGTCTTGCCGGAATGGAGGCTGAAGCTGACGCCGTTCAGCGCCTTGACCGTGGCGTCGGCTTTGAAGAGGCCGCGGTTGACGGTGTAGAAACGGGCGAGATCCCTGCCCTCGAGAACAGCGCCCGTCATACCAGGTCTCCTGCAGTTTCAACGCGCATGACACCGGGATGGCCCAGCGGCTTGCCGTCCTTCAGTGGATAGTTGCACAGCGCCCGGCCGAGTTCGGGCCCCTGGCGCACGACACCGCGCTCGCATTCGACCGTGGCATAGCCGCAGCGCGGGGCGAACAGACAGCCCGTCGGGCGGCCGTGCTGGCCGGGAACGACGCCGGCGATCGAGGGAAGGCGCTGGCCGACTTCGGCGCGCTCAGGCAAGGCGGCAAGCAGGGCTGCCGTATAGGGGTGGTGCGGGTCACGGAACAGTGCCTTCACCGGCTGCTCCTCGACCTTCTGACCGGCATATTGCACCTGTACGCGCTCGGCGGTTTCGGCGACGACGCCCATGTCATGAGTGATCAGCACCAGCGCCATGCCCTGCTCCTTCTGCAAGCGCACGAGCAGATCGAGGATCTGCGCCTGGATCGTCACGTCGAGCGCCGTCGTCGGCTCGTCTGCGATCAGGAGCTTCGGATTGCAGGCGAGCGCCATGGCGATCATGACGCGCTGGCTCATGCCGCCCGACATCTGGTGCGGGAAGTTCGACAGGCGGTCTTCGGGTGCTGGAATGCCGACGAGACTCAAGAGTTCGATCGAACGTTCGCGGCGCTCTTTCCGGTTGAGGCCCATATGGACGCGCAGGGTCTCGCCGAGCTGGAAACCGACAGTGAAGCACGGGTTCAGGCTCGACATCGGCTCCTGGAAGATCATCGCCATCTCCTTGCCGACGATCCGACGGCGCTGGCGGCCGGAGATGCCGCGCAGATCCTTGCCGTCGAACTGCATGCGGTCGGCGGTGATTCTCGCCGTCCACGGCAGGAGCCCCATCAGGGCCAGCATGGCGACGGATTTGCCCGAACCGGATTCACCGACGACCGAGAGGATCTCGCCCTTGTCGCAGGTGAGCGATACGCCATCGACCGCGCGGAAAAGACCGGATGACGTCTGGAACTCGACAGTCAGATTTTCGATTTCGAGGAGCGGCATCACGACCTCTTCAGTTTGGGGTCAAGCGCATCGCGCAGGCCGTCGCCCATCAGGTTGATGGCAAGAACGGTGATGAGGATGGCAAGACCCGGAAATGTCACGACCCACCAGGCACGCGAGATGAATTCGCGGGACTCGGCGAGCATGGTGCCCCATTCGGGTGTCGGCGGCTGAGCGCCCATACCGAGAAAGCCGAGGGCGGCGGCATCGAGAATCGCCGCCGAGAAGGCAAGCGTCGCCTGAACGATCAGCGGCCCGAGACAGTTCGGAAGGATCGTCTTGAACATCAGGCGGAGCGTGCCCGCGCCGGCGACGCGCGAGGCGATCACATATTCCTTCTCACGCTCGGAAATGACCGAGGCGCGGGTCAACCGCACGAAATGCGGCTGGTTAACCAGCGAAATCGCGATCATCGCGTTGGTAAGGCCAGGTCCGAGGACCGCCACCAGCACGAGCGCGAGCAGCAGCGACGGAAAGGCCAGGATAATGTCCATCAGGCGCATGATGGCGGTATCGATCCGGCCGCGGAAATAGCCGGCGACGAGGCCGATCAGGACACCACATATGACCGAAAGCGTGACGACGACGACGCCGATGAAGAGCGAGAAGCGCGCGCCATAGATCAGGCGCGAGAGGATATCGCGGCCGACGGCATCCGTTCCGAGCGGAAAGGAGGCGTGGCCTCCTTCCATCCAGGCCGGCACTGCCAAGAGCACTTCACGATTCTGCTCGTTCGGCGCATGCGGCGCAAAAACCGGTGCAAAGATCGCAACGACGAGGATGATGACGAAAACAACGAGGCCGATGACGGCGCCCTTGTTGCGGGAAAAATAATGCCAGAATTCCGCAAGAGCGGATGGCTGGCCGGTTTTGATGGTGACCGTGCTCATGGACCGCTCCTAGTGACGAATGCGCGGATTGATGAAGCCGTAGAGGACGTCAACAACCAGATTGACCAGCATGATGACGCCGGCGATCAGGAGAAGGCCGCCCTGGACCACCGCGTAATCACGCTTGAACACCGAATCGACCATCCATTTGCCGATGCCCGGCCAGGAGAAGATCGTCTCGGTGAGGATGGCGCCTGCAAGAAGGACACCGATCTGTAGGCCGATCGTGGTGATGACGGGAATCATTGCATTGCGCAGTGCATGCACGCCCACGACGCGCAGCGGCTTCAAACCTTTCGAGCGTGCGGTGCGGACATAGTCCTCGCCGAGAACCTCGAGCATGGCCGAGCGCGTCTGGCGGGCGATGACGGCGAGCGGGATGGTCGCCAGCACGATGGTCGGCAGAATGAGATAGCTGACGGCCGAAGCAAAGGCCCCTTTCTGACCTGACAGCAGGCTGTCGATCAGCATGAAGCCGGTCACCGGCTTGAAGAAATACATCAGCGAAATGCGGCCCGAAACCGGGGTCCAGCCGAGATAGCCGGAGAAGAAGATGATGAGCAGCAGACCCCACCAGAAAATCGGCATGGAATAACCGACGAGGGCGACACCCATCACGCTCTGATCGAACCACGTGCCTCGCTTGACGGCCGCAAAGACGCCGGCGGGCACGCCAAGACAGACCGCAAGGATGATGGCGCAGAAGGACAGTTCCAGTGTTGCCGGAAACAATGTCAGGAATTCGCCGAGAACGGGCCGCTTGGTGACGATCGAGGTGCCGAGATCGCCCTGCAGCACTTTTCCGAGATAGTCGAAATACTGCATATACATGGGCCGGTCGAAACCGAGATCGTGCATGATCTGGGCGTGCCGCTCCGGCGCCATCACGCGTTCGCCCGAGAGCAGCATGACGGGATCTCCGGGCAGCAGGCGGATGAACGAGAAGGCAATTAGGGAAACGCCGAGAAATGTCGGGATCAGCACCGCAAGGCGGCCGATAAAAAAACGCAACATGGCAGATGTCCAATAGTTTCCGGCGGTCAGGAGGTCCTGACCGCCGGCTGCGCCCAGCTATGCCGGGCATTCTTACATTATTCTTGTTATTCGGATACGTCGACGCCGTCGAAACGGTGAATGCCGAGCGGGTCCATCTTGAAGCCCGAGACCTTCTTGCTCATCGGAACGAAGACGAGCGAATGGTCGAGGGTTGCCCAGGGGGCTTCCTTCTTGAAGATCAGCTGCGCCTGCTCATAGGCCTTTGTGCGCTCGCCGACATCGGCCGTCAGCTTCGCCTTGGTCATGAGGTCGTCGTATTCCTTGTTGCACCACTGAGCGCGGTTGTTGCCGCCGACGGCATCGCAGCCGAGCAGCGTATCCATAAAGTTGTCGGGGTCGCCATTGTCACCCGTCCAGCCGAGAATGACGGCGCCATCGCGCTTCACGTCTGAGGAGAGCTTCAGATACTCGGCCCATTCATGCGTGACGATCTCGACCTTGACGCCGATCTTGGCGAAGTCGGCCTGGATCAGTTCGGCAGCGCGGCGCGCATTCAGCATGTAGGGGCGCGATACCGGCATCGCCCAGACCTTCATGCTGAGATCCTTGACGCCGGCCTCGGCCAGAGCCTTCTTGGCCGCGTCCGGATCGTACTTCTCGTCCTGAACGGCGTCGTTATAAGACCACATGGTCGGCGGGATCGGGTTCTTGGCAACGGTGGCCGCACCCTGGAAGACCGCGTCGACGATCGCCTGCTTGTTGATCGCCGAATTCAGTGCGCGGCGGACTTCCGGCTTGTCGAAGGGCGCCATCTGCGTGTTGTAGGCAAGGTAGCTGACGTTGAGGCCGGGCTGCTCCAGGACGGTCAGATTTTCATCCTTCTTCAGTTCGGGAACATCGGCGGCATTCGGATAAGGGATCAGGTGGCACTCGCCGGCCTTCAGCTTCTGAGCGCGCACGGCAGCGTCAGAGGTGATCGCGAAAACCAGATCGTCGATCTTTTCCTTGCCCTTGAAATAGGTCTCGTTCGCCTTGTAGCGGATGACGGCATCCGGCTGATAGGCGACGAAGGTGTAGGGGCCGGTGCCGAGCGGCTGCTGGTTCAGCTGCGCCATCTTGCCGTCGGCGGCAAGCTTGTCGGCATATTCCTTGGACATGATGGAAGCGAAGTCCATGGCGAGGTCGGCCAGGAACGGCGCTTCGGGATGGTTGAGCGTGAACTTTACCGTAAGGTCATCGACCTTCTCGACCGACTTGATCAGTTCCGGGAAGCCCATGCCGGCGGCGTATTCGTAAGAACCGCCCTCGACATACTTGTTCCACGGATTGTCGGACTTCAGCTGGCGCTCGAAGGAGAACACGACGTCGTCGGCGTTGAAATCGCGCGTCGGGGTGAAGAAGTCGGTAGTCTGGAACTTGACGCCGGGATGAAGTTTGAAAGTGTATTCCTTGCCGTCGTCCGAAACGCTCCAGCTGTCGGCCAAACCAGGTTCGATCTCGGTGCCGCCATGCTTGAATTCGACGAGGCGGCTGTAGACGGTGCGCGAGGACGCGTCGAAGGTCGTGCCTGCCGTATAGAGGCTCGGGTCGAAGCCTTCCGGCGAACCCTCGGAGCAATAAACAAGGGTCTTGGACCAGGCGGACGTCGCCATGACCGAAATCAGGGCCGTCGCTGCCAGCATGACAGAGATCTTTTTCATAATATTGTTTCCCGGTTGTTCTTTTTTGATGTCTGGAGACCCGTAGGCATCCCGATCGACGGTCGATGGAACGACATTTATCTACTGAAAGCAACGGCCTACGGAGAAAATTTTTCCAGCTGGACAATTTTAGAAATTTTTGGTCAAAAATCAGCCTTATTCGGAAATATTCGGACAAAAATGTCCGGGATTTCGTCGCATTTTGGATAATTGCGCCCTCTCAGCAGCGCATGTTGGACATTTCAGCACCCTTATGCGCAAGCGGACGGCGCAAACAAAAACCGCAATCGCCGAGGCAACCGCGGTTTCATAAGTCAGACCTGTTTCTTCAAATCAGGCGGCGGGGGCAACGGCCGCCGGCTTGCGGTAGTGCTGCTCGCCGGTAATTCCCAGCAGGAAATTGATCTGAGGACGGGCTTTGACGAGGTCGTCGATCGAATATTCCGAAAGCACGCCGAAGAAGGCGTTCAACGCCTTGCGCAGCGCCGAGTTCAAGCCACAGCTGTCGACCAGCGGGCATTCGACCATGCCGTCGTCTTCGAAGCATTCGGCCATGGCGAAACTGTCTTCCGTGACCCGCACGACGTCGAAGAGCGTGATTTCGGCCGCCGGTTTGCCCAAACGCACGCCGCCGTTACGGCCGCGCACGGTTTCGACCAAACCCGCCTTGTTCAGCGGCTGCAGGATCTTGAAAAGAAAGAGTTCGGAAACCCCGTAGGCCTTGGCAATTTCCGGAATCCGGCTCAGCTGCCCTTCGTTGGCAGCACAATACATCAACATGCGAACCGCATAGTTGGTCTGCTTCGTCAACCGCATGCCGATCTCCTGACTCGTGCCTGTTCAGACGTATATAGGCGGTTTGGCAGTTTTGAACAATTCCAAAATATGAAATTCGCATTCAGCTTATGAGGCCATTTGCCGCGACATCAATCCTGCTCCGCGATCGTCTGGTTATAGTCCAAAATGGCCTGCCAACGCTCAAATGAAACGGGGGCCGAAGGCCCCCGCATTGTAGTTCGAACTGTCGCGCAGATCACTTCATCGTCGGCATGACGAACTCGGCGCCGCTCTTGATGCCGGAGGGCCAGCGCGCGGTGACCGTCTTTGTCTTCGTCCAGAACTTGATCGAATCCGTGCCGTGCTGGTTGAGGTCGCCGAAGCTTGAGGCCTTCCAGCCGCCGAAGGAGTGGTAGGCGAGCGGAACCGGGATCGGAACGTTGATGCCGATCATGCCGATATTGATGCGCGAGGCAAAATCGCGGGCGGCGTCGCCGTCGCGGGTGTAGATCGCAACACCGTTGCCATATTCGTGCTTCATCGGCAGCGACAGCGCTTCCTCATAGTTTTGGGCGCGAACGACGGAAAGAACAGGCCCGAAGATCTCGGTCTTGTAGATGTCCATCTCAGGCGTGACGTGATCGAACAGGCAGCCGCCGACGAAATAACCGTCTTCATAGCCCTGGAGCTTGAAGTCGCGGCCATCGACCACGAGCTTGGCGCCTTCCTCGACGCCACGGTCGATGAGGCCGCGAACGCGGTTATAGGCTTCCTTTGTGACGAGCGGGCCCATGTCGGCCTTGTCGTCGGTATAGGGGCCGATGCGCAGCGATTCGATCTTCGGCGTCAGCTTCTCGACGAGGCGGTTGGCGGTTTCTTCGCCGACTGGAACGGCAACCGAGATCGCCATGCAGCGCTCGCCGGCCGAACCATAGCCTGCGCCCATCAGCGCGTTGACGGCCTGATCCATATCGGCATCCGGCATGATGATCATGTGGTTCTTGGCGCCGCCGAAGCACTGGGCACGCTTGCCGTTCATGGCTGCCGTGCCGTAGACGTAGCGGGCGATCGGCGTGGAGCCGACGAAGGAAACGGCGCCGATATCGGGATCGGTGAGGATCGCGTCGACGGCACCCTTGTCGCCGTTGACGACGTTGAGGATGCCGGCCGGCAGACCGGCTTCGATCATCAGTTCGGCAAGACGGATCGGCAGGGAGGGATCGCGCTCGGAGGGCTTCAGGATGAAGGCATTGCCGCAGGCGATCGCCGGCGCGAACATCCACATCGGGATCATGCCGGGAAAATTGAAGGGAGTGATGCCGGCGCCGATTCCGACCGGCTGGCGGATCGAATACATGTCGATCGCCGGACCCGCGCCCTCGGTGAACTCACCCTTGGCGAGATGCGGGATGCCGCATACGAATTCGCAGACTTCGAGGCCACGAACGACGTCGCCCTTGGCATCCTCGATCGTCTTGCCGTGTTCTTTCGAAATCAATTCGGCAAGTTCGTCCATATGCTTGTTCAGGAGCTCGACGAATTTGAAGAAGACGCGAGCGCGGCGCTGCGGGTTGGTGGCAGCCCATTTCGGCTGCGCGGCCTTGGCGTTCTCGACGGCGGCGCGAAGCTCCTCGACGCTGGCGAGGGCGACGGTCGCCTGCACTTCGCCGGTCGCCGGATTGTAGACGTTGCTGACGCGGCCGCTGGTGCCGGCGACCTGCTTGCCGCCGATGAAATGTCCAATCTCACGCATGGATGTTCCTCCTGTTTGGATGGCCTATAATCGCACTTCAATTTGCACAAATCAACGCGTTGATATAAGCAACTGTTGTGCGCATTTTATAGCTCCGAGGCAGCGCTGCTGCTTCCGAACTTGCCGCGTCCTGCGGACAAGTCAAACTCAGAAAGGTCGACCGATGAGCCAAAATCCTGTCGTGCGAATGGCGGAGCTGGAGATCGCCGCCGAGAGGCTCGACGACTATCGGACGTTGCTTGCGGAGGAAATCGAGGCTTCGGTCGCGCTGGAAGAGGGTGTCCTTTCGCTCAGCGCCGTTTCCATGCGCCAGGTTCCAAACCGCGTTCGCATTCTCGAAGTTTACGCCGACCAAAAGGCCTATGAGGCCCATCTGCGGACACCGCATTTCCTCAAATACAAGAAGGAGACGGCCGGCATGGTGACGTCGCTGACGCTTATCGAGGTCGATCCGATTGCAATGCGGGCCAAGTGATGAACTGGGATGACGTTCGCATTTTCCTGGCCGTCGCCCGAACCGGACAGATCCTTGCCGCTTCGAAGCGCCTGGGGCTTAACCACGCCACGCTTTCGCGCCGGCTGACGTCGCTCGAAGACGCGCTGAAGACGCGGCTCTTCGTGCGCCGCACGAACGGCTGCGAGCTGACGGCCGAAGGCGGCATCTTCCTTAACGCCGCCGAGCGGATGGAAACCGAAATGCTCGCGGCGCAGGCCAATCTCGGCCACACCGACACGGCGATCGCCGGGACGGTGCGCGTCGGCGCGCCCGATGGTTTCGGCGTCTCCTTTCTTGCACCGCGCATGGGCAGGCTGATCGAGCGCCACCCAGCGCTGAAGATCCAGCTTGTGCCGGTGCCGCGCTCCTTCTCGCTGTCGCAGCGTGAGGCCGATATCGCCATCACGCTGGAACGTCCCGAACAGGGCCGGCTCGTCTCCTCCAAGCTGACGGACTATACACTTGGCCTCTATGCCTCACGCGACTACCTCGGCTCAAACGGAAGACCCGGCGATGTGGAGGCACTGAAGGCGCATCCGCGCATCGGCTATGTCGAGGATCTGATCTTCACCGCCTCGCTGAATTTCTCCGGCGAGGTAATGCGCAGCTGGGACGCCGGCTTCGAAATTTCGACGGCGATCGGCCAGACGGAGGCGGTGCGATCAGGCGCCGGCATCGGCATCCTGCATGATTATATCGCGCGGCAATATCCGGAACTGCAGCGCATCCTGCCTGACATTTCGATCCGGCGCGCCTATTGGACGACCTATCACGAAACGGCTCGCGACCTCGTGCGCGTCCGCAGCGTCGTCGATTTCCTGCAGGAACTCGTCGGCGCCGAGCGCCACATCTTCCTTTAAGTCGCCGAAACGTGCTTGGCCGGCTCGTCGTTTTCATCGGGATTGGGGACCGGCGCTTCATCGGGAAGTCGGTCCGGCTCCGGCTCGGTGATCGGCGGCACCGGCTTCCAGCCGGGTGCCGGCATTGGCGGCTGATCGGGAATGGGTTCGTTGGGCACGGACATGACCGCCTCCCTTTATGTTTGCGATGTTCGTCGGGGCTATTTATCCGACTTCAGCGTCTCGGCAGCGCGCATCGGCATGCTGTCGATGATGGCGAAGAGCTCGCCATTGGTGATCGGCTCGCTGACCTTGAGCTTGACGGTGCAGTCCTTGCCGACAAGGAAGGCGGCGAATTCACCCGTCTCCGGCGCATCGAGATCGCGGCGGATCATTTCGCCATCGAGGCCATCGGCAGCGCCGAAAAGCGCCCGCACCTTGCCGCCCGAGACCTTCAGCACCACCATATCGCGCTCATCGAGCGCGCTGCGGTCGGCCAGCAGCTGGTTTTCCTGGCGCGCCGCGCGGGCATTATCCCTGTCGGCGAAAAGAATGAAGACACGGTTCTTCCACTGGAAGGCGGCCAGGCTTTCGATTGGCGAATAGGCACTGTTCATCTCGTCAATCTTGGTCGCGGCGTAGAGAAGCGTTTTCGACATGCGTATTCTCCCTTGAGTGGAGAACGGTACGGGCACGTCAGGGTTCCATCGAGATGCCCAGGATCTAATTTTCATTCTGATGGCGGGCGTTAATACGGCGGATTTTGAACCGCGTCGAGTTTACTGAGCGTCGGAGGCTGCGCTGTAGTGAAATCAAATGATTTGGATTCGGAGCAGCAGATCAGTTCAACACTTACTTTTGGAGGTCAGGCAGCAAAGGCCATGCTCTAGTGGATTCCCTCCAGCTGCCGGTTCGTTACCATCTCGGCCTAGGGAAGCAGAACGATATGGGTCTGGTCTGCGATCTCGTTCGGGGACTGCCGGCCAAACAGGTGCTCGCCGATTGCGGCCAGGATGCCGGCAGCCTCCATCACATCCTCCTTCATCAGGGTGATGATCATTCCGCCGCGACGCCGCGGCAAGCATCAGCGTTGCTTACAAGCAGCGCTGGGGCGTCGAGAGTTACTTCGCCAAGCTCAAACAATGGGACGCCTCGCCATACGCTATGGCAAACTCGCAGCCAATTTCCTCGGCTTCGTCTAGCCGGCTCAAGCATCATGCTTTGGCTCGGACTATTTTGCCATTTCAGCTTGCAGGCATCCAAGATCCAATCGGTCTCGCCGCGTCTGGACCTTCGAGCCCCTCTCTGCTCTTATGCTTTGACAACATAATTTGGAGGCACAGTTGGCTAGCAATCTGTGGGATAATGAGCATGACGTCATCTCCGGCGCGAATTCGTTGGCTTCGATAAACACTTTGCATTTGTTGATGGATAAAGGCCTTATCTCGCGGGAAGACGCCGCCGGCGTTCTCACTAAGACTGCTAATCAGGTTCGCGAAGGTTGCGAGGATGGGCCAGATTCGGAACTAGGCGAACAAGTAGCGCGGAGATTTGAGGCAATGGCTGCTTGGTGTTTAAGTTATAACCCGAGCAGGTAAATTGCGGAGAAGGTACTGCCGAATCCGATCACGCAATCTAACGGTTTCCGCAAAATGTGTACGGCGCATAGTCGACGCGTTCGCCTCTTCTGGCTACAAGCTGATGCATGAACGATTCAAACGAACAGCACAAAAAAGACGACCGGCCAGCTAAGCCGCCGCTTCCTAACGGCGAGAAATTTTTCGATCCCTGGGAAGACGAATTTCGACGAGCATACAAGTCGGACGACAAGACGTTCGAGTATTGAAGCGAAAAGGCGTGCAGGACCCCGTCACGGCCTTGCTACGGCAAGGACGCGCGGATCTGTAATTCAAATCCCCGGGCGATCTCACATCATCGCGGTGCGGCCATCGACGAGTTCAATTCTCGGCGTTAGGGGTCCTGGCCCGCATTGAAAACAGGCCTGGCCTGAATTCACCGTCAGGCTGGCCTTTTGACTCGCCGATCCTTCGCTCGCATTACCAGCCTCAACTTTTCCTTTATTGAAGCGGATGCCCGGCGCAGTGTGGGCGGTCGGCCGAGTTTTACATGCTAGCCAAGGCCGTAAGTGAACAACATCTCGCCGTACTAGTCTAAGAGGCGATGCCGAAAATCTGAGCGAGCCCATCATTCC
>NZ_JBXSOL010000037.1:0-36330 GCF_057784555.1 Rhizobium sp. CNPSo 3670
CTGCCAGAAAATCGCTTATCGCCGCCCAGGCATGGCTCTTTCAAGACTGGAGAAACTCCCATGACACCGCTTGCCGAACATTCAGGCCACACCGTCATCGCGGCCGTGATCGGACTTGGCTCCATGGGCCTGGGAATGGCTCGCTCGATGAAGCGCGCCGGTCTTGACGTCATCGGATATGACATAACGCCGGCGGCAGTGGACCGCTTCGTCGCCGAAGGCGGACGTGGCGCGGCGACTCCTGCCGACGCCGCCAGGGAGGCTGACATCGTCGTCTGCGTGGTCGTCAACGGCGCGCAGACCGAGGCCGTGCTGTTCGGGGAGCAGGGCGTTGCGGCTGCGATGAAAGCCGGCGCCGTATTCATCTCGTCGGCAACCATGGATCCGGCCGTCGCACGCGCTCTGGCGGAGCGGGCCGAGGCCCTCG
The DNA here is from genome assembly GCF_057784555.1 of Rhizobium sp. CNPSo 3670. Classification (NCBI taxonomy): domain Bacteria; kingdom Pseudomonadati; phylum Pseudomonadota; class Alphaproteobacteria; order Hyphomicrobiales; family Rhizobiaceae; genus Rhizobium; species Rhizobium sp. CNPSo 3670. Next base: position 428 of record NZ_JBXSOL010000037.1, read on the forward strand.
GTCTGCACTATCTCGATGCGCCGATATCGGGCGGCGCGGCTAAGGCAGCACTTGGCGAGCTGACGATCATGGCTTCCGGTTCCAGGCAGGCTTTCAATGCGGCGCGGCCGGGGCTCGACGCCATGGCCGGCAAGGTCTACGAGCTCGGCGACGCGGCCGGTACGGGCGCCGCATTCAAGATGATCAACCAGCTTCTCGCCGGGGTGCATATCGCGGCCGCATGCGAGGCCATCAGCTTTGCCGCCAAGCAGGGTCTCGACCTCGACAAGGTTTATGAAGTCATCACCGCCTCGGCTGGCAATTCATGGATGTTCGAAAACCGCGTGCCGCATGTACTGGCCGGAGACTATACGCCGCTCAGCAGCATCGAGATCTTCGTCAAGGATCTCGGTATCGTCCAGGATATGGCCCGCTCCGAACGATATCCGGCACCGCTCGCGGCAGCCGCTCTGCAAATGTATCTGGCGGCGGCTGGGGCCGGCATGGGCCGCGACGACGATTCCTCACTCGCGCGCCTCTACGCCAAGCTTTCCGGCGCGGAGTTGCCCGGTTCCGTCAAGGAAACGCAGGGCCTGCAAAGGAAGCCATAATGCCAGTTTTTGCCGCCAACCTGACGATGATGTTCAACGAATGGGCCTTCCTCGACCGCTTCGACGCCGCAGCCGAAGCCGGCTTTTCCGCCGTCGAATATCTCTTCCCCTACGAAGCCGCACCCGAGGCTATTGCCGAACGGCTCACCCGCAACAATCTGCAGCAGGCCCTGTTCAACCTGCCGCCGGGCGACTGGGGCGCCGGCGAACGCGGCATTGCTGCCCTTCCCGGACGGTTCGACGAGCTGAAGGCCAATGTCGAGCGGGCATTGGACTATGCGGCGGCGACCGGCGTCAGACGGTTGCACCTGATGGCGGGCATCGCCGATCCTCATAATCAGGACGCCTCTTCCTCATACCGGCGCTCCGTCGCCTACACCGCCGGCCGGCTTGGGGAAAAGGGCATCGACCTTCTGCTTGAGCCGATCAACGGGCGCAACATGCCGGGATATTTCCTGAACGATTTTGGCATCGCCGAGCGGCTGATCGCCGAATGCGGCCTGCCGAACCTGAAGCTTCAATTCGACATCTATCACCGTCAAATCATCCATGGCGACGTTGCCATGGCATTGCGGCGCCTGCTGCCGATTACTGGCCACATCCAGATCGCCAGCGTGCCGTCACGCAACGAGCCGGATGGGGAAGAGCTGAACTATCCCTATCTGTTCAGCCAAATCGACGGGCTGGGTTATGATGGCTTCATCGGCTGCGAATATATTCCGCGAGGCCGCACGCTGGACGGCCTGGGCTGGTTCGCCCCTTTTGCACGGAACTAGACGATGGCTATTTCACTCGGATCGATCGCTGACGACTACACGGGCGCATCGGACCTCGCCAACACGCTGACAAAGAACGGCTTGCGCACGGTGCAGACGGTCGGCATCCCCGATCCCTCGCTCGCACTGCCCGACGTGGATGCCGTTGTCGTCTCACTGAAAATCCGCTCGGTCCCTGCCTCTGAGGCCGTGAGGGCTGCCACGGAAGCCGAGCGATGGCTGCGCCAGCGGGGCGCGAGCCACGTCCTTTACAAAATCTGCTCGACCTTCGATTCCACCGACGCCGGCAATATCGGTCCCGTCACCGAGGCCTTGCGCGATGCTGCGGGCGGCGGCAGCGTGCTGGTTACGCCAGCCTTTCCGGAAACCGGGCGTACCGTCTATCTCGGCCATCTGTTCGTCGGCGGCCAGCCATTGAACGAAAGCCCGCTCAAGGATCACCCCCTCAACCCGATGCACGACGCCAATCTCGTGCGGGTTCTCGCCCGGCAAACGCGCGGCGCCGTCGGACTGATCGACCTGGCAACGATTGCGGCCGGCCCTGCCGCCGCCAGGGCGAGGCTCGATGCGTTGCGCACGACAGGCGTGACCATGACTGTCGCCGACGCAATATTCGAAAGGGATCTGGAAACGCTCGGCGAGATCGCGCTCGAAATGCCGGTATCGACCGGTGCCTCCGGCCTTGGCCTCGGCCTTGCTCGGGCGCTCGTCCGTTCCGGCCGCATATCCGGCAGCACACCAGTTGAAGACATCATTCGCCCTGTCGGCGGGTTTTCGGCGATCGTTGCCGGCAGCTGTTCGAAGGCAACGCTACGCCAGCTCGAGGTCGCCGAACGGTCGTTGCCTGTGCTGCGGCTTGATCCGGAGCGGCTGATATCAGGCTCGAATGAGATCGCCGCCGCTATTTCCTGGGCCGGAGACCGTATCTCCGCCGGTCCCGTCATAGTCGCCGCCAGCGCGGCGCCGGAAACGGTATCCCGCCTGCAATCGCAATACGGGCGGGAGGCCTCCGGCCACGCGATCGAGACCGCGACCTCGATCATCGCAGCCGAACTGGTTGAGAGAGGCGTGCGGCGCCTCGTGGTCGCCGGCGGCGAAACCTCCGGGGCCGCAGTCGACAGGCTTGCCATCCCGGCATTTCTGATCGGACCCGAGATTGCTCCGGGCGTGCCGGTGTTGCGCACGGTCGGCAATCGGCAGGGCGACATGCTTCTGGCGTTGAAATCAGGAAACTTCGGCGGGGACGACTTCTTTGCGGCAGCGCTGGCGATGATGCACTGACCTGCCCCACGACCCGAGCGACCCGGCCCCAGCCGGTTTTGGACAGCATGGATATCGTCCGGCTCTAGCATAAGATGCGGCAGCCCGACGGCGTAAAGCCATAAGATACTGCCTGAACCGCGGCCTTCAGACGATCTGCCCGCCGGGGCTCCGGCAGACTTGCGGGCAGGACATGAAGGACGGCCCGATGCAAACACGCCAGATCGAAATCGCTGCATTTAGCCCAGATCATCTGGAGGCAGCCGTTGCACTCTCCAGACAGGCGGGCTGGCCTCATCGGCAGCAGGACTGGCAGATGGCCCTCGCCTTGAGCGAAGGCGTGGTCGCAATCGAGAACGACAGGGTCGTCGGCACCGTGCTCGTCACACCTTACAGGCAAGATTGCGCGACCATCAACATGGTCATCGTCGACGAAGCCATGCGCGGCCGTGGCCTCGGTCGCAGGCTGATGGATGCCGCCTTACAGATCGCAGGCGACAGGCCGCTGCGGCTCGTGGCGACAACGGCGGGCCTGCCGCTCTACCAGAAGCTAGGCTTCCAAGAAACCGGAACCGTGGCTCAGCACCAAGGCCTTGCCGGAGAAATCGGCGCGCCGGTCGGCACGAGCGCTGCCACCGCCGACGATCTCTCGTCCATCATTCAGCTAGACCGTCTTGCCTTCGGCGCCGACCGAGAAAAGCTCATCTCCTACCTCGCAAAGGTGGGCGAATTCGCTGTCATTCGCCGCGACGGCGGTGCCTCGGGTTTCGCCTGCCTGCGTCCCTTCGGGCGCGGCGAGGTGATCGGACCCGTGGTCGCCGCGAATATAGAAGACGCCAGGAAACTCATCGAACATCACGTCGCCGCACGGGCGGGACGGTTCCTCAGGGTGGACACGACTGCCGAAACTGGACTCTCTCAATCGCTCGTCACGATGGGGCTAGCCCATGTCGACGGCGGGATCGTTATGAAAAAGCCCTCGGTCGGCGACCTCGCCGCCCGGACCGTCACCACCTTTGCCCTAGCCAACCAGGCCCTCGGCTGATCCGGAGATCCCATGTACAGCAACTCGCTCATCGAACTCGATCGTGCCCATCTCATTCATCCGGTGGCATCCTACCGCAGTCATGAAAAACATGGCGTGCGCGTGCTGGCCTCCGCCAAGGGAGCAACGGTCACCGACGCCTCGGGCAAACAATTGATAGACGGGTTCGCCGGTTTGTGGTGCGTCAACGCCGGTTACGGCCACGACAGCATCGTCGAGGCGGCGGCCCGGCAGATGCGGGAGCTTCCCTATGCAACCGCCTATTTCGGCCTCGGCTCCGAGCCCGCGATCCGGCTCGCAGGCGAACTTGCCGACCGGGCGCCGGGGGATCTGAACCATGTCTATTTCACGCTCGGCGGCTCCGACGCGGTGGACAGCACGGTTCGCTTCATTCGCTACTACTGGAATGCCCGAGGACGGCCCGAACGCGATCAGTTCATTTCGGTCGAACAGGGTTATCACGGTTCCTCGACGGTGGGTGCGGGCCTGACCGCCTTGCCTGCCTTCCATGCCGGATTCGGCCTTCCTTTCGACTGGCAGCATAAAATTCCGTCGCATTACGCCTACCGTAACCCCGCCGGCGATAGCCCGCAGGCGATCATCGAGGCTTCGCTCGCGGCGCTGGAAAGCAAAGTCGAGGCGATCGGGCCGGATCGCGTCGCCGCCTTCTACGTCGAACCGATCCAGGGTTCGGGCGGCGTGCTTGTGCCGCCGAAGGGCTGGCTTAAGGCGATGCGGGAATTCTGCCGCGAGCACGACATCCTTTTTGTCGCCGATGAGGTGATCACCGGCTTTGGCCGGACGGGGCCCCTTTTTGCCTGCAGTGAGGAAGAGGTCGTGCCTGATCTTATGACGACCGCCAAAGGCCTCACCTCCGGCTACGTCCCAATGGGCGCCGTCTTCATGGCCGATCACGTGTATGAGACGATCGCCGACGGGGCAGGCGCCACCGCGATTGGTCATGGCTTTACCTATTCGGCCCACCCCGTCAGCGCCGCCGTCGGCCTCGAAGTCTTGAAGCTCTACGAAAACGGCCTTCTCGACAATGGCGTCAAGGCCGGGAAGCGGCTGATGCAGGGGCTGGAATCGCTGAGGGACCATCCGCTCGTCGGCGATGTCCGCGGGCGCGGCATGCTCGCTGCCATCGAACTCGTGGTCGACAAAGTCAACAGGACGCCGCTGCCGGCATCCGCCGAGCCGGCGCGCCGCATCTTCGATCGCGCCTGGGAAAACGGCCTCGTCATCCGCGCCTTCGGCAACGGCGTGCTTGGCTACGCGCCGCCGCTATGCTGCACCGAAACCGAAATCGATGCGATCGTCGATCGCACGCGTTTGACGCTGGACGAGACGCTGGAGGACCCGGATGTGCGTCGGGCGCTGCGGACTTGAGAATACCGCGAAAGCGTCAGATTCGGTATTTTGTGCCGCCTCATGTGGTCTATTCGGCGAATCCGGCGCGGTGCAGGTGACAAACTGAAACGAAGAAAGACCGGGATCCCGGCGGATGCGGTCTTCCATACAAGAGCGGGACAATAAGCCCGCCGGCGGAACAAAAAATTCTTCTTTGAGAGGCCGCGCTCCTATCGGAGCCGAACACTGGGGAATTCACGTGAACAAGAGCCTTCCCGAATTCAAGTACATGGCCTTCGATGTCGTCGGCACGCTTATCGACTTCGAGGGCGGCCTCAAAGCCTGCCTTGCCGAGATCGCCGCCGAAACAGGAAGTGAAATCGATGGCGAGCGAGCGCTTAGCCTCTATCGCGAGGCCCGCTACTCCGACGACGCCGACCTCTTTCCCGACGATCTCGTGCGCGTCTACCTGGCGATCGCGCCGAAGCTCGGCCTGCCCAACGATCGCAAATACGGCGAACGTTTGCGGGACTCGGCAAAGAGCTGGAAAAGTTTCGCAGACAGCGCAGCAGCACTGGCAGAGCTCGCGAAAGATTACCGCCTCGTGGCGATGACCAACGCCCGCCGCTGGGCATTTGAATTCTTCGAGAAGGAGCTCGGCAATCCCTTCCACGCGGCCTTCACCGCCGACGATACCGGCACGGAGAAGCCCGATCCCGCATTCTTCGAGAAGGTATTCGACTACGTCGCCTCGGAGGGACATTCAAAAGATGACATCCTGCATGTCGCCCAGAGCCAGTATCACGACATCGGAATATCCAGGAAACTCGGCCTGACCAATTGCTGGATCGAGCGACGGCATGCCCAGAAAGGCTACGGCGGCACGATCGAGCCGGCCGAGTTCACTGCACCCGACTATCATTTCACGTCGATGGCAGGCCTCGCAGAGGCCGCGGCCGCCGCGCGCGCATGAATTTTAACACCGGACCGGGCTCGCATAGCAAGGCAGCCCCGTCACAGAAGAAAAGGGGAATGAGATGAACGACAAGATCACCAATTGGACCAGATCCGACGACGCCATGATCGAAACCGCCATTCGCCGCGGTGCGACCCGTCGCGAGTTGCTGCATATGATGCTCGCGGGCGGCGTTGCCATGTCCGCCGGCGGGGTTGTGCTCGGCCGCGCCGGCAAGGCGCTCGCCGCGACGCCCGTCTCAGGCGGGGCGCTCAAGGCGGCCGGCTGGTCGTCCTCGACCGCCGATACGCTCGACCCCGCCAAGGCGTCGCTCTCTACCGACTACGTCCGTTGCTGCTCCTTTTATAACCGCCTCACTTTCCTCGACAAGAGCGGTACGCCGCAAATGGAGCTTGCCGAGGCGATCGAATCCAAGGATGCCAAGACCTGGACGGTCAAGCTGAAGAAGGGCGTCACTTTCCATGACGGCAAACCGCTGACGGCTGAAGACGTCGTCTTCTCGCTGAAGCGCCATCTCGACCCGTCAGTCGGCTCGAAGGTCGCCAAGATCGCCGCCCAGATGACCGGCTTCAAAGCGGTCGACAAGCAGACCGTCGAGATCACTCTCGCCAGCGCGAATGCCGACCTGCCGACCATCCTGTCGATGCATCACTTCATGATCGTCGCCGACGGTACGACCGACTTTACGAAGGCTAACGGCACCGGCGCTTTCGTCAAGGAAGTGTTCGAACCGGGCGTTCGCTCGGTCGGAATCAAGAATAAGAACTACTGGAAATCGGGTCCGAACGTCGACTCGTTCGAATATTTCGCCATCAGCGACGACAACGCCCGCGTCAACGCGTTGCTTGCGGGCGATATTCATCTCGCCTCCGCGATAAATCCCCGTTCCATGCGCCTCGTCGAGGCACAGGGCGACGGCTTCACATTGTCGAAGACAACCTCCGGCAACTATACCAATCTCAACATGCGACTGGACATGGCGCCCGGCAACAAGCGGGATTTCGTCGAGGGCATGAAATATCTGGTCAACCGTGAACAGATCGTCAAATCGGCGTTGCGCGGTCTCGGCGAGGTCGGCAATGACCAACCCGTCTCCCCGGTAAACTTCTACCGCAATACAGAGCTGAAGGCCCGGGACTTCGACCCTGAAAAGGCGAAGTTCCACTTCCAGAAGGCAGGCGTCCTCGGACAATCCATTCCGATCATCGCCTCCGATGCGGCAAACTCTTCGATTGACATGGCCATGATCATCCAGGCCGCCGGTGCCGAAATCGGCATGAAGCTCGATGTCCAGAGAGTGCCGGCCGATGGTTACTGGGACAATTACTGGCTCAAGGCACCGATCCATTTCGGCAATATCAACCCGCGGCCGACCCCAGATATCCTCTTCTCCCTGCTCTACACCTCGGACGCGCCGTGGAACGAAAGCCATTACAAGTCGGAGAAGTTCGACAAGATGCTGATCGAGGCGCGCGGCTCTCTCGATCAGGACAAGCGCAGGGCAATTTACAACGAGATGCAAGGCATGGTCGCCCAAGAGGCTGGTACTATCATTCCGGCCTATCTCTCGAATGTCGATGCCACAACGGTCAAACTCAAGGGCCTGGAACCCAATCCCCTCGGCGGCCAGATGGGATATGCTTTCGCCGAGTATGTATGGCTTGAAGCGTGACGCAGCACAGGAGACTGGGGCTGCAGCCGCGCCCCAGTCCTTCATGTGCATAGATGCAACTCAACTCGAACTTAGAGGGAAGACGCCCGTGAACCGCCAGGTCTTATCCCTTGTACTGGGCAGATTGTTCGTCGCTGTGGTCACCCTGGTGATCGTCTCCTTCGCCGTCTTCTTCGCGACAATGCTACTGCCAGGAGATACGGCGTCGATCCTGCTTGGACAGGCCGCCACTCCGGAAGCCGTCGAAGGCCTGCGCAAGGCCATGCATCTCGATGAATCGGCGCTCTTTCGCTTCTTGCGCTGGTTGGCTGGGCTGCTGCAAGGCGACCTCGGAACGTCCTACGCCAACGAAATGCCGATCGCTGCTCTCATTGCCGGCCGCTTCGTCAACACCCTGAAATTGGCGGGCGTCACCGCGCTTTTCTCCGTGCCGATCGCGCTCACGCTTGGGATTACTGCGGCGATGCTGCGCGGCACTCTTTACGACCGGATCGTCACGGTGATCACCATCGGCGTCATCTCCGTACCGGAATTCATGGTCGCGACCTCTGCTGCGCTCATCTTCGCCGTCTATCTGAAATGGCTGCCGGCACTATCTTTCGCCAATGAAGTCCACAGTCTGGCCGACCTTCTGCGTGTCTATGCCATGCCGGTGATCACCCTCACCTTCGTGGTCTCGGCCCAGATGATTCGCATGACGCGCGCGGCTGTTATCGAGACTCTCAATACGCCCTATGTCGAGATGGCATTGCTCAAAGGGGCCTCGCGGCCGCGCATCGTCTTTCGACATGCGCTGCCGAATGCGCTCGGCCCGATCGTCAATGCGGTTGCGCTTTCGCTTTCCTATCTAATCGGAGGCGTCATCATCGTGGAGACTATTTTCAACTATCCCGGTATCGCCAAGCTGATGCTGGATGCCGTCGCTACCCGCGATCTGCCGCTAATCCAGAGCTGCGCAATGATCTTCTGTCTTGGCTACCTGCTGCTGATCACCATCGCCGATATCATCGCCATCCTTTCAAACCCGAGGCTACGATGACCATGTCCCATTCAGAAACTGCTTCCGGCCGGCTGTCGGGAACCCGGTTCGGCTATCGCTTCAACATCGTCGGCGCGATCGGCCTTGCCATCATCCTCTCGTGGGCTCTCGTCGCAATCTTTGCGCCGCTGATCATCCCCTATCCGGTCGGCGAGATCGTCGATCTCGACTATTTCGGCCCGATCAGCCGTGAACTCTGGCTCGGGTCCGATTATCTCGGCCGCGACATGCTCTCGCGGATCCTGATGGGCGCGCGGTACACGGTCGGGATCTCGCTCGCGGCGGTTACGATCGCCTGCTTCAGCGGCGTAGTGCTCGGCATGATCGCAGCGGTCGCCGGGGGCTGGCTGGACACATTCCTCAGCCGTTTCCTCGACGCTCTCAACTCCATCCCGAGCAAGCTGTTCGGACTGGTGGTCGTGGCTGCCGTCGGTTCCTCGGTCCCGGTGCTGATCATGACCTTGTCGGTGATCTACATCCCCGGCGCCTACCGCTTCGCGCGCGCGCTCGCCGTCAACATCAATGCGATGGATTTCATCACGGTCGCGCGAATTCGAGGTGAAAGCACCCTCTATCTCATTCGCTCGGAGATCCTGCCCAACATTGTCGGGCCGGTGCTTGCCGATCTTGGCATTCGTTTCGTCTTCATCGTTCTGCTGCTGTCCGGACTGTCGTTCCTCGGCCTCGGCGTCCAGCCTCCCTATGCCGATTGGGGAGCACTCGTACGAGAGAATATCGGCGGCCTGCCGTTCGGCGCGCCGGCCGTGATGTTTCCCTCACTTGCCATCGCAAGCCTCACCATCAGCGTCAATCTGCTGATCGACAACCTGCCGCAGAAAATCCGCGACCGGAGCGAGTCATGAGCCATTTCATTGAAATCCGTGACCTCAAGGTCGATGCAACCACAGATTCCGGCCGGCGAGTCGAGATCATCAAGGGCGTCAGCCTCGACATAGCCGAGGGCGAGATCGTCGCGCTGATCGGCGAGAGCGGCTCGGGTAAGACCACGATCGCGCTGACCCTCATGGGTCATACTCGTCCGGGCTGTCGCATCTCCGGCGGCAGTGTTTCGGTGAACGGCAAGGATTTGGTTAGGCTGAGCGAAAAGCAGCGCGCCAAACTACGCGGCACCGAGGTCGCCTATGTGCCGCAATCGGCCGCCGCGGCCTTCAACCCGGCCACGCCGATCATGGATCAGGTAATCGAGGTTACGCGAATTCATCAGCTGATGTCGCCGGAAGAGGCCCGCGCCCGCGCGATCGAGCTCTTCCGGGCGCTGTCCCTGCCCGAACCGGAAACGATCGGCAGCCGCTATCCGCACCAGGTTTCCGGCGGGCAGCTGCAGCGCCTGGCAGCCGCCATGGCGCTGATCGGCAATCCATCGCTCGTCATCTTCGACGAGCCGACGACGGCGCTGGACGTCACGACCCAGATCGAAGTGCTGCGCGCCTTCAAGTCGGTCATGAAGAAAGGCGGCATATCAGGCGTCTATGTCTCGCACGACCTTGCCGTTGTCGCACAGATCGCCGACCGGATCGTCGTGTTGAAAGGTGGAGAGATCCAGGAGATTGGCACCACCGAAGAAATCCTCAATGATGCCAAGCATCCCTATACCCGGCAGCTGCTCGCCGCCTTCGAGCCGAAACCGCGCGGCCCTGCAGGTGCTGCCGAGGGTGCAACGGCGCCGCTCCTGAAGATCGAGGACGTCGTTGCCGGTTACGGGCAGCCCCAGGCTGACGGCCTTCCGCTTGTTCGTGCGGTCGAGCACGTAAGCCTGACAGTGGAAAGAGGACGCAACCTCGGCATCATCGGGGAATCCGGATGTGGCAAGTCGACACTTGCCCGAACCATCGCCGGCATCCTGCCGGCCGCAGTCGGCAAGATCGTCTTCGACGGCACGGAACTGCGCCACAACGCCCGTGAGCGCTCGCGTGATGAGTTGCGGGAGATGCAGATCGTCTTCCAATATGCCGATACCGCTCTCAACCCGGCGAAATCTGTCGAGGACATCCTGGCCAGGCCGCTGGTCTTTTACCACGGCATGGATCGAAAGGCACGGAGCGCCCGGATTGATCAATTGCTCGACATGGTGCACCTGCCCCGCAACCTGCGTCATCGCCGGCCCGGCGAACTCTCGGGCGGGCAGAAGCAGCGTGTCAACTTCGCCCGGGCGCTTGCCGCCGATCCGAAGCTGATCCTCTGCGACGAGATTACGTCGGCGCTCGACACGGTGGTCGCCGCCGCAGTCATCGATCTGCTCAAGGAGTTGCAACGCGAACTCGGCCTCTCCTACATCTTCATCAGCCACGACCTCTCGGTGGTAGAGGCGATCTGCGACGAAATCGTAGTGATGTACGGAGGGCGTAAGGTCGAGGAAATCACCTCCTCGACGGTGAAGGCGCCGCAACACCCCTACTCACAACTGCTCTTTTCATCGGTGCCAACGCTCGATCCGGCTTGGCTCGACCGGCTCCAGCAGGATCCGGAACTTGTGCGGACCTATTGCCGACACTGAGCCACAGCCGCTGCGGCGGTTGCGGCAAACTGCCTTTTTCAGCCGACGCCGCGCGGCCTGAGGCTCGAAGCCTTCTTTGGTCAATGCTTGAGAGTCAGGATTGCACAGCATCGAGACGGTCGGTTCGAACTGCTGAAAACCGCTAAACCGCGGGCATTGGGTTTTCCCGCGTTAGCTTGAAGCATCCTGCCGGAGCAGGTTCGTCAGGGCAAAGACGATTGGCGACGGGCATACCTTTCAGTACGCCCGAGCGGATCGCCTACTCGAGGTGTGGTAGCTCCAGTCTGCTCCATAGGCTCCGAATGGGCAACCTCCCGAAAGCTCACGTCAACTGTGCGCACTTTCCTGAACGCGGGAGCGCGCCTTTAGTGCGCAGGATATGTGCAGCACGCCAAGCTCGGGGCTGGTAAGGACCGGCAACGATGCCTGGTGCGTATCACTTAGAGCATTTGCCATTGATGCTTGAGCAAGAACAACCACATCGACACTGCCCACGAGCGAAGCGAGGCCTTCCCGTACCCTAGCGTCGTGCGCCGCCCTGTCGCCGTGTCGCAATTTGTCAAACGCTCCTTCACAAAGACGACTTATCACAGAAACCCTACGACCTGCCCTTTCAGCATGGCGTTCAATCAGGCGGGTTGTGGGGTTCATTGTTGTAGCCAGAGTTGCAAGGACACCAATTCGGTTCCCGCGCTGGATCGCCTCAATCGCCATGCCATCATCTATACGGAAGAGGGGTATAGGGCAGAGTGGCATTGCCGCATCCACTGCAGGACCGAGCGAAGAGCAGGTGACGAGCACCGCCGAGGCCCCTGCATCCACCGCCGACCAAATTTGTGTCGCCAGCCGCCGCATAGTTTGAGGTGACAGCGCGCCTTCGCGAATGGTGTTCCCGAGCAGGCTCTCATCTAACATGTTGAACGAGCGCCAACCGGTCAGATGCAGACCAACGAGTTCGTTGAATGCGGGAATGATCCCAGGGACCGTATGGATCATAGCAAGCGCAGGGGACTCATTAATTTCCGATGGCATGGCAGAATCTCTAATTTTCGATTGTGCGCGCTCGTCCGCGACCGATACATGAGCGCGATCACGGCATCTGCCGTGCTACCGCTGTATTCTAATCTACCTCATCAAGCTCGGCAGTTTTGACTGTCGTGCCGCCGGACACGGAACTTTCCGCCGTGCCTACATTTTCATTCGATGCATGCTGCTTGCCCTCCTCCGGTAGATTCACCTGAGCTCACTTCGAGGACATTCCATGGCACCAATCTTTGATCAGTCTGGCCCCGCCCATCGGCCATATCATCGGCAATCGGATCCCCCGGGCCGAAGATATCATCGACATGTATTGCCCATCCGACGCTAAGGCCCTGGGTGCTTCCAGGCCTGCTCAAACCGTCGTTTCACGTCGATAGCCGTCATTGCCCGAGATCTTCTGACGGAGGGGCAGCAAACTTACTGTAGGTCGGCCGCCAGATATAAATTCAGGTCAATCCAATGTCTCCAATTGTCAAACGCATACACAACGATCAAGAGCTTCCTGCCAAGGCTGATGTCGTCGTCATCGGCGGCGGCATCATTGGTACAACGGCAGCTTTCTTTCTTGCCGAGCGGGGATTGTCTGTAGCCCTGGTCGAAAAGGGCCATGTCGGCTGCGAGCAGTCGAGCCGCAATTGGGGTTGGTGCCGCCAGCAGAACCGGGATGAGCGCGAGCTGCCTCTCTCCGGTGTCGCCCTGCGGATATGGGGTGAGTTTGAGTCCAAAATCGGAGAGGACGTCGGCTTCCGTCGATGCGGTCTGCTTTATGCAACCGACGATCCGCAGCAACTGGCGGAATGGGAAGCATGGCGTGATACGGCCCGCCAGTTCAACGTCAACACCAAGATGCTGAGCGCCAAGGAAGCGGCTACCGCAATTCCAGCGAACGGCCGTCGTTGGCTCGGAGGCGTTCATTCAATCGATGATGGCAAGGGCGAGCCTGCTATCGCCGCGCCGACGATCGCGAACGGCGCCCGCAAACTTGGGGCGACGATCCACCAGCAATGCGCTGCACGGGCCCTTGATATCGTTAATGGTGCCGTCGCCGGGGTCATCACCGAAAAGGGGACCATTCGCACACAAGCGGTTCTTTGTGCCGGCGGTGCCTGGACCTCAATGTTTTGTCGCCAGCACGGAGTTCTGTTTCCGCAGGCAAGCGTGCGCCAGACGGCACTTCGAACGCGGCCCACAGCGAATCTCGGTGAGGCAATCTATACGCCGGAGTGTGCGTTGACCCGCCGGTTGGATGGCAGCTACACGCTTGCGATCAGCGGCAGGGCGATGCTCGATATCACCCCGCAAGGCCTGCGCTACGCCCGCTGGTTTATGCCGATGTTTATGAAACGTCTGAAAGCGGTGCAGTTTGGAATCGGCAAATCCTTCCTCCATGGCCCGGAGGCACTCGGAAGCTTCAAGAAGAGTACACCTTCGGCTTTCGAGAGGATCCGCGTTCTGGACCCCGCGCCGAGCCGTCGCACGATCGCGGCCATTCTTGACCGAGTCAGAGAGCAATTTCCTGCAATGGCGGGCGTCGAAATTGCCGACAGTTGGGGGGCGTACGTGGATTTCACGCCGGACGCGGTGCCGGTTATCTCGCCGGCCGACGGTATGAGAGGTCTCTATCTGGCCGCGGGCTGCTCTGGCCATGGCTTCGGCCTCGGGCCGGGTGTCGGCCGTCTCGCCGCCGACTTGGTTGCCAATGATACACCATGTGTTGACCCCACCCCGTTCCGCCTGTCGCGCCTCCTTGATGGTTCGAAAGTCAAAGTCGGAGCAATCTGATCGTGGAGCCAGGGAACGGCCCTTGGGGCGACGCGCCGAGGGAAGCGAGCAGAATGGATTACGACATAATCGTCATCGGCGGCGGCCTGGTCGGCATATCGATTGCTTGGGGTCTATCAAGGTGCGGGGAAAGGGTTGCAGTCGTCGACGAAGGCGATCTGGCAAACAGGGCTGCCCGAGCTAATTTCGGACTCGTATGGAGCTCAAGCAAGGGGCTCGGGAACGCTGCCTACTCCCGCTGGTCGCGAACCTCGACCGCGAACTGGCACCAGCTCGCAGCCGAGCTGAAGGCCGAAACTGGCATTGACACCGGCTTTGTCCAGTCGGGCGGCTTCTCAATTCGGCTCACGCCAACGGAACTGGAACGCGGGATTGCATCGATGGCGAAGCTCGCCTGCCAACCCGGCATGGACGCCGAGGGAACGCCGCCGCTCGAATATGAGGTACTCGATCAAGCGGAGACGCGCCGCCGCCTGCCCCTCGTCGGCGAGTCGGTTGCAGGCGCAATTTTCAGCCCGCTCGACGGTCACGCAAACGCGCTGCGGCTGTTCGCGGCCTTTCACAGCGCAGCGCAGCAGCGCGGCGTTCATTATCTGCCGCATCGGAAGACGGTTGCAATTAGTCATCGCGCAGGCACGTTCGAATTGGCCGGAGATGGGTGGCGGGTCGCTGCCGGCAAGATCGTCCTTGCTGCCGGGATCGGCAACACCGCGCTCGCCCCGATGGTCGGGCTGAACGTTCCGCTCTCGCCCAGCCGCGGCCAGATCATTGTGACCGAGCGGCTGAAGCCTTTCCTCAGCCATGCCACCGGCTATCTGCGGCAGACAGACGAGGGATCGGTGCTGATCGGCGAAAGCAAGGAAGCGACGATCGATCACCAGCGGCCGCGCGGGCCGATTACTGCGGTCCTGGCCGAACGCGCCGTGCGCACATTTCCCCTTCTAAAGGACGCCAATGCAGTGCGGGTCTGGGCCGCATTCCGTGTGGTAACGCCGGACGGTCACCCCATTTACGAGCAGTCAGAGAGCTTCCCTGGTGCGTTCGCATGTGCCTGCCATTCCGGCGTGACTCTGGCGGCCAATCATGCGCTGGTTTTGCCACGGCAGATTTCAGCCGGCGCGCTTTCTGACGATCTTTCCGCATTTCATTCCCGGAGGTTTCATGTTCCGGCGGCTGTCTGACAGAAAAGAGCGTTCGGTCTCATTCGTGTTCAACGGGGTACCGACCACGGCCCGCGAGGGCGATAGCGTTGCCGCCGCACTGCTGGCCGCGGGACATTGCATCAACCGGCGCACCCCGGTATCCGGCGCCGCCCGTGGTCCTTACTGCATGATGGGTGTCTGCTTCGAGTGCCTCGTCAAAATCGATGGCCGCCCGAACCGGCAGGGTTGCATGACCACCGTTGCGGAAGGAATGCGGATCGAGACACAGGACGGCGCCGCCATGCCGGGGCAGGAAGAATGATTAGAAACATTCAGTCTGCCACCGATCTCGCGCCTGCCTATGACCTCGTCGTCGTTGGCGCGGGCCCTGCCGGCCTCTCGGCAGCCATCGAAGCCTCGATCCATGGTCTCGCGGTATTGCTCGCCGATGAAAATGAATCCCCTGGCGGGCAGATTTATCGGTCGGTCGAGCATGCATCAGATGCCGACCTTGCTCGCATGGGGCCGGACTACGCTGCCGGGCGGACGCTCATCCAGCGGTTTCGGCAGCGGAAGTTGAGCTACGCCCCTGGTGCGACTGTATGGAGCGTCGGGCCTGCTGACGAAGAAGCCTCCGACGGCGTGCATCCGCTCGAGGTCGGGATTTCGCTCGGCGGAATTGCTCGACCGATCGCCGCCCATCGGGTGATCCTCGCAACAGGCGCGCTCGAGCGCCCGTTCCCGTTCCCAGGGTGGACCATGCCGGGCGTCATGACGGCGGGAGCAGCGCAGATATTGATGAAGTCGTCAGGTCTCGTGCCGTCCGGACGGACCATCCTCGCCGGAACCGGGCCGCTGCTGTACTTGGTGGCAAGCCAACTTCTCCGGGCCGGCGTAGATGTCATCGCAGTTGTCGACGCCACGCCACGCGAGAACTGGCGTACGGCTCTCGTTCATCTGCCTGCCTTTGCCACCTCATCCTACGCCCTTAAAGGCCTGAAACTTCTCTTCGGTGTTCACCGTCCGGCCCGAGTCGTTCGCGGGGTGACGGCAATCGAGGCCGTTGGGCAGGAAAAATTCAGCGCTCTGCGAGTGCGCAAGAGTAAGAATTCCCTGGAGATTGAAGGCGACCTTCTCCTCCTGCACCAAGGAATCGCACCAAACCTGAATCTCACGTTGGCGGCGGGATGCGATTATTTTTGGGACGAGCATTCGGCCGTTTTCCGCCCGAGCATCGATGCCTGCGGCGCAAGTTCCGTTCCAGGTGTTTCGATCGCCGGCGATGGTGCCGGCGTGGTCGGCGCGGTTGCCTCCGCCCTCCAAGGGCAGTTGGCTGGCCTCAATGCCTCATTTGAGTTGAATCTCATTGGCCGAAATGCGTACCAAGAGCGTCGGACACGGCTCACTCGAGAGCTAGCTCGTGCCATGAGAGGCAGGACGTTCATCGAGCGTCGCTTTCGTCCTGGCGAGAAATTCCGGCTCCCTAAGCACGACAGCACCATCGTCTGCCGCTGCGAGGAAATCACGGCTGGCAAGCTGCGCGAGGTTGCAGCGCTCGGCGTGCCGGGCCCGAACCAGATGAAGGCGTTCACACGATGCGGAATGGGGCCATGTCAAGGCCGGCTGTGCGGCCTGACCGCGGTCGAATTGCTGGCGCAATGCCGTGGCGGGTCGCCCGGCGAGGCTGGTTACTATCGGCTGCGCCCGCCCATTAAACCGATGACGCTGGGCGAGTTAGCTGCTTTGCCGCACACGGATGCAGCCATCGTCGCTGTAGCCGGATTCTTAGAAACGCGACGCTGATGTCGCACAGGACACAATCCACGGGAGCCACCAATGAAGCATACACGGGGTCTATATCGACAGTGAGTAGGTCGAACCCTGCACCTCGAAAACATCAGGTGATCGATCCCTCGGCCGAGCAGCCGATGGGCAGGTGCGCCATGTCGGACGCACCTCAGTTCTGCTGTCACTCGTAAACGCAAACATAGATCTTGCGCACAGCCTCTATGGTGCGCCAAACACCAACGAAACCTGGCTTCATGACGAAGCTGTCACCGGCACGATAGGTCTTCGATTCTCCATTCTTCTCTTCGATTTCCACAAGACCTGAAATGATGTGGCAAAATTCGTAGGTGGTGCCCTTGATCGAATGATGCTCGCCAGGAGTCGCTTCCCAGACTCCGATTAATACCTTTTCTCCCTTGGAAGCATCCTGGGCCCAGGTCTTGAAAAGGGGATTGCCCGAAATGAGCCGCTCCGATCCGGGACCGCGTCCTTTGGCGTGAAATCGGGATTGGGGTCGATGGTGACCAATAGTGACATTTCATCTTCCTTCTTTGGTAGGCGGTTTTTCAGACCAACGAGACCGGATCACGGTGCGTCGGATGTTTTCAGGAATGCGCTGCCAGCGGCTCGACAACGGCTATATTGAGCAACACGGGCTGTCGACGGCCTCGTTCATGGCCAAGTGTCACTTGAGATTAGGTCGATGCAGAAGCTGGCGTTGCTAAATAGAGCGTCGCTTAAGCGGATAATTGCAAAATCTCCCGGCGATCCAGCCAAATCTGCCGCCGCCGGGACAGCTGTTTGCGAGGAACCGGTGTGTCGGTCGCGCGCGATAACGGCTCTTAACTGAAACGCCGCCATTCAGCGCGTTGTGTGACTTAATCAAGCCTTCGGTTGGATCCACATAGTGCCTGAGCCGGTTCCCGTATGTAGCGAACAATCGATTGCATTGGCGCAGCTCTACAGCGACCGATCGTCCGAAGGCCAATTGCGCGCGCCATAAATGCCCATGCGCTCCGCGCTCGTTAATGCGGAAACAGGGTGGTCAACGGCATGTGAGCTTTAACGATCGGCGATTTGAGGACGACAAAGCTGAAATATTTGTCGATGCCGATGTCCATGTCGGTGAGCCGCTCCATGATCGTCTGATATTCGTCGATGCCGGCCGTGACGAATTTCAACAGATAATCGTAGCCACCCGAAACGAGATGGCATTCGATCACCTGGTCGACCTTCTCGATCGCTGCAAGGAAGCGGGCGAAGTCGATCTGCCGATGGTTCTTCAGGGTGATTTCGGTGAACACGGTCAGAGTCTGCCCGAGTTTGCTGACATTGATCTGAGCCGAATAGCCTTCTATGTAGCCTTCCGATTGCAGCTTCTTCACCCGCATCAGGCAGGGGCTTGGCGACAGGTTGACCAGCTCGGCGAGTTCCACATTTGTGACGCGGCCATTCTTCTGCAGTTCGTAGAGAATTTTTATGTCGATCCTGTCAAGTTTCATCATCACATGCGCCTTCGCTTGCTCGAGATCGCCAAGGATGCAGCATATTATGCTGCAGCCTTCCAATATCGAGCTTAACACATCACCAAGGGCTGTCGACCGGATTGCGGGACATACCGAAGCATAAACGGCTAAGGGCCACCCGCTAACTCGGAATCTTCTGCTGTCGTCGGCTGATCTCCGGCAAAGTCGCGGCGGCGGATCCGCTAGACTGGCCCGAAACGGAGACCTCGCCATGCCCGCACCGCTCACTCGTGTCGACACCACACCGCAGCTGCCTGCTGCCGCCGATGCGGTGGTAATCGGAGGCGGCATCGTCGGCGTTTTCGCGGCTTATTATCTGGCGCGACGCGGATTGAAAGTCGCCCTCGTCGAAAAGGGCCTCATCGGGGCGGAACAGTCGAGCCGCAATTGGGGCTGGTGCCGGCAGCAGAACCGTGACGCCCGTGAATTGCCGATGGCGACGAAGAGCCTCGATCTGTGGGAGCAATTCGCAACCGAAACCGGCGAGGACACCGGCTTCCGCCGCTGCGGTCTCCTCTATCTCAGCAACAGCGAGAAGGAACTTTCCGGCTGGGCCCGTTGGCGCGATTTCGCCCGATCGGTCGGTGTGACGACGCATATGCTGGGCGGCGCGGAGGCAACCGAACGCGGGCAGGCCACCGGCGCCGCGTGGAAAGGCGGAGTCTTTTCGCCGACCGACGGCACGGCCGACCCCGCAAACGCCGCGCCTGCGGTTGTGCGTGCGATCCTGAAGCTCGGCGGTACGGTGCATCAATCCTGTGCGGCCCGCGGCGTCGACATTGAAGGCGGCCGGCTTTCAGGCGTTGTCACCGAACATGGCACCATCCGGACGAAGGTCGCGATCCTGGCCGGCGGGGCCTGGGCCTCCTCCTTCTGCCGCCAACTCGGCATCCGATTTCCACAAGCTTCGATCCGCTCGTCGATCCTCTCGGTTTCGCCGGGTGCCTCCGGCCTGCCGGATGCGCTGCATACATCAGCGGTATCAGTGACACGTCGCGGCAACGGCGGCTATACGCTGGCGATCAGCGGCCGCGGCCGCGTCGACCCCACGGCGCAGCAGTTTCGTTTCGCGCCGCAGTTCCTGCCCATGTTCGCCCGCCGCTGGCGGAGTCTGGCACCCGGCGGATTGGAGGGGATTCGTTCGGGCCACGAATCTCTGGCGCGCTGGCGGCTCGACAGGCCGACGCCGATGGAGCGCATGCGCATCCTCGATCCGGCAGTCGACCAGGGCACCATTACCCTCACGCATTCACGGGCGCTCAAGCTGCTGCCCGCCTTGAAGAACACCGAAATCAACGCCGCCTGGGCGGGCTATATCGACAGCACGCCGGATGGCGTGCCGGCGATCGGCGAAATCGCCACCCTTCCAGGTTTCATCCTCGCTGCGGGCTTCAGCGGCCACGGCTTCGGCATCGGACCCGTCGCCGGTCATCTGATCGCCGATATCGTCACGGGCGACGAGCCGATCGTCGATCCCAGGCCCTATCATCCCAACCGCTTCGCGGGGTCCGCCTGGGGCAAAGTCGCCGACTTCTAGAGCGCGTCGCTCCCTCAGGAGGCCAAGGCCATCCGTGGGCTTACGGCAGGCGGAGCCTTGCGGGCGTCGGCGGTCTGGAAGCGGGAAATCCGCTCGTTCAGCAGTTCCACCTGCTGCCGAAGCCTGTGAATTTCGGCGGTGTTTTCCTCCACCATTGCGGCATTGTGCTGCGTGATATGCTCGATGTCGCGAACGGCGCTGTTGACCTCGTCGATGCCTTTGTACTGCGTGCTGGTGGCAGTCGAGATGACCTGCACCAGCCCGTTGATAGAGGTAAAATGCTCGATTATCGCCGAAAGCGCCTCACCGGTCTCCTCGACGAGCCTGACGCCCGTGCCCACCTGCGATGCGCTGTTGGAGATGAGATCCTTGATTTCGCGGGCAGCCTTGGCGCAGCGCTGTGCAAGCTCGCGCACTTCCTGTGCGACGACGGCAAAACCCCTGCCGGCCTCCCCCGCCCGCGCCGCCTCGACGCCGGCATTGAGGGCGAGAAGATTTGTCTGAAAGGCAATCTCGTCGATCACACCGATAATGCTGGAGACCTTGTCCGACGAACGGTTGATGGCGTCCATGGCGTCGACGGCCTTGGCGACGACGGCCGCGGAATGCTCCGCCTGCCGATGCGCTTCGGCGACGGAAACCGATGTCTGGCGCGCATTTTCCGCTGTCGTGCGCACGCTGGCTGTGAGTTCGCCAAGCACACGTGAACTGTCTTCGAGGGCAGCAGCCTGCTGTTCCGTGCGCCGCGCCAGATCGTCGGCCGCGCCTGAAAGATTGGTGCTGCCCTCGGCGATCTCGTAGGTGGTGTTGCGAACCTCGGCGAGTGTGCGGCGAAGCGCATCGATCGCCTGGTTATAGGTCCTGGCCATCGCGACATAATCGGCGGCCAGTTCCTCGCTCATCACGGCTGCGAGGTTGCCGTCGGCAAGCTTGCCGAGCATGTCGGAGAGTGCGTCCAGGGCCTCGCTCTGCTCGGCTTCGATGCGCGCCTGCTCGGCCGCGCGGCGGGCTTGCTCCTGTTCGTCCCGCGCCCTGTTCGTTTCAGCGACTTCTTCGAGCCTGGTCTTCTCGAGCGCCTGGTCGCGGAAGACGGTCACCGACCGGATCATATCGCCGATTTCGTCGCCACGCTTGCCATCGCCGATCGGCACGTTGAGATCGCCGGCGGCAAGTCTCGTCATCGTCTGGGTGATCCGCTTCAGCGGTCCGCGCAGCGTTTCGATCAGCATGAGACCGCCGATGATCGCAAGTACCGTGCCGGCAATCATCGCCGCGAGCGACATGGTGGCCGAACGCTGGCTGATGTCCCTGCCGCTCTCCTGCGCGGTGCTGACGAATTGCTCCAGAGTATGGCTTGCGGCGGCCACGAGCTCGGTCGCCGTCCCCCGCTCTGCCCGCCACCGGTCTGCGACCGATATCAGCAGCGACGTGTCCTTTTCGATCGTGGCGAGGGAGGGCTCGATCTTCTTCGCAAGTTCCTGCAAGGCGGCGTTTTTCCCGCTCAATGGTACAAGCTGAGCAGCGCTTTCGCGCAGCGCCTTGAGATCGACAAGAACGGCGTCCCGCGCCTCGGCATCGACCCGCCTGTTCAGTTCACTCAGATGCAGGCGCAGATCGTCGATCGATTTGAAAGCGGTACCGACGATCGCCACCATCGAGCGAAGCGTGCCGATGTTCGCATCCATGCCGACAAAGCGCTCGATAGCGGTATCCGCATTCCCTGAGGCGAGCTTTACGAACTTCTCCTCGAAGCCCTGCAGATCCTGGTCGACTGAAGCATAGCCCTCGAGCGTAAGATTGGCGCTGTCCTTGGCCATCGCCGCGAGCTTGTCCAATACTGGCTTCAGAGCGGCAATCTGGCTTTGGGCCTTGTCGGAGGCGACTGCGGCGCTCCCGCCGACCTCCTTGACGAGCGGCGGCAGGAGGCTGCCGAGAGCGCCGGCAATATCCGCGGGGGCAGCCGCCTGCGCGCTCGCCTTGCGCAATTTCGCAATGCGCTGGGCGATGTTCTTGTAAGCGGAGGCATCGAGAAGAAGCGCCCGGACGAAGGCTTCCTTTCCGTTCGCCTGATCCTGAAGGACGTCGAGCTGCTTGCGGGCAGTCTGGCTCTCCTTGAAAAGCTGCGCCACAGCCGTATCGATCGCCTGTTCGGTAATCGTGCGCTCCTGTGCCACGGCCCAAAGCGCGTCGGCGCTCCCCTGCATCTTGCCGCCGAGCTCGCGCACCGCCGAGATCTGCTGCTTCTGGGACGGATCGATCAACATGGCATCGAGCGTCGCAGCGCCCTTCTCCTGATCGGAGATGCTGGCGATCAGCCGATCGCGCGTGACCGCCGTCGGAAGGTCGGTAAAGGCCGTCAACGAGGATCTGAGCTGCTGGAAACTGGAAAGCGTGTCGATCGTCTGCCGCGTCAGGGTCATCTGGCCTTTGAGCGTGCCGGCGGTGAAATAGCCGAAAAGCCCTATGCCCGCTATGAGGACGATCAGAGGCACCACGAAGAAGAGAACCTTCGTGACAATCCGCATACGCTGCAACAGTCGATCAATCAACGCCATAGAAAGCCCCGCCCCCAGGAATGGTCACGCCTGATGGCGCGACGATAGCCGCAACTGCTAAAAAAATGGTCAATGGTGTCGAGTTTGTTCGGAGCATCGGAGGCGTGGCCGAGGCGCCGCATTTTCTGCCTCATCAGACTCGCTGACAAAGCTCGCTCTTTACGCGGCGTCATCGTCGGCCTTGTGCTGCCTTGTGCCGAGGATCTGCTGCCATTCGACCGGTCGCAGATGCTCGGAACAGGCCCGAGCATGACGAAAGGGGAGTTGGAACCTGGGCAGCCGGGCTGGAGGGCGCATTTCTGCCCCCTCGGCCTATCGATCAGCCGATGGCCATCAGGCTCGCATTGCCACCCGCAGCGGCGGTGTTGATCGAGGTCGACACCTCCTCCAGCAGCCAGTTGAGGCAATAGGCTTCCGGATCGCTTGCCAGTTCCTCGCTCGTCGCAGCCTGGACCAAGAGAAGCGGGCCGGGCAGCGCGGCGATCTTCCGGTTGACGGCAAGAACCCTGTCGCGGTCCCCTTCGACGAGCACGCCGGAGAAAGGCCCGTCCTTTTCCCAATCCGATGTCCAGGAAAGGCGGCTGGCGACAGCCGCCGGAAGATCCGCCAGCACCGACTTCGATATGGAAGCCGCATCGACTACGACGTGGTTGCCTGTGGAAATGGCCGCGGCGATCTGGCGATGCAGTCCGGTTTCGGTCTGCGGCACGAGCAGGATCCGGCCGCGCGGATGGAGCGCATAGAGATTGCGCTCGCCAACAGGGCCGGTGAGTTCGCGTTCGAGCCCGAGCGCTGATCGGCTTGCATAACTGCGCGCTGCTTCACCTTCGTCCGTCAGGCCCTTCTTATCGAGCCAGACGATATAATCGCGAAGGGCGAGGTCGGTATGGACGGAATCCTGCTGCGGCGGCACGGGCGCGCGCTGCACCAGCCGGCCGATATAAAGCGGGCCGCCGGCCTTCGGCCCCGTTCCAGACAGGCCGCGGCCGCCGAAAGGCTGCACACCGACAACAGCGCCGATGATGTTGCGATTGACGTAGAGATTGCCGGCCTTGATACGGCTCGTCACATGCGCGATCGTTTCGTCAAGCCGCGTGTGAAGCCCGAAGGTGAGGCCATAACCCGAGGCGTTGATGTCGTCGATCAGGCGATCGAGGCCGTTTCTCTTGAAGCGGACGACATGCAGGACCGGCCCGAAGACCTCCTTCGTCAGGTCCGAGAGGGATTTGATCTCGATGATCGTCGGCGGAACGAAGGTGCCTTTTGCTGCGCTTTCCGGCAGCGGCAGCTGTTCCACCTTGCGGCCGGCGGCGCGCATCGTTTCGATATGCCGGTCGATCTCCGTCTTCGCGCCGTCGTTGATGACAGGCCCTACGTCGATGCTCAAGCGATCGGTGCGGCCGATGGTCAATTCACGGAAGGCGCCCTTCAGCATGGCGAGCGTCCTGTCGGCAATGTCGTCCTGCAGGCAGAGAACACGCAGCGCCGAGCAGCGCTGGCCAGCGCTGTCGAAAGCCGATGTCACGACGTCGGCCACGACCTGCTCAGCCAGGGCGGAAGAATCGACGATCATGCCGTTCTGGCCGCCGGTTTCGGCAATCAGCGGGATCGGCTTGCCGGTTGCCGACAGGCGTTCAGCGAGCTGCGCCTGGATCATACGGGCCACCTCGGTCGAGCCGGTAAACATGACGCCCGCCGTTTGCTGCGCCCCGACCATGCCGGCGCCGAGGCGGCCGCTGCCGGGCACGAATTGCAGCGCGCCGACAGGCACGCCGGCCTCGTGGAGAATTTTGACACTCTCCGAAGCGATGATCGGCGTGACACCGGCAGGTTTCGCCAGCACGGGATTGCCGGCCACGAGGGCAGCGGCAACCTGGCCGGTGAAAATCGCCAGCGGGAAATTCCACGGGCTGATGCAGACGATCGGCCCGAGCGGCAGATGCGACGGACCGAGGGTTTTGCGCGCCTGATCGGCATAATACCGCAGGAAGTCGACCGCCTCGCGCACTTCGCCGACTGCGTTGGCGGCGGACTTGCCGGCTTCGCGCATGACGATGCCCATCAGCACCTTGATGTGGGCTTGCATAATGTCGGCGGCCCGATCGAGGCAGGCGGCGCGCTCGGCCGGCGGTACGGCCGCCCATTGCGGCGCGTAATCCGCCGCCATCGCAACGACGCGGGCGGCCTCCTCGACCTTCACTTCGGTCACCGTGCCGACGACATCCCGGTGATCGGCGGGATTGAGGACCTCGCGCGTCACGCCGTCGGTGGACCCGTCGGCGAGAATTGGAAGCGCATGCCAGGGCGTCGCAGCCGTGGAGGCAAGCGCTTGTGAAAGGTCCGCCAGCGTGGCTTCGCTCGAAAGATCGAGGCCGCTCGAATTGGCGCGAGCGCTGCCGTAAAGCGCCTTGGGTGCCGCGATCTGCACATGCGGCGCGCCGACGACGGGCATGGCCGCGACGGTCTCGGCCGGATCGGCGATGAGCGCCTCGACTGAAACATTCGGATCGGAGATGCGGTGCACGAAGGAGGAATTGGCGCCGTTTTCGAGCAGGCGGCGGACGAGATAGGCGAGCAGCGTCTCATGCGTTCCGACAGGCGCATAGATGCGGCAGGGCCTGTCGAGCTTCTCCTTCCCGACCACCTCGTCATAAAGCGGTTCGCCCATGCCATGCAGGCACTGGAATTCGTATTTGCCGACTGCGAAATCAGGCCCTGCCAGATGATAGATCGTGGCGAGCGTCTGCGCATTGTGGGTGGCGAATTGCGGGAAGACGGCATCGGCAGCGGCAAGCAGCTTTCGTGCGCAGGCGATATAGGCGACGTCGGTGTAGATCTTGCGGGTATAGACCGGATAGTCGTCGAGACCATCCACCTGGGCGCGCTTGATCTCCGCATCCCAATAAGCGCCCTTGACGAGACGGATCATCATCCGCCGCCCGGAGCGGCGGGCGAGATCGATGATGTAATCCAGGACGAAGGGGCAGCGCTTGCCATAGGCCTGGACGACAAAGCCGAGCCCGTTCCATCCGCCGAGCTCCGGGGCAAAGCACAGCTCTTCGAGAAGATCGAGCGAAAGCTCCAGCCGGTCGGCTTCCTCGGCATCGATGTTGAGGCCGATATCATAGGATTTGGCAAGAACGGCGAGCGCCTTGACCTTCGGCAGCAGCTCGCCCATCACCCGGCCGGCCTGCGCTCTCACATAGCGAGGATGCAGGGCCGAGAGCTTGATCGAAATACCGGGGCCGTCATAGATGCCGCGCCCCGCCGCCGCCTTGCCGATGGCGTGGATCGCCTTCTCGTAATCCCTGAAATAACGCTCGGCATCGGCAGCGGTCGTCGCCGCCTCGCCCAGCATGTCGTAGGAATAGCGGAAGCCGCGCGCTTCCAGCGGTCGGGCACGCTTCAGCGCCTCCTCGATCGTTTCGCCGGTGACGAACTGCTCGCCCATCATGCGCATCGCCATATCGACGCCGCGGCGGATCACCGGCTCGCCTGCGCGTGCGATCAGCCGCGTCAGCGCCGCCGACAGGCTGCGGTCGTTGACCGTCGAGGTAAGCTTGCCGGTGACGACGAGACCCCAGGTAGCGGCGTTGACGAACATGGATTTGCCGCCGCCGATGTGCGAGGTCCAGTTGCCCTCGGCGATCTTGTCGCGGATTAACGCGTCGCGGGTATCCGTGTCGGGAATGCGCAGCAGTGCCTCGGCAAGACACATGAGCGCGACACCTTCCTGGCTGGAAAGCGAATATTCCTGCACCAGCCCTTCGACGCCGGTGCCCTTCTGCTTGGCGCGCAGCGCCTCGATCAGGGTGCGGGCAGTGCTGCGAATGTCATAACGCTTGGCCTCGGAAACGCGCGCGGCCGCAACGAGCGGCGGCAGGCATTCGGTTTCCGGACGGCGATAGGCGGCCGTGATCGCCTGGCGAAGCTCGGATTGCGGCCGGATCGGCGGCGCGAAGGCCGAGAACGGCGCGGGATCATTGGATGGCGTGCTGTCGATCGCTGCGTTGAGCATGGAGGTCCCTATCAATCAATATATGGTTTAACGGATGAATGAGACGCCGGGCTCATCGTCCCAGCCAGCATCATCGGTGACGACAGGGCCGGAATATTCCGTCTCGCAAAGCGGGCGCGCCGGCTCGTCGCGTTTGAGCGTGAGCGCTGCCGCCACGGCCCTTATCGCCACCGGCCGGTAGTGGGCGATGGGATCCGGCTTCTCGTCGTCGTTCTGCGTTTCCCTGCCCATGCATGACCCCGTTTTGCATGTGGTGCCGGTGCGATCCTGACGATGCGTCAAGCACCTGCGCCTTTCATCCCATTGTCCACCCGTAAGGTATCACAGATCGCCAATCACGATCTCACTTGATTTTCACCATTTTCAGCCTGTATGAACTTATTAAATCGCATTTGAGAGCTCAAATGGCTAGTGAACCCGACATCTTTAGTGAATTGGACCAATTCGACAGAAAGATCCTCGCAGCACTCGCCGAGGATGGCAGATTGTCGATCACCGATCTCGCCGCGCGCGTCGGGCTCTCGAAGACGCCCTGTCAGCTCCGCTTCAAACGGCTGATCAACGACGGCTATATCGAAGGCTTCAAGGCCGTCCTCAATCCTGCGAAAATGCAGCTCGACCACATTGCTTTCGTCGAGGTGAAGCTTTCCGATACCCGCGAGGATGCGCTCAAAAGCTTCAACGAGGCCATCAAGAAGATTAGGGAAGTCGAGGAGTGCCACATGATCGCCGGCCGGTTCGACTATCTCCTGAAGATCCGCACCCGCGATATCGGCCGCTACCGCCGCGTTCTCGGCGAACGCATCTCGACACTGCCGCATGTGGCCAACACCTCGACCAATGTCGCGATGGAGACGATCAAGGAAGGCTGGGACAAGTTCGGTTCGAGTCTTTCGTGATTATTGATCCTGCGGCTACATTGCCGCATTGAGCTTTCGGCTCGGCAGCATTATCAACGTTTTCACGCCGAATGGCGGGGGAAACCATGCAAAGTCGTTTGGACATGATCGAGAAATGGCTGATGCGCATCCTATGCGCCATCGCACTCGTGTCTGTGGGATTTGCGCACCAGGCCCCGGCGATCGCGGCCGCCCCCGTAAATCTTGCCGAATATGTGCTTCCGGACGGGACGCTGCCTACGCTTTGCGTCACCGTCGCGGACGACGAAGGCAAGAGCGGCACTGATCACAAAGCCCACAATCATGGCTGCGAAGCCTGCCGGATCAGTGCTTCCGTCCTGCTTCCGCCACCTGCAGACATCGCCGGGAAAGCTGTTGCATTTTCCCTTCGGGTGGATCTTCCCATCCGCATCGAAGCCTTCCATCGGCAGATTTACCCGCCCAACACCGGTCCCAGAGCCCCTCCTTCCGACCCGATCCTGACCTGAACCAGCGCGTCAGCCAGGCAGAGGCGCGCCCTTTGTTCTCGGCCGCGCCTTTGCCAGCGGCCACGGATTCGGAATTTCATCATGTCGACTATCACTTCCGCCGCTCCGGCGGAAAACGCCGTACCCGGCGTCTCGCTTTATCGCGCCATCTGGCGCTGGCACTTCTTCGCCGGACTTCTCGTCATTCCCTTCATGCTGAACCTCGCGATCACCGGCTCGCTCTATCTCTTCAAGAACGAGATCAACGAAAGCGTCTTCGCCTACCGCTATGACGTCGTCGCTTCAGGCCAACCACTGGCGCCGGAAAAGCTGGCGGAGATCGCGACGGCCGCCGTGCCCCGCTCCGCGGTCACCGCCTACAAGGACCCGGCAACGCCTGAGCGCTCGGCCATCGTCACGGTGTCAAGCGATGCCAGCTCCACGCTCGTCTTCATCGATCCCTATAACGGCAGGATTCTTGATAGGGTCGGCTCAACCGAAGAGTTCAACTACGTCGTCAAGCGCATCCACAGTCTTGCTCTGTTTGGGAGCCTTCCAAACAAGCTGATCGAGATTGCCGGCGGATTCGCCATGGTGCTTGTCGTGACCGGCATCTATCTCTGGTGGCCACGCCGCCAGACGGGCGGCGTCGTCACGGTCCGTGGCACGCCTGCCCGACGCGTCTTCTGGCGCGACCTGCATGCCGTAACCGGTGCCTTCGCGGGCATCCTGATCTTCTTCCTGGCGATCACCGGTATGCCGTGGTCGGGCTACTGGGGTTCGAACGTGCAGGCCTGGCTCGGAAGCCATGACCTGGGCTATCCCACGCAACTCTGGGACGCTGTGCCGAAATCGCAGAAGGTTACCCAGGACATCCTGCCTGCGGTCGGCTGGACAGTTGAACAGGCCCCGGTCCCGCTCTCCGACATTGCCGCCTCCCAACCGAAGAAGCCAATCGGCCTTAACAAGGCCGTCGAAGTCGCAAAGGCTTCCGGTCTGACGCCGGGGTTCGACCTTGCCATGCCTACCGGTGAAGCCGGCGTCTATTCGGCGGCGATCTATCCCGATGATCTGACTAAGGAACGAACGATCCACATCGACCAATATTCCGGCAAACCGCTCGTCGACATCTCGTACGGCCAGTATCCGATTGGCGGAAAAGCCATCGAGTGGGGCATCAATGTTCACCAGGGGCGCGAATTCGGTCGCATCAATCAATTCCTGATGCTCGCCACCTGCCTGGCGATCATTCTTTCCTGCGTGACCGGCATCGTCATGTGGTGGAAGCGACGCCCGTCCGGACGTGTGGGTGTTCCACCGCTGCCGCCGCGGCGATCGGTTTATGTCGGCCTATGGACCATCACGGCCGTCTTCGCCCTGGCGTTTCCACTGACCGGCCTCGCCATCCTGCTGATGATCGCGGTCGACCAGACCATTATTCGCACGATCCCGCCGCTTCGGCGTGCGTTCGCTTGAGGATGTCTCGGTGAAGACAATCGCACCCGCCCTTCGGCGAAACTTTGACATACGCCCCCTCCGACTGGCAACTTCAAAGGAAACAAGTGAGATGACCATGTCAAAACTCCTCCGCATCGCTTCCATAGCACTGGTCGTGACGGCCGCGGCCGCCAGCCAGGCCTTGGCTCACGCCCACCTGAAAACGTCGAGCCCGGCAGAGAAGACATCCGTCGTCTCTCCCAGCGAACTCGACCTGACTTTTACAGAAGAACTCGACCTCAAGTTCAGCGGTGTGAAGGTCACCGCCTCCAGCAAAGAGGAAATCAGGCTTGGCGAAGCCCGGCTGAAGGACGAGGGCAAGGTCCTGACGGTCCCCGTTTCTACAATGCTGGCACCAGGCGACTACACGGTCGACTGGCATGTGCTTTCGACAGACGGTCACAAGACCAGCGGCAGCTATACTTTCACCGTCAAGCCGTGATCACGCTCGAGACGGCCTATATCGGTTGCCGCTTTTTCCTGGACATCGCTGCCCTGTATCTGTGGGGCAGCTGCGCATATCTGTGGCTGCTCGTTCCCGCCTCACTTTCTGGGGATATCTGGACACGGCAATCTTGGCCACGAGCCTTTGCGGTCGGCTGCATTGTCGCTGCTACGGTCCTTACCCTCCCGATCAGGTCCGCGCTCCTCAGTGGGGACTGGGCCGACGCATTTGATTTCGGTGCGATGCTGGATGTTCTTTTCGGCACCACGATCGGCACGGCGTGGATGTGGCAGGGGGCAGGAACCGCCGCGCTTTTTCTCGCATACGTCGCGGTACCCATGCGACTGCGGGCCGCCAGCATGACGATTGCCGCGGGATTCTTGCTGGCGGGTCTAGCCGCGAGTGGCCATGCCGCCATGAATACCGGCTGGCTTCGTGCCCTGCATCGGGCGAACGATATCGTCCATGTCCTGGCGGGAGGCGCCTGGTTCGGCGCGCTGATCCCGGTCGCGCTCATTCTGCCGCTGTTGTCCGATCACCAGGCCGGCCGCGACGCGACGACGGCGCTCGTCCGTTTCTCCACGGCAGGCCACATCGCCGTCGGCATGGTTTTGATCTCCGGCGCCGGCAACATGTTCATGATCATCGGCGGTTTTCCGCTCGACTGGTCCGTTGTCTATCAGTTTCTGCTTTCCCTGAAGATACTGCTCGTCCTGTCGATGACCGGACTGGCGATTCTCCACAGGTATGTGCTCGTGCCAAAACTCTCCTGGTCTCATGGAGCTGTGACGGCACTCAGGATCGGCACCGTTGTCGAAATCGTCTTGGCGCTCACAGTCGTCGGCCTGGTGGCATGGTTCGGCACTCTGGAGCCGACCGCCATGTAAGTCACGCTGCAGGCATCGCGCAACGACCGCATCGAGGCAACTGGCCAGCGACCGGTCCATCCTCTGCATCTTGCTTGCGAACCGCTTACGGGGTCTGATACCGCCGGGAGACGGATGGCTTGACATAAACGAGGCTTCGGCGACTGAACCTGAGAATGAGGAGCAGGATGAATCACGCCAACAGCCCTAAGGCATCGGTGAGCGAGGAGAGGGAAGCGCGCTGGCTGCAATATCTTCCGTGGGAGCGCATCGCGTCGGACCTCGATCACTCCGCTCACCTCGCCCGCAGGGCAGCGCTCCGGCGATCATGCGCCGCCGAATTAGCCGAGACCTCCTATATCGCCGAGAATACCGCGATCTTCACCGAAAGCCTGGCGAAGGCTGAGCGTTCGTGGATTGCGGGGCACGCGTGCGCGGCGATGTCATCCTCGGCGAGGATTGTTCCGTCAATCCCTATGCTTGCGTTTCCGGCAAGGTGACGTGCGGCAATGGTATCCGCATTGCCTCGCATGCTTCGATCGTGGGGTTCAATCATGGCTTCGACGATCCTGATCTGCCCATACACCGCCAGGGCGTCGTCTGCCTCGGCATCGTAATCGGCGATGATGTCTGGAACGGCGCCAATTGCGTGATCCTCGATGGTGTCACGATAGGAAACGGCACCGTCATAGCCGCCGGTGCGGTCGTGACCGGGGACATTGCGAGCATGGCGATTGCCGGCGGCGTGCCTGCCCGGGTGCTGCGCAGCCGAGGCTCGACGGCCAGGAAACCGGCGCTGGAGACATCGAATAAACAATTGCTGAGGCTCGGGGAGAAGGCGCAGGAGCAATGGCCGGATATTCTCGCCCTTTTGAAAAAAGACAGAGCCTATGAATCGCTGGAAGCGGACGGCGTCAGGCGGCCGGCGATCCGGCACCTGTGTGATGCGATCGAAATCGCCGCCGGCTTCGGCCAGCTGCCGCCCGAGCTCGATGCGTCGGAGACTACCGAGCGCCTTCAAGGACTGCAGGACCGGGAGACCGGCCTTTTCCCGGAAGACCATGCGCGTTCGCATGGGATGCTGCTGAGGGATGATTCGAAGGCGCTCTACAATGTTCTATCGGTCGGCTATGCGCTCGAACTGCTCGGCTCACATCCGCCGCACCCTGTCCGAGCAGTCGAGCTCGATGCCGGAGAGCTCGACGAATGGCTGAGCGCCCTGCCCTGGCAAAGCCGGGCGTGGCATGCCGGCAGCGTCGTCGATGCGATCGGCACAGCCATGTATTTCAACGCCCGCTATTTCGGCATCCGGCAATCACGGCAGGCGCTGTTCGAATGGCTGACCCGCAATGTCAACAGCGTCACCGGCCTGTGGGGCGAGCCGACGGCGCTGGAGGGATGGCTCCAGCCGGTGAACGGCTTTTATCGACTGACGCGCGGCACCTATGCGCAGTTCGGCATTGCGCTTCCGCACCCGCGCGCCGCGCTCGAAACGGTACATCTCAATTATCGTGACCATGAGGGTTTTGTCGGCGCGAAATACAATGCCTGCAACCTGCTCGATACGGTCCATCCGCTGCTGCTGATTGCCCGGCAGACCGATTACCGGCGGGCCGATGGCGAGGCGATTGCCCGAATCTCATAACGAGGGCCGTGGACAGATGGCGGGACGGCGAAGGTTTCCCTTTCGCCGATGGCGCCGA
The DNA here is from genome assembly GCF_057784555.1 of Rhizobium sp. CNPSo 3670. NCBI lineage: Bacteria > Pseudomonadati > Pseudomonadota > Alphaproteobacteria > Hyphomicrobiales > Rhizobiaceae > Rhizobium > Rhizobium sp. CNPSo 3670. The sequence goes on from NZ_JBXSOL010000037.1 coordinate 32,917, forward strand.
GCCGAGTCTGCAGGGAACGGAGATGTGGCTTTCGGTCATCCATTTGGCAGCCGATTTCCTCGGCCTTGTGGATCACTTCGCCTTCGTCCCCAAGGGCGTGCACCGGACCGCAACGCCCCGGGCTCCGCCTGTGATCAACCATGCAGCGATGCCGTCAGCCAGGCGGCGGCGAGATTGCGGGCGACGATAATCTTAAGCACTGCCGCTTCAATGCGTTCGCAAAGCCGCGGCACGATGCTGAGAAGGCGTCTGCCCGAACGTGCGCTTGAACGTTCTCGTGAATTGCGAGGCGTTTTCGAAACCGACGTCGAGCGCGATCTCGATGAGTGGCGCCTTCGACTGGGCAAGGATCGATTTTGCCCGCTCCATGCGGACACGGTTATAGGCCTTGGCAGGCGACATGCCCGTCTTCTCGATGAAGATCCGCTCCAGTTGGCGCCGCGAGAGCCCGACCATGGCGGCGAGCTTTTCGATCGGCATGCTGCCGTCGACGAATTGCTCCATGGTGATCATCGCCGCCTTGACGCGGGCATCGTCGTAATCGTCATACAGGGGACGCCGGGGCTGAATGTCGGCCGGAGCGCGGGCTTTCTCGATCTGCAGCACTTCGAGCGCGTTTCGTTCGGCATCGCGGCTGATGTATTTCCTGACCAGCAGCGCCGCCATATCGGCACTGCTGCTGCCGCCGGCGCAGGATCCGCGCTGGCGATCGAGATTGAAGAGCCGGTCGGAGCGAACACTGAGTTCGGGGAACCGCTCGCGGAACTCCTTGTAATGCAGCCAGCTGACGCAGGATTCATGCCGCGTCATCAGGCCCGCGGCGGCAAGGATGAACGTACCGGTGCACACGCCGATCAGCGGCACCTTCTTGGCATCCGCCTGCTTGAGGAAGGCGATGGTCTGCTGGTCGACGGGATTCTCGACGGTCAGAAGGCCGCCGACGACGGCGATGTAATCGAACCGCGTGGGATCGACGAAGTCCGACGTCGGAGCGACCTGGACGCCGCAGCTCGAGGTAATCAGGTGCCGCGTGCTGCCGATCACCTGCCAGTCGGCAAGCACCCGTCCGGAACGATCCTGCTCGTCGCTCGCAAGCCGCAGCGTGTCCACGAACAGCGCAAAGGCCGACAGCGTGAACGATCGCGACAGAACGAACCCAACCTTGAGCCGGGCGGCGGGTTTCGCGGCGCCGTCTGCCTGCCGATGCTGCCCGGGTCGCATATTCATCTCATCACCGTTTCTGAATGCGCTCATCTGAGCTGAAAACCGTGCGCCAGCGGATCGCGGTCGTCAACACAAATGCTGTTGTGGCCGATGACCCGCGTCCAGCCTCCGCAAAGTGAGCCAAAGAGTTCATCACGATTATCAATATCACGATACCGTTCGACGCATTGGTCGAAGCCGCGATATCGAGCATCCTGATCGCGCCGTCGATCATTTCGCCGAGTCCGACGAAGCGCGATGTCCCGAGGTGAGGCATACCGTAAACCATCGTCACCGTCTGATGGGATGATGCAGCGCAAGGGAGTATTTTGAACATTTCGCTGATGTCATCCCGGTGCCGAACTGGGGCCGGAGGGACATGAACGATCCCCAGCGACGCTTGACATCATCACGGGGCCACTGGTTGTCGCGAACCTCCGGGCGAATTGCCGTAGCCGCGAGCCGCGAATCGAGTGCCGTCGTGCGCGATCTATCGATCCCAAACTCGACCGGGGAGCGCTGGCACGCCAGCGCTCCCCGGAAGGTTCAGGCGGCAAGGACGCCGCTCTTCTTGGCGGTCCAGGTGGCGATATAGTCCATCAGGCCGGGCGAGAGGCAATCATAGGGTTCGAGGCCCGACGCCTTCAGCTGCGCTCTGACGGCGTCCATCTTCGAAGGGTCGAAGCCGCTTTCGATGATCGACGATACGAAGGCTGCGAAGGTCGGCTTTGCCCAGCCGCCCTCCAGGAAGCGCTCCGGATGGACGAAGGACAATCCCTGGAACGGATGTTCGCGCTCGACCGGCCCGTACATATGCACGCCGCACTCCTTGCAGGCATGCCGCTGGATCAGAGCTGTGGAATCGACGACTGTAAGCTTGTCGCCGTTTTCCAGCACCTCGACGCTTTCGGTCGGCGCTACAGCCACGACCGAGAAGACGGCACCTTTCGGCTTCCAGCACTTGGTGCAGCCGCAGACATGATTGTGGGCGATATCCCCCTTGACCCTGACCTTGACCGGATTGCTCGCGCAATTGCACACAAGCGTTCCGCCTGCGAAAGCAGCGTCAGTCGCTCGAAAGCCTGAATCCACTGCCGGATGTATGGCTATGCTGGTCATTGCTTCTCTCCTTCCCTCCCTGGCCGTTTGCGTTATGCCCGGCCGAGCTCTGCAATTATTTTCCCAGCCTCTGCGCATGCCAGCGCAGATGGTCTTCCATGAATGTCGAAATGAAGAAGTAGGAATGGCCGTAGCCTTCCTGCATGCGAAGCTTGAGGTTGATATCAGCCGCTTCGCAGGCTTGCCTCAGCTCGTCGGGGCGCAATCCATCCTCCAGGAAGCTGTCCGCCGTTCCCTGATCGACAAAGAGTTCGGGGAACCGATGTCCATCTTCGATCAGGGAGCAGGAATCATAGGCCCGCCAAGTTGCCTCGTCGGCGCCGAGATATTTCCGGAATGCCGGCTTCGACCATCCGGAAACCGACGGATGGCTGATCGGCGCGAAGGCCGAGCAGCTGCGGAAGCGGTCCGGATTCTTGAGCGCCATCGTGATCGCGCCATGTCCGCCCATCGAGTGACCGAAGATCCCCTGACGGTCCATGTCGACCGGAAATTCCGCAGCGAGGAGCCGCGGCAGCTCGTCGACGATATAGCTGTACATGCGATAATTGGCCGAATAGGGCGGCTCAGTGGCGTCGACGTAAAAGCCCGCACCCTTGCCGAATTGCCAGTTGTCAGCCTCATCGGGAACATGGTCACCGCGAGGGCTGGTATCCGGGCAGACGATGACGAGACCGAGTTCGGCGGCAAGCCGCCGATACTCGCCCTTGTCCATGACGTTGGCATGCGTGCATGTCAGGCCGGACAGATACCACAGTACCGGCAGCCTGCCCGCGGCGGCCTGCGGCGGCACGAAGACCGCGAAGGTCATGTCGCAATCGCAGGCCTCGGAGCGTTCGACGTAGACGCCCTGAGTGCCGCCGTAGGACTTATCGGTCGAGATCGTTTTCATTCTCAATAGACCACCACGCCGCGGATGCTTTCACCCTTGTGCATCAGGTCGAAGCCCTTGTTGATGTCTTCGAGCGGCATGGTGTGGGTGATCATCGGATCGATCTGGATCTTGCCCTGCATGTACCAGTCGACGATCTTCGGCACGTCGGTGCGGCCGCGCGCGCCGCCGAAGGCGGTGCCCATCCAGTTGCGGCCGGT
>NZ_JBXSOL010000038.1:0-35672 GCF_057784555.1 Rhizobium sp. CNPSo 3670
TCCCGGCAGGCGGATGAGGGGGCCACACGGCACGCCCTCAAACAAATCCACTTACCCGGCCACTCCAACGGCAACCCCGCGTCCAAGCGCCCGGAACACCGTCGAAACAATCCCGGCGCGATCCAATCCCGCATGAGCGTTCATCGCTTCGGGCTTGGCCTGTTCCATCCAGATGTCGGGCATGACGAGCGAGCGGATCTTCAGGCCGTTGTCGAGCAGGCCTTCGCTCGAAAGGTACTGCATCACCTGGCTGCCGAAGCCCCCGACCGAGCCTTCCTCGACGGTGATCAGCATCTCGTGGTGGCGGGCGAGCTGGCGGATCAGGTCGTGGTCGAGCGGTTTGGCGAAACGCGCGTCGGCGACCGTTGTCGACAACCCGGCGGCGTCGAGATCCTCGCCGGCAAGCAGACAGTCGGCAAGCCGGGTGCCGAAGGAGAGCAGCGCCACCTTGGTGCCTTCCTTGACGATGCGGCCCTTGCCGATCTGCAGGATTTCGCCGCGCGCCGGCATGTCGACGCCCACACCTTCGCCGCGGGGATAGCGGAAGGAGATCGGGCCGGCGTCATAGGCGGCGGCCGTGCGCACCATATGTTTGAGTTCAGCCTCGTCGGCCGCCGCCATCACCACGAAGCCGGGCAGGGTGGCGAGGAAGGCTGTGTCGAAGGAGCCGGCATGGGTCGGCCCGTCGGCGCCGACGAAGCCGGCGCGGTCGATCGGGAAACGCACCGGCAGGCCTTGGATCGCCACGTCGTGCACGACCTGGTCGTAGGCGCGCTGAAGGAATGTGGAGTAAAGCGCGGCGAATGGCTTGTAGCCTTCCGCCGCGAGGCCGGCGGCGAAGGTCACGGCATGCTGTTCGGCAATGCCGACATCGAAACAGCGCGACGGAAAGGCTTCGGCCAGCTTGTCGAGGCCGGTGCCATTCGGCATGGCGGCGGTGATGCCGACGATCTTGTCGTCAAGGGCGGCTTCCTGCACCAGCGCTTCGGCAAAGACGCTGGTATAGCTCGGTGCATTCGGCTTGACCCGCGCCTGCGCGCCGGTGATGACGTCGAACTTGTTGACGCCGTGGTATTTGTCGGCCGCCGCTTCCGCCGGCGGATAACCCTTGCCCTTCTGGGTGACGACATGGATCAGCACCGGTCCGCGGGCGTTATCGCGCACATTGCGCAGCACCGGCAGCAGGTGGTCGAAGGAATGGCCGTCGATCGGGCCGATATGATAGAAGCCCATCTCCTCGAACATTGTGCCGCCGGTGACGTAGCCGCGCGCATGCTCGACGGCGCGGGTGATTGCCCGGTCGATGTTCTTGCCGAGATAGGCCGTCAGTTTCTTGCCGAAGTCGCGGAAGCCCATATAGGTGCGCCCCGAGGCGAGGCGGGCGAGATAGGCACTCATCGCCCCAGTCGGCGGCGCAATCGACATGTCGTTGTCGTTGAGAATGACGATGAGGCGGGCGTCGAGCGCGCCGGCATTGTTCAGCGCCTCATAGGCCATGCCGGCCGACATCGCCCCGTCGCCGATGACGGCGATGACGCGGCGGTCGGTCTTCTCCAGATCGGCGGCGATCGCCATGCCGAGGCCGGCCGAGATCGAGGTCGAGGAATGCGCCGCCCCGAACGGATCATATTCGCTTTCGGCCCGGCGGGTGAAACCGGAAAGGCCGTTTTCCTGGCGCAATGTGCGGATGCGGTCGCGCCGGCCGGTGAGGATCTTGTGCGGATAGCATTGGTGGCCGACATCGAAGATCAGCCGATCGTTGGGCGTATCGAAGACGCTGTGGATGGCGATCGTCAGCTCGACCACGCCGAGGCCGGCGCCGAGATGACCGCCGGTGCGCGACACCGCATCGATCATTTCGTCCCGGACTTCGCGGGCAAGCTGCGGCAGCTCGCGATCCTCGAGCTTGCGCAGGTCGGCTGGATAGATGACCTGGTCGAGCAGGGGAGTCTTCGGCAGTTGTGTCACGGGCGGGTGCTCTTTCTTGCTTTTCCTCGTTTCGCTTTATTCGATTAGATCGGGGCAAAACAAGTGCATTTCAGGAACCGAAGGTTTTCACCTTAGAGCATGGCGGAAAAAAGTGTGAGCGGTTTCGGAAGATATCACTTTCTATTTCTGTGAGTTGCATTTGCCTGATTTTGCCCGGGCGATCGAATGCGCGAAGCGCTGGCGAACAGCTTGAATATGACACGGAATGGTAGCAATGTTGCCGGACTGACTGGGGGACGGGTCATGGGAACGATTGTTGCAGCGCATGCCTATGTGAACAACGAGGTCGCCTATGTGGCGTGGGACATCGATGCCAAGATCGACGGGTGCCTCGGGTTCGAAGTCGTCCGCGTCTATCTCGACGAACAGGGTAACGTGTCGATAAGGTCCGACGGCAGCGAGGACCGGGTGACCTGCGCCGCTTGGGTCGCCTTCAAGGGGCAGCGTAATCCGCATTGGCTGCCGCAGACGACGTCGCTCTGGCCGGTGCAGAAGCTGTCCTGGCGCGACCTCACGCTGCGCAAGCGCCGCAACGAGATGAAGCGCCGACCGGACGAGGTCCGCGTGCGCTATGAAATCCGCCCGCTCGGCGACCTGAAGCCGGGCATGCAGGCCGCGCCCGATCCGACGCCTGAGATCGTCGAAATCAACAAGCGGGATGAAAATGGCCGGCCGATCAAAAAGCTCGACGGCACCTTCGAGAAGATCGCGGTCAAGGCCTATGAAGGGCCTCCGCGGCCGCTCGGTTATCTCGGGCCGGCCGTCGCCTCCAATCCGGTGCATGTGACGCGCAAGCGTGGCCAGTTCGAGTCCACCTTCACCAACGGCATCCTCGCCGCCCAGTGGCTGCGAAACGTGCTCTTGGAGGACGGCGTGAAACAGCCGAACGAACTGATCGACATGATCTCCAATCCGGAAAACGGCATCCGCAAATATCTTGCCGGCGATGTCATTCCCATGCTCAAGGACTTCATGAATGCGCCTGGCCGGTTCCTTGTCGCGCTCTACGAGCTCGAGGATGAGGAACTGCTCGACCTGCTGCTTGCCAACAGGGACAAGCTCAGCATCATCCTCGCCAATACCGGAAAGGTCGGTGACGACTGGGATGTGCGCAATGCCCATGCACGCAAGGCGTTGATCGAGGCCGGCGCCGAGATTCACCACCGCATGTTCAACAATTCGAGTCAGATCGGCCACAACAAGTTCGTCGTCCATATTCCGCCTGGCGGCGCGGATCGCAGCGTCTTCACCGGCAGCACCAACTGGACGGCGATGGGCCTTGCCGGCCAATCCAACAATGCGCTGATCGTCAGGAACGATGCCGTTGCCGCGGCCTATGTTTCCTATTGGGAGCGGATGCTGGAAGACAATGCAACGCTGGAAGAGCCGGTCCAATTCGACGACGGCATGCCCGACAACCAGCAGAGCAAGGCGTTCCGTCGCTCGAACGAGACGCCGTCCATTGTGCCCACCGGCAATGGCGCTTCGGTGGAAGCATGGTTCTCGCCGAACATGCAGAGCCGAAGGAAGGGCAAGGTTACACCGCCCGATCTTCGCGAGGTCTACCGGCTGATGCGCCGCGCCGAGCATGCGGTGCTGTTTCTGGCCTTCTATCCCGGACAGTCCGGCAAGGATTGCATCGTCGGCGAGGCGATCGACATCGGCCTCAAGGACCAGAAGCTGATCGTGACCGGCGCCGTTTCCAGCCCGCAGGCCATGCCTAACTATGTCCCCAGCAAAAAGAACGATCCCGACGACGAGGACGACGATGTCGACGCCATCTCGCCGCATACGTTCGACGAGGCCAATGTCTCGATCGTCCGGGCCTCGCGCATCGACGACCGGCAACTGCTGGCGGATTTCGGCGCGGAGGAACTGACGGCCAAGAAGGTCGGCGCCATCATTCACGACAAGGTGCTGGTGATCGATCCCTTATCGGACGACTGCGTCGTCGTCCTCGGCAGCCATAATCTCGGTTTCAAGGCCTCCTACGCCAATGATGAGAACATGCTGATCGTCAAAGGCGACCGCGCCCTTGCCGAGGCCTATGCGGTGCATATCCTCGATGTCTACGACCACTACCGGTTTCGTGCGGTCGAGGCGGAACTGAAGCGTCAAGGCAAGAAGGGCTGGTCGGGCTTCCTCAACGTCGACGACAGTTGGCTGGACGGCTACGTCAATCGCACGAAGGGGGCGCTGATGCGCTATTTCGCGGTGGGTTGATTTCCAGGCGGCCTATCCGCCGCCGTCACCCCTCCGGCAGAGGCACGAATTCTTCTTCGTCACCCGGCACGATATCGAAGCGGCCGGTGCGCCATTCCTCCTTGGCCTTTTCGATCCGCTCCTTCGAGGACGAGACGAAATTCCACCAGATATAGCGTTTCGAATTCAGCGCCGCGCCGCCGAAGAGCATTAGATGACAGCCGTCGCCGCCGGCTTCCAGCGTGATAGGATCGCCGGGCCGGAAGACCAGCAACTGATCGGCGGCGAAGCGATCGCCGGCGATGACGACCTCGCCCGACAGCACGTAGACGGCGCGCTCCTCATGGCCGGCGCCGAAGGGAAAGCGGACGCCCGGCTGCAGGTTGAGATCGACATAGAGCGTGTCGGAGAACGTGCCGACCGGCGATGTCATGCCTTCGAACGAACCGATGACGACCCGGCCGCGCACGCCTGATGTCTCGATCAGCGGCATGTCGGTCTTTTCCGTATGGGCGAAGGAAGGATCGATCTCTTCCTTGTCGTCGGGCAGCGCGAGCCACGTCTGCAGCCCGGACATCAGCAACGGGTGGCCGCGCAGATTGTCCGGCGTGCGCTCGGAATGGACGATGCCGCGGCCTGCCGTCATCAGGTTGATGTCGCCGGGACGGATGACCTTTTCGGTGCCGAGGCTGTCGCGATGGCGGATCTCGCCGTCGAACAGATAGGTGACGGTGGAAAGACCGATATGCGGATGCGGCTTGACGTCGAGCGCCTCATTGGGCTTCAGGATCGCCGGTCCCATGCGGTCGAAGAAGATGAACGGCCCGACCAGCCGCCGCTGCCGCGTCGGCAGCGCGCGCCGCACCTGGAAGCCGCCGATATCGCTGCTGCGCGGAATGATCAGGTTCTCGATCGCATCGCAGGCGAAGGCATCGCCGGGCAGGGGATCTTTACCGGGAAAGAAGGACATGAGGGATCTCCGCTTGCAGGGACGTCGACCACAGATAGTCCCTGCAGCGCCGCGCGTCCAACAGGATGTGCCGAAGAGGCTCCATGATGTCAGATTGCGGTGAAGCCGTTATCGACGAAGAGATGAGCGCCATTGACGAAGCTCGATTCATCGCTGGCGAGATAAAGGGCGGCGCGCGCCACGTCTTCCGGTTCGCCGATCCGTCCCTGCTGCGCGGCGATGGCGGCATCCGAAACATCGACGCCGAGCGCCTGCAGGTCGGCGACCTCGCGCAGCCCGTGCGGCGTGCGGATGAAACCGGGGCAGACGGCGTTGCAGCGGATGTTTCGGTCGCGGAACTCGACGGCGATGGCGCGGGCAAACATGTGCACCGCGCCCTTGGTGGTGTCGTAGAGCACTTCCATCGGGGTGGCGGCGACCGCCGAGATCGACGAGGTGCAGACGATCGATCCGCCGCCGGCGGCGATCATCTTCGGCAGCACCGCCTTGGTCATCAGGAACATCGAGCGCACATTGACGGCGTGCAGCCAGTCCCATTCCTGAAGCGTCGTCTCCAGGAAAGGCTTGATGACGATGGTGCCGGCATGGTTGAAGAGCACGGTCACCGCGCCATAGCGTTCCTCGACGCCGGCCACGGCGGCATTGACGGCTGTTTCGTCCGAGACATCGGCCGTCCAGCAGTCGGCCTCGCCGCCGGCATCACGGATCTGTTTCACCGTCTCGGCGGCCGCCTGGCCATTGCGGTCGATGATCGCAACGGGCGCGCCTTCGGCAGCAAACAGCTTCGAGGCAGCACCCCCCATGCCGGTCGCGCCGCCCGAGATGATGGCGACCTTGCCCTTCAATCTGTCCGTCATTGTCTGTCCCCTGATGGTTCCGGAAGGGGATCATAGATCGACCGAAAGCCGATCGCCAAGCGTCTTCAAATGCCGCGTTCGGTAGGCTCAGGCGCCGTCCAGCGGCTCGACGCCCTGCGGCCTGCCGGCGCGGTCGAGCCTGATCTTCTCGATGCGGTTCTCGGCCGTCGAAAGCAGCGTCTCGCAATGTTTCTTCAGCGCTTCGCCGCGCTCATAGATCTCGATGGATTCATCAAGCGCCACGTCGCCGCGTTCCAGCCGGGCAACGATGCTTTCGAGTTCGGCGACCGCCTTTTCGAAGGAAAGGCCCGATACTTCAGGCTTGGCGCTGTCAGTCATTCTCAACCCTTCATCATTCTCAGAATATGCATGCCCGCCGATTCGGCCAGCCCCTCGAGATCATAACCGCCTTCGAGCAGGCTGACGACCCGGTTCTTCGCGTGCCGGTCGGCCAGTTCCAGGACTCTGCCCGTCGCCCAGTCGAAATCCTCACCCGTCAGATTGATCTGCGCCAGCGGATCACGGTGATGCGCGTCGAAGCCGGCGGAGATGATGATCAGATCCGGCCGGAAATCGTCGAGCGCCGGCAGCACGCGCGATTTGAACGCCTCGCGGAAATGGTCGCTGCCCACATTCGGCGAAAGCGGCGCATTGACGATGGTATTGTGCTTGCCCTTCTCCTCCTTGGCGCCGGTGCCGGGATAGAGCGGCATCTGATGCGTCGAACAGAACAGCACCGAGGCATCGTCCCAGAAGATATCCTGGGTGCCGTTGCCATGGTGCACGTCCCAATCGACGATGGCGACGCGCTCGGCGCCGTGCCTCTTCTGCGCATGGCGGGCGGCGATCGCCGCATTGTTGAAGAAGCAGAAGCCCATCGCCGTCATCTTCTCGGCATGGTGCCCGGGCGGACGCGCGGCGACGAAGACATTGTCGGCCTGGCCGGAAAAGACGTCGTCGACCGCCGCCATCGCCCCGCCGATGCCGGTCAGCGCCGCCTGCAGGCTCTTGACGCTAGCATAGGTATCGGCTTCGAGTTGATTGATCCGATCTTCCTCCTCGGGGATCTCCCGCATGACGGCGGCAAGATGCTCCTCCGGATGGGCAAGCAGCACCGCATCCTCGCTCGCCTGCGGCGCCTGCCGGCGCTCCAGCCGTTCGAAATTCGGATGTTCCAGCGCGACGTTGATGGCGCGGATCCGGTCCGACCGCTCGGGGTGTCCGGCGGGCGTCACATGTTCCAGGAAGATCGGGTGTTCGTAAAGACGGGTGCTCATGGAGACACTCTATCGGCCGCTTCTGTCATGTTCCACAGCAGATGGGGCATCGCCCGCCGATTTCAACAAGTGCTCCCGCGGCGCTTGCGCACGCTCCGGGACGCGAACCGTTGCTCGCAATATTTGCTCCGATCGCATCGTCATACCCGCGGGGCGCCTTCGAGAACCTGCAAGCTAGGCTCTAACGCTTTGAATCAAATCTGTTTCGATCCAATGAATTATGCAGTAATGTCGGTTTGGGGGAATGTTGTAAGGCAGTATTGTTGATGAGTGAGTCAAAGCGTCCTGGGGTGACGGAAATACGCGTGCCGTTTCGCGATGTCGATATGAACGGCAAGATGTTCCTGGCCTCCTATATTTCTTACGCTGAATCCGTCATTGCGAGCTTCTGGTCGGCACGGCCCGATGTAGACGACGAACCGCTCTATAGCGCCAGCAAGATCTCCTGCATGCTTCACCGCCCGCTGCACCATGACGAGCCGGCAATCTTCACCGCCGCCATCGACAAGATCGGCGTGCGCTCCATCGGCTTTTTGGTTTCGATCGACACGGGGGAGGAGCGCGCCGCCGAGGTCGAGATCATATGGCAGGCCCGCAACAGAGAGGACGAGCAGCCGGCCTCCCTGCCGGAGGAAACGCGCGACTGGCTCTATGGATTTTTGGATTAGGGGCGTTGCGGCAGGTAGCGATGAAGGACGAGCGAGAGACCGGTCGGTGGGACGCCGACGACGTCGTGACGTTCATGTACGGAACACAAAGAGCCGCGCTGCTTCTGGCGCTGCGGGATTTCTGGAAAGCACTTCGCTCGGCCTGGCCGAATAAGAAAAACACTTTCGTTTCCCCGCACCGTGGAGATGAACCTCAAGAGTAAGAGCCCGGTGCTTCGGTTTTTACGCAGATGGTTTCCTTGATCTCCGCGATGCGGCTCGGCTTTCCGCCGGCTGAAATTTGGGGCTCTCGTCACCTCAACGCCATGCTGGCCACCAGATCGCTGAACCTCTCGCCCTGAATGCCGACATGCGTTCGCAGCAGGCGGCGGGCGGCATCTCCATCTCCGGCAAAGATCGCGTCGACGATGGCGCAATGTTCCGAGAAGGAGGTCGACAGGCGATTGCGCACGCGCAGCTGGAGGCGGCGGTACGGCCGCAGGCGTCGATGCAATTGCTGGCATTGCTCCTCAAGGAAATCGCTGCGGCTTGCCGCGTAGATCGCCTTATGGAATTCCTCATTGTCATAATAGTAGGCATCGCTGTCGCCGGCGCCGGCCGATTGTTCGCAGCGGCTGTGGGTGGCGGTGATCGCTTCCCGGGAGGCCTTGTCCAGCCGGCGTGCGGCGAGCGATCCCGCCAGGCCTTCGAGTTCCGCCATCACCTCGAACATCTCATAGATCCGGTGCGGCCCGGGATCTATCACGATCGCACCGCGGCGCGGGCGGATTTCGATCAGCCCGATGGCGTCAAGCTGCATCAACGCCTCGCGCACCGGCGTTCGCGAAACGCCGAACCGATTGGCAAGCACCGTTTCATCAAGCCGTTCACCGGGGGCGAACTCGTAGGAAAGTATCGCGTTTTCAATCTCATCCCGAAGCCACCGGCCAGCATTCTCTGACATTTGTCTCGCATCCTTCATACACAAGCGCCATTCTTGTATACACCAATGTTGACGCCGTGTACGAAAGATGACACTCTACATACTACCGATGAAGCCCGGCGATGGGAAGCAGATGGTCTGAATGGCCGCACAATACGGCTGGTCTTCGGAAGAGAGGAGAATGGCATGCCCGAGGCGTCTTTCTTCACCGACATGCTGCAAAGCATCACGGATCACGGTCGCCAGCTTTTGTTTTCCGGCTCGCGCAACACACAGGCCGCCGCCAAAGCCGATCTTCAGACCCTCTGTGAAATGCTGCTGTCGAGCCGGGGCGAAGCATCCGGCATGGCTCTTGCGGCCGAGATACTCGATCGCTGGGAGGCCCTCGACAGCGAGGGCGCGCAGACATTCCTCCAGATGCTTCACGAAAGATTCGGGCCTGATGCGAGCAAGCTCGACCAGGCGATTGAACGCTACCGCACCGACAAGAGTTCGGCCGCCGTTATTGCGCTCCACCATGCAGCCGAGCCGCGGCGGCAGGAGCTTCTGCGCCGGTTGAATCACGCGCCGAACGGCACCGCCACGCTCGTTCGCATGCGTCAGCACCTGCTTGCTTCCAAAGACCGATCAGAAGCCTATGACGCGCTTGATGCCGACTTCACGCATCTGTTCGGCTCCTGGTTCAATCGCGGCTTCCTGACGCTGCGACCCATCGACTGGTCGACGCCGGCAAACATCCTGGAGAAGATCATCAAATACGAGGCCGTGCATGAGATCGCCAGCTGGGAGGAGTTGCGCCGTCGCTTGGCGCCGGCCGACCGTCGATGCTTTGCCTTTTTCCATCCGCGACTGGCCGACGAGCCGCTCGTCTTCGTTGAGGTGGCGCTTACCCGATCCGTGCCGAAGGCGATCGCCGATGTGCTCGATGAGGGCAGGGAGCAGATCAATGCCGACGAGGCGACGACGGCCGTCTTCTATTCGATCTCCAATTGCCAGGATGGCTTGCGCGGCATCTCCTTCGGCAATTTCCTGATCAAGCAGGTCGTGGAAGACCTGCGCCGCGACCTGCCCGGCCTGAAGAATTTCGTCACACTGTCGCCGGTCCCCGGCTTTGCCCGTTGGCTTGCCAAGGTGCGCGCCTCGGCAGACGGCCTGGTTCTATCCGAAGCGGCCCTGAAAACGCTGGCCTTGCTCGACGATCCGAACTGGCCCGGCAAGGAGAATGGCGCGGCCGAAGTGGAGCGCTTATTGCTGCCGCTTGCGGCCCGCTACTTCCTGACCGAGCGGACGCCGGAGGGCCGTCCCGTCGATCCCGTTGCCCGCTTCCATCTCGGCAATGGCGCGCGGCTTGAACGATTGAATTTCCTCGGCGACCGCTCGCCCAAGGCTATCCAGCAGGCGCACGGTCTGATGGTCAATTACCTCTACAAGCTCGACGACATCGTCGCCAACCACGAGGCGCTGGCGCAGCGCGGCGAAGTGATCGCCTCGCCCGCCGTCAAGAACCTGCTCAGCCAGAGCGATAACGGCCGCCGCGGCGGCCATGGCCAGCAGGGCTCTCGAGCATTCGTACAACTGATGAATTCCACGCTTGGAGGAGGGCGAAAGTGAGCAACCATCTTTTCGACGCCATGCGGGCCGCCGCGCCCGGCGACGCAGCGTTCATCCGGATCGATAGCACCCGCGTATGGACCTATGACGACGCTTTCGCTCTTTCCGGCCGCATCGCCGGCGCGATGGACACGCTCGGCATCCGCCCCGGCGACCGGGTTGCGGTGCAGGTCGAAAAAAGCGTCGAGGCGCTCATCCTCTATCTCGCCTGTCTTCGCAGCGGTGCCGTCTACCTGCCGCTCAACACCGCCTATACGCTGGCCGAGCTCGACTATTTCATCGGTGATGCGGAGCCGCGTCTGGTGGTCGTCGCCCCGGCCGCAAGGCAAGGCGTGGAGACCATCGCCAAACGCCACGGCGCGATCGTCGAAACCCTCGACTCCGACGGTAGCGGCTCTTTGCTCGATCTTGCGCGCGACGAGCCGGCCGACTTTGTCGATGCCTCGCGCGCCGCCGATGATCTGGCCGCGATCCTCTACACCTCGGGAACAACGGGCCGTTCGAAGGGAGCGATGCTCACCCATGGAAATCTGCTCTCCAACGCCCTGACCCTGCGGGACTACTGGCGCGTCACATCAGATGACCGGCTGATTCATGCCCTGCCGATCTTCCACACGCACGGGCTCTTCGTCGCCACCAACGTCACGCTGCTCGCCGGCGCCTCGATGTTCCTGCTGCCGAGGTTCGACGCCGATGAGGTCGTTTCGCTGATGCCGCAGGCAACGATGCTGATGGGCGTGCCGACCTTCTACGTGCGTCTCCTGCAAAGCCCGCGCTTCGACAAACAGGCGGCGGCCAACATTCGCCTGTTCATCTCAGGCTCGGCGCCGCTGCTGGCAGAGACGCATACCGCGTTCCAGGCGCGGACAGGCCACGCGATTCTCGAGCGCTACGGCATGACCGAAACCAATATGAACACGTCGAACCCCTATGACGGAAAGAGGATTGCCGGGACGGTGGGCTTGCCGCTGCCTGACGTGACGGTGCGGGTGACCGATCCCGCCACCGGACAGGTGCTGCCGCCTGAAGAAACCGGCATGATCGAAATCAAGGGGCCGAACGTCTTCAAGGGCTATTGGCGCATGCCGGAGAAAACCGCGGCCGAATTCACCGCCGACGGTTTCTTCATCAGCGGCGATCTCGGCAAGATTGATCGGGACGGCTATGTCCACATCGTCGGCCGCGGCAAGGATCTGGTGATTTCGGGCGGCTACAACATCTATCCGAAAGAGGTCGAGAGCGAGATCGACCAGATCGACGGTGTCGTCGAAAGCGCTGTGATCGGCGTGCCGCACCCCGATTTCGGCGAAGGCGTCACCGCCGTCGTCGTGCGCAAGCCTGGCGCCGTCCTGGATGAAAAGAGCATCGTCAGCGCTCTTCAGAACCGCCTCGCGCGCTACAAGCAACCAAAACGCATCATCTTCGCCGACGACCTCCCGCGCAACACGATGGGCAAGGTTCAGAAGAACATCCTGCGGCAGCAATACGCCGATCTTTACACCAGGACGTAAGGCGACCGCCCTCTGGGAGGAGGGCGCGCCGGCATCCGCATCAAACTTGAACGCAACAGCTACGGCGCTGGAGGCGCCGGAGGGAGGGGAATCATGGGTATTGAAATACTGGCCATAGGCCTGCTGGTCGCGATGTTCATCATTGCGACGATCCAGCCGATCAACATGGGCGCGCTCGCTTTTGCCGGCGCCTTCCTTCTCGGCTCCATGACCATCGGCATGAAGACCGGCGATATTTTTGCCGGCTTCCCGAGCGATCTGTTCCTGACGCTGGTCGCCGTCACCTACCTCTTCGCCATCGCGCAGATCAACGGCACCATCGACTGGCTGGTCGAATGCGCCGTGCGCCTGGTGCGTGGACGCATCGGCCTGATCCCATGGGTGATGTTCCTCGTCGCCGCCGTCATCACCGGTTTCGGCGCGCTTGGGCCGGCCGCAGTGGCCATTCTCGCCCCTGTGGCCTTGAGCTTTGCCATTCAGTACCGCATTCACCCGGTGATGATGGGTCTCATGGTGATCCACGGCGCCCAGGCAGGCGGCTTTTCACCGATCAGCATCTATGGCGGCATCACCAACCAGATCGTCGCGAAGGCCGGCCTGCCTTTCGCTCCGACGTCGTTGTTTCTCTCGAGCTTTTTCTTCAACCTGGCGATATCAGTGCTGGTGTTCTTCGCCTTCGGCGGCGCAAAGGTCATGAAGCACGCGCCGGCAACATCACCTGGCCCCTTGCCCGAACTGCATCCCGAGGGCGTGTCGGCCTCGATCAGGGGCCACGGCGGCACGCCGGCCAAGCCGATCCGGGAGCATGCCTACGGCACGGCGGCCGATACGGCGGCGACGCTGCGTCTGAACAATGAAAGAATCACCACCCTGATCGGCCTGACGGCGCTCGGCATCGGCGCCCTGGTTTTCAAGTTCAACGTCGGTCTGGTCGCCATGACCGTCGCCGTTGCGCTGGCGCTGCTGTCCCCGAAGACCCAGAAGGCGGCAATCGACAAGGTCAGCTGGTCGACCGTGCTTTTGATTGCCGGCATCATCACCTATGTCGGCGTCATGGAGAAGGCCGGTACGGTCGACTATGTCGCCAACGGCATATCCAGTCTCGGCATGCCGCTGCTGGTGCGCTCCTGCTTTGCTTTACCGGCGCCATCGTCTCGGCCTTCGCATCCTCGACCGCGCTGCTCGGCGCCATCATCCCGCTTGCGGTTCCGTTCCTCATGCAGGGACATGTCAGCGCCATAGGCGTGGTCGCGGCCATCGCCATCTCGACGACGATCGTCGACACCAGCCCCTTCTCCACCAATGGCGCCCTCGTGGTTGCCAATGCGCCGGATGACAGGCGAGAGCAGGTCCTCAAGCAGCTGCTGATCTATAGCGCGCTGATTGCCATTATCGGCCCGATCGTCGCATGGTTGGTGTTCGTCGTGCCGGGGCTGGTTTGACGGCCACGGCCGAACCAATCGCTTTCCGCCTCGGACCATCGCCCGCGGCGGCGAAAAAACCTGAACGGCGTGGTGTGCGGTATTGGTCGCGGGGCGGGGCGGCCGGCTCAGTATTCCGAACCGCTTCTATTGCTTAGATCGTGACGTTCCGTGCCATTCAATGGTGGATTGAAGACGCTGACGAGGATGAGATCCTCATCCTTGCCACCCCGCAAATAGTGCCGATCGTGTTTGTCGAGAACGTAGATATCGCCGGCGCGGATGGGGAAGACATTGCCATCCATATCCTCGACCTCGCCTGCTCCCTGGATGCAGTAGCAGGCCTCCAGATGGTTGCGGTACTGCAGCAGGGCTTCGGTGTTGGCGCGAACAACGGTGTGGCAGACCGTAAACCCCATCCCGTCATCCCTGGTCAGCAGACGATGGCTTGTGCCATTGCCCCAATCGACGAAACGCTCGGTCTGCTCGACTTCTCTCAGGCTTCTCACAAACATGTTCGTCTCCTCGCGAATGGCTGAGATGTGTTGATCTCCGTGATCCATTAGGCACTGCAGCCGCGACTCTTTCAAATGATCTAATTTGAGAGACTTGTTAGAATATTCTACACATAATCTGGCGCGGGCCGAGGGCGATCGGATATTCTCCGGCACGTTCGGAGTGATACTAAAAGATTTGACATATCGGGCGGCCAATGGATCCTGCTGCTTATGTGAGGAATTCGAACATATGCAACTGCCGCCGCTGAACGCATTGAGAGCCTTCGAAGCAACCGCCCGGCTCATGAGTCTTTCAAAGGCCGGAGACGAACTGCACGTGACCCATGCCGCGATCAGTCACCAGATCAAACATCTGGAGACATGGATGGGACGCAAGCTGCTGCAAAAATCCGGACGCGGCGTTGCACTGACGCCGGCGGGCGCCGAATATTACCTGGCCGTTTCGGGCTCGCTCGCTGCCATCGCCCACGCCACTGGCAACATGCGCAGAGACCACAATATGCGTTCGATTACTGTGGGATGCATTCCTTCGATCGCGTCGCGCTGGCTGGTTCCGGCACTTCCATCTTTCCGGGAGAGCGATCCTGATCTTGATGTCAGGATCGTCTATGCAAAGGCGGAAGAGCGCTTCGATGACGAAAGCCTGGATGTTCTCATTACCATGGGAGAAGACGTGTCAGGGGGACGGGAGAGCCGCCTGCTTTTCTCCAGGCGCAACCGGCCGGTGGCCAGCATTCATTATCTGGCAAAGCGAAACTGGATGGCCGACGGCGTTCCCTTTGCGGCAGCCGAGCTGCTGCACGATGAATCCATGGACGGCTGGAAAGAATGGTTCCGAAAGGCTGAGATAACGGCGCCCGACCCGCTTCGCGGGCCGATATTCCAGGACTTCAACATTCTTGCCACGGCGGTAATCGCTGGGCATGGCGTCGCACTATGCCCTGTCGAAGTGTTCCGGCGAGAGATCGATCGCGGCGACCTCGTTGTGCTCTCGGACATTTCGACGGCAGAGACTCAAGGCTATTACCTGATCACCAGCTCCTGGGCGAAGAAGCCGGTTCGCCGCTTTGCGGAATGGTTCACGGCGGAGTGTCAATCCGGCGGCCCGCCGACAATGGAATAAGCGGGTGACCCCGGCGTACCGCTCGCTTTGACCCGAGCTGGAATGTCATGAAAGTTTCATATTGGCGCTATTGCGGCGCTCGAAAAATAATCTACACTTTCGATCAGGAAACAAGATTTCCTGAAGCAAACGAAAGGAAACTGATTGGATTCATATCTTCTGACGACCATGCTCGTCGCAGGTCTTTTGGCCTTTGCCCTGACCGCGGTAAGAGCAGGAGCAACCGCCCAGACCAGCGCAAACACCAGGCGAAGTCCGGGTTCAGGTAGCGACGGCGGAATTGGGTTCGAGGTCTCTGATGACGGTGGCTGCCATGATGGGGGCTGCGATGGCGGCGACGGAGGTGGCGGAGACTAGATCAAACGGAAATCGATAGCATGCCCGACCGCCTCAAGGCGGTTTTTTTGTTGCCCGAACTCCACTCCGTACCAGGCCTCCAAATAGGCCGGAATGTCAGGCCCGCTCGAGGATTGCGGAACTGATCTGACGGGCGAATAGACGAACGGATCCGACACGCAATCCAATTTATGGGTCGTCACAGGAAACTTGAGCCCTATGTCTGTCGAGGCGGGCTGGGCGAAGGTGTTGGAGACAATCAATATGGCTAAATCTGCGGCGGGAAACCCGTATATTTATGGGATCGACGCACTGCGCTTTGCATGTGCCCTGATGGTGACAGTGTTCCATCTCGGATTTACCTCCTGGGCCTCGCCTTTATATCTCAGACCGTACAAAATGCCGGCGATCGAGAATGTCGCCCAGGCCGGATGGGTCGGCGTCGAATTGTTCTTCGTCATATCGGGCTTCGTCATCGTCAATTCCGCCGCTTCCGCCAGCGCCCTGTCATTTCTCAAGGGGCGTATTCTGCGGCTCTATCCGGCGGTATGGATCTGCGCATCGCTGACGCTGATCGTCATTGCCACACAGGACGTCAACTGGCGCATCCTCATGAACTATCTGCGCTCGATCACGCTCTATCCCGGCGGGCCCTGGATCGATGGCCAGTATTGGACCCTGGCATGCGAGATTTGCTTCTACGCCATCGTCTTCATCATGTGCGCGACCGGGCAGAAGACGAGGATGTCCGCCCTGGCGCTCGGCCTGTCGCTGGCCAGCGCGGCTTTCATCGCGCTGTCTTACGCCGTTCCCGATGCAGCCATACAGGACATGTTCACCGAGACCGCCTGGCGGGCCATCCCCTTTTACTACGGCTGCCAATTTGCCGTCGGCATCTATATCTGGCTGCTGTCCCAAGGCCGGATGAGTGGGATATCCTGGCTGGGCTTCTTCTGCGCCTTGGCGGCGGGGGGCGCCCAGATCTACATGGCCGGAGAGAACAGCAGCGACCGCACGCTCACCGCAGCGGGTCATTCTTTCTCCTCCTTTCCCGCAATCGCAATCTGGCTGGCTGGATTGATATCGATCATCGCAAGCGTCGGCTATGCCAAGCGGATCAGCCGTCTGCCAACCCTGTTGCTTCGATCGGTGAAAACCTTCGGCGCCATGACTTATCCGCTCTATCTCCTGCATCTCGCCATCGGCGTCCAGCTTCTCGACTGGCTGACCGCCCGCGGAATGGCGCCGCTGCTGGCACTGGCTTTGGCCGTCGCGATCATCTGCGCCATGTCGCTTGCGGTGTGCAAATGGGGGGAGCCGCCAGTCCGCAGGGTCCTGCGGGCGTTCCTCGACCGGCTTGGGCAGCACGCTGTCGAATTTCAGGCGAAGGAGTCTCGGGTTTAGGCGTAAATATCGGGGAAAGGGAGTAGGCCCGAGGCGCAATGATGTCCGAATTCCTCCTTCTGGGCTCTTGCCTCGACCTTGACCCCACTCTCCGTCCTGCTCGGGCTTGCCCCGAGCATCCATGCGACATCCTCTAATACGCAGTGGCCACCTTCGGTGGAAGGCGGCCACTAATGGCATGCTGGGTAGATCCTAAGCGCTTAAGCGCGCGCCGGCAGCAGGGGGTAGCCGACCATGACGGCGCGGCCGAGCAGGGCGGCCACGACGGCCTTGATCACATCGCCCGGAATGAACGCCATGGAGCCGACGAAGGCTTTCGTGAAGCCGAGGCCTGCGACGGTCGCGAGATAGGTGATGCCGAAGGCGTAGAGCACGACGATGCCGCCGATCATGGCGGCGAGGAAGAAGCTCACCGTCTGCACCAGGCCGGATTGCCCGTGGTTGACCAGGCGCTCGCTGAGATAGCCGGTGACGAAGGCGGCAAAGATCCAGCCGACGAGGAAGCCCGCCGTCGGCGAGGCGAAGATTGCAAGGCCGCCGCGGCCGCCGGAAAGCACCGGCAGGCCGATCGCGACCAGGAGCAGCACGATCAGCACGGCGATCGCGCCGCGCCGGGCGCCGAGCACGACGCCGGCCATCATGACGCCGAGCGATTGAGCGGTGATCGGCACCGGAATGAAGCCGAGCGAGATCGGCGGCAGCAGGCCGAGCGCCACGATGATCGCGGCAAAGAGGGCGGTAAGGACGAGGTCGCGGGTGCTCATCATGAACTCCGTATTAAAAAATCGTTAACTTCCATGCCGCCGAATGCAGCGCGCGTCAATCGCCGCGGCGACATTATCCGCGTCCTTCAGCGTTAGAATGATCAGCGGTGCAAGCAGGCTCGTCGGCCGGACCTTCAGCCCGCGCGCCCTATGCGCCTCGCGGATCGCCTGGTAACGGTTGACGATCTCAGGCACGAAGCGCAGCACCAGTCCGAGAGCAAGCCCGATATCGTCGGCCTGAACCCGGCCGGTGCGTTCGAGCGGGCGGGCAAGCGCCGTCACCTCGTCGATGAACTCGGTAATTGAAGTCGTCGCCGTCACGCTGGCGGCGAGAAGCGTCAGCGCCGTCAGCCGCAGCACCGGCACGAGCACCGCCTGCCAGGGATTGAAGATGAAGTTTAAGAGGGCGACGACCGCAATCGTCAGGAAGATCGGCCGCAGCCGTCGCAACGCCTCGCCGAGCGGCAGGCCGACCGTGCCGTAGAGCACCGCCGTCACCAGCACGGCGCCGGAGAGCAGAAGGAGATTGTGGCCGATGAACAGCAGGATGGCGAAGGCCGTCAGCGACAGGAGCTTTACCCGCGGCGAGAGCCGGTGCATCGGGCTGTTGCCTTCGACGTAGAGCGATCGCATCAGGCGGCGATCTCCCGGTAGCGGGCGACCGCTTCGGCCGCCGGCGCATCGGCTGCAAGCCGCCCTTCGTGAAACACGAGCACCCGTCCGAAACCGGCGATCAGCTCAAGGTCGTGGGTGATGACGATGGCGCTTTCCGGCAGTCCGGCGATGATCCTCTCGACCAGCGCCCGGTTTTTGAGATCGAGCTGGTTGGTCGGCTCGTCGAGGATGAGAATGCCCGGGCCGGTCGCCAGCACCGAGCAGAGCGCCGCCAGCTGAAGCTCGCCGCCGGAAAGCTCGTGCGCCCGGCGATCGGCCAGCGCCTCGGCGCCGAAGCGGGCCAGCACGCCTTGGACCCTTGCCTCGATCTCAGCCTTGCTGAAGCCGCGCCGCTTCAGCCCGAAGGCGATGTCGTCCTTGACGATCGGCAGGATGATCTGGTTCTGCGGCGACTGGAAGATGAAGCCGACATCGGCGCCAACAGTCTTCTCGTCGGCCGTGTCGCGGCCGTTGACCATGACGCGGCCAGTAGTCGGCTTGGTCAGCCCATTGATCAATCGCGCAAAGGTGGTCTTTCCCGAGCCATTCAGTCCGATGATGCCAATCCGTTTGCCGGTGATGCCGAGCGTCAGCGGCTCGAGCGCCACCCGCGCCCCGAAACTGACACCGGCGCCTTCGAAGCGAATATCCAAACTAATTCCCTCGCATTTTCTACTGGAGGGGTTGCCGATGCCGGCCCCTCATCCGCCTGCCGGCACCTTCTCCCCGTAAACGGGGCGAAGGGACCATGCCGCGCCCTCTCGGTTCCCCGCGGGCCCCTCGCAGGGCACATCCCCTCGCCCCGTTTACGGGGAGAGGGTTAGGGTGAGGGGCAGCCATTGGCGCCAACCCGACAGCAGTGCTTCTATACGGGGAAGCTAGGATGATGAAAGCGCAAATCGCGATGGCGGATAATCGAGTGGCTAGGAAGATTTTCCGCGTTATGATGGATGCATGACGAATCTGCTGTCCAATTCCGATGCCCGCCGTGTCTTTCTTGCCAAGCAGGGCCTCAGCGCCCCGCCGAACCGCGCCTTGACCAAGGCCGGCCTGCTGCAGTTGATCCACGATCTCGGCTTCGTCCAGGTGGACAGCATCCAGACGGTGGAGCGGGCGCATCATCAGATCCTGTTTTCCCGCAACCAGACCTATCGGCGCGAGCATCTCAAGGCGCTGCTCGAAAAGGAGCGCGCGCTGTTCGAGCACTGGACGCACGACGCCTCCATCCTGCCCAGCGCCTTCTTCGTCTATTGGAAGCACAAGTTCCGCCACCAGGAGAAAGTCCTCGTCGAGCGTTGGCGCAAGTGGCGCGGCGAGGGTTTCGAGTCGGCTTTCGAGGAGACCTATGAACGTGTGCGGCGCGACGGCGCGATGCTGGCGCGCGACGTCAAGGCCGATGGCCACGTCTCCGGCGGCTGGTGGAACTGGCATCCGAACAAGACGGCGCTCGAATATTTCTGGCACACCGGCAAGTTCGCCATCGCCGGCCGCTCGAATTTCCAGAAGATCTATGATCTGACCGAGCGCGTTATCCCCGCTGAATTCCGCGAGCCGGAGGTGAGCCGCGAAGACTTCGTCGATTGGGCCTGCCGCAGCGCGCTTGCCCGCCTCGGTTTCGCCACCCACGGCGAGATCGCAGCCTTTTGGAACCTGGTCTCGCCCGACGAGGCCAAGGCTTGGGTATCAGCCCATCGTGACGAGCTGACCGAAGTGCTGATCGAACCGGCGCCCGGCGGCAAGCCTCGCCCGTCCTGGGCCTTTGCCGACTTTCTCTCGACGCTCGACACCTATCCGGACGCTCCGCCGCGCATCCGCGTGCTCAGCCCCTTCGACCCGATGATCCGCGACCGCAACCGCACCGAACGCCTGTTCGGCTTCTTCTATCGCATCGAGGTCTTCGTGCCCGAAGCCAAGCGCGAATATGGCTATTACGTCTTCCCGCTGCTCGAAGGCGACCGGCTGATCGGCCGCATCGACATGAAGGCGGACCGCAAGAAATCGACCCTCGACGTCAGGCGGCTCTGGCTGGAACGGGGTGTCAAGGCTTCAGCCGGGCGGCTGGAGAGGCTGGAGGCCGAGCTGGATCGGGTGGCGCGGTTTGCTGGCGTGGAGAAGGTCGTGTTGCTCGAGGGGTGGAGAGGCTAGTCGAATTACTCTCTGCCCGTCTCTCGCCTTTACAAGGAAGGCCGTCACAAGAGCCGGCCGAATGAAGGCGTTTTTGGACGCCGATGGCGATTTTGGGCAACAACGCCAACCACACCCTCCGTCATCCCAGGCCTTGAGCCTGGGATCCATGCGGTTGCTGCTGATGGATGCGGCGTGGATGCTCGGCTCAAGGCCGAGCATGACGGAGAGTGGGGTGCACACGAGAAAACCATTCACCGCGCAGAGGCCTGTTGCCGATGCCATCCGCTAGCGAAATCAGATAGCCAGTCATGCCTTGATGAGGAAGGGGAGGGCCTCCCCTCAGCAGATCTCCGTCTTGCTGATCTTGATGCCGAAACCTTCCAGGCCGACATAGTGGCGCTCGCGGCTGGTGAGCAGCTTGATCGAGCTGACGCCGAGATCCTTGAGGATCTGGGCGCCGAGGCCGATTTCCAGCCATTCGCTCTCGCGCGTCTGCGCCTCGGCATGGGCTTCGCGGCCCTGGTTGCGGGCCTTGCGGCCATTGTCGTAATGGCCGACGCCGACGGAGCCCTCGCGCAGATAGACGATGATGCCGCGGCCTTCGGCGGCGATCTTCTCCATGTAGAAGTCGACCGGGCTGTTCTTGCCGAAGAGATCCTCGGCGACATTTTCCGGATGCAGGCGCACCGGAATGTCGACGCCGTCGCGGATGTCGCCGAAGACGACGGCGAGATGCTGCATCGGGTCCCAGGGCAGGGCATAGGTGTGGGCCTTGGCCTTGCCGAAAGGCGTGTCGATGTCAAAGCTCGCGCCGTGCTCGACCAGCGTTTCCTTGCGCTGGCGATAAGCGATGAGGTCGGCGACGGAGACGAGCTTCAGCCCGTGCATCTCGGCGAAATCGACAACCTGCGGCCCGCGGGTGACGGTGCCGTCGTCATTGACCAGTTCGGAGATGACGCCGATCGGCGGCAGGCCGGCGAGCCGGCAGAGATCGACGGCCGCTTCCGTATGGCCCGAGCGCATCAGCACGCCGCCTTCGCGCGATACCAGCGGGAAGATATGGCCGGGACGGACGAAATCGGCGGCCCCGACATTCGGATTGGCGAGGTTGCGCACCGTCAACGTCCGGTCGTCGGCCGAGATGCCGGTCGTCGTACCGTGCTTGAAATCCACCGAGACGGTGAAGGCGGTCGTGTGGGCCGAATCGTTTTCCGCCACCATCGCGTTGAGGTTGAGGCGCTTGGCCTCTTCCTTCGGCATGGGTGCGCAGACGATGCCTGAGGTGTGGCGCACGATGAAGGCCATCTTCTCCGGCGTGGTGTGGACGGCGGCGACGATCAAATCGCCCTCGTTCTCGCGGTCATTGTCGTCCATGACGACGACGATTTCGCCGGCCTCGAAGGCCCTGATGGCGTCGACGACGCGCTTCTGATCGTAAGACATGGACGCTCCTATTTCAGACGGCCTGTCTGGCCGCGGTCGCGAAGATAATGATCGGCAATGGCGCAGGCGACCATCGCCTCGCCAATCGGCACGGCGCGAATGCCGACGCAGGGGTCGTGCCGGCCCTTGGTGCGCACGTCGACATTCTTGCCATCGGCGTCGATCGACTGGCGTTCGGTCAGGATCGACGAGGTCGGCTTAACGGCGAAACGCGCCACGATCGGCTGTCCGGTCGAGATCCCGCCGAGAATACCGCCGGCATTGTTGGAAAGGAAGATCGGCGTTCCGTCATTGCCCATGCGCATCTCGTCGGCATTGTCTTCGCCTGAGGTTTCGGCGGCGGCAAAACCATTGCCGATCTCCACACCCTTGACGGCATTGATCGACATCAGCAGCGAGGCTATGTCCTGGTCGAGCTTGGAATAGATCGGCGCGCCGAGACCTGCGGGCACGCCTTCGGCGATCACTTCGATAACAGCGCCGATGGACGAGCCGGCCTTGCGGATGCCGTCGAGATATTCCTCCCAGACCGGCACGATTGCCGCATCCGGCGAGAAGAACGGGTTTTGTCCGACCTGGTCCCAGTCCCAGTTGCTGCGGTCGACCTTGTGTTTGCCGATCTGCACCAGGGCGCCGCGCACGGTGACACCTGGCACGACGAGGCGGGCGATGCCGCCGGCCGCAACCCGGGCGGCGGTCTCGCGCGCCGAGGAGCGGCCGCCGCCGCGATAGTCGCGAATCCCGTATTTGAGGTCATAGGTATAGTCGGCATGGCCGGGCCGGTATTGCCGGGCGATCTCGCCATAATCCTTGGAGCGCTGGTCGGTGTTCTCGATCAGCATGGAGATCGGCGTGCCTGTGGTCGTCATCGTCTCGCCGTCGGCATCGAGCATGACGCCGGACAGCACCTTCACCAGATCGTCCTCGCGCCGCTGCGTCACGAAGCGGGATTGGCCGGGCTTGCGCTTGTCGAGCCAGACCTGGAGGTCTTCGAGCTTGAAGCGCAGACCTGGAGGGCAGCCGTCGACGACGCAGCCGAGCGCCGGACCATGACTTTCGCCCCAGGTGGTTACGCGGAAGAGGTGACCGAATGTATTGTGTGACATGTGTTCCCACGGCGGCGCCTGAACGCCGGTCGCCGCCGGCCGCGCCATTGCTTGAAAAGGCGCGACACTCATAGGCCAAAAAACCGCCGAGGCAAAAGCCTTTATTTGCGTCAAACCGGCAGCGGCGGAAATGCTGTTTCGCTCCTTTGCGACATGGCCGTCACGAAGCCAGCCGCCATCCAGTTCCGGCCGCAGCAGCGGCGAGATCAGCGAGGCAAGGGGCGTGGTTAACGCAGCGCCTTGATTATGTTTAAAATGCCATTCATCAATTGGGCGGGAAAAGCCATTCTTACGGGCAATTTTCGCCATATTCAGGAGATTATCTGTGGCCAGTGTTCTCGTGCAGCGTTTCAAGAGGATTGTTGCCATGCGTTTCGTCGTCGCCACGCTTTTGGCCACAGCAAGTTTCCTGTCGCCGATGAGCGGTTTTGCCGAGAGCGCCGATGTCGAGGCGACGATCAAGAAGGTCGACACGGCCAATCTCGTGCTGACGCTCGACGATGGCAAGACCTATCAGGCGCCGGAGGAATTCAATTTCGACGGCCTCGAAGCCGGCGTGAAGGTCATCGTCTTCTATACCGAGGTCGACGGCAAGCGCGTCATCAACGATCTCGATATCGTCAAGTAGGCAGTTTCCGGAGAATGGTCGTGTGAGGTTGGCGCCAATGGCTGCCCCTCACGCTAACCCTCTCCCCGCTCGCGGGGCGAGGGACTTGCCCCACGAAAGCGAGTGGACCGGAGAGGGCGCGGCATGTCCCTTCGTCCCGCGAGCGTGGGTCCGGAGGACGGGTCGAGACACGTGGCTCGACCCCGGTTCGGTGGCGGCAGCTGGATGAGGGGCTCATATCGGCGATCTCCCCCGGGCCGAACAACTCGCTCCCATCCCATTCCGACCAACACTGAGCGCGGCGCCCTGCGATGCCTACAGCCAAACGATCGTCCGCTCGCTCGTATCGATCCTGACGATCCGGTCCTGTGGTATGCCGCCTTCGGCGGCGGTGCTCTTAGGCAGGTCGGCAATCGCCTGGAACAGCGTGCGGATGACGCCGCCATGGGTGACGCAGACAGTCGGGCGATCGACGGAGCGCAGCCATGCGCTTGTGCGCCAGGAGAGGATCTCGTAGCTCTCCGCATCGTCACCAGGTGGAATGAAATCCCATTTCGAGGCATTGCGTTCGGCCACCCGCTCGGCCTGCGTCGCCCTCAGTTCCTTGAGCGTCGAGCCCTCCCAGTCTCCGAAGGAAATCTCCACCAGCCTCGGATCGGTGCGATAGGCAAGCGGCGGCAGTCCCATGGCGGCGCGCATGATTTCCATCGTTGCGCGCGTGCGTCCGAGCGGGCTTGCGACAAAATCGAATTCGCCAACCGTATCGCCGAGGATCTTGGCCAGCTCAATGCCGTTCTGCCGGGCCTGTTCCAGGCCGATGGCGTTCATCGGCACATCCTTCTGGCCCTGCAGGCGACGCTCGGCATTCCAGTCGGTCTGACCGTGTCTGATCACGTAGATGAGCACGGTCTCGACTCCGGGGGGACTTAGTCCTTGACGACCGAAATATCCGGCGCGTCGACCGCCTTCATGCCGATGACATGATAGCCGCTGTCGGCGTGATGCACTTCACCGGTGACCGAGCGCGACAGGTCTGACAGCAGATAGAGGCCGACGTCGCCGACTTCCTCGATGGTGACCGTGCGGCGCAGCGGGGCATTATATTCGTTCCACTTCAGAATATAGCGGAAATCGCCGATGCCGGAGGCGGCGAGCGTCTTGATCGGCCCGGCCGAAACGGCGTTGACGCGGATGTTCTGTGGCCCGAGATCGACGGCGAGATATTTGACGCTCGCTTCGAGCGCGGCCTTGGCGACGCCCATGACATTATAGTTCGGCATGACCTTTTCGGCGCCGTAATAGGTTAGCGTCAGCATCGAGCCGCCGTCCGTCATCAGCTTCTCGGCGCGGCGTGCGACCGAGGTGAAGGAGTAGACGGAAATCTGCATCGTCTTGGTGAAATTGTCTGGCGAGGTGTCGATGTAGCGGCCGGTCAGCTCGTCCTTGTCGGAAAAGCCGATCGCATGCACGAGGAAATCGATCTTGCCCCACAGCTTTTCGACATTTTCGAAAACCGCGTCGATGGTGGATTCGTCGGCGACATCGCAGTGGCCGACGAGCGTCGCGTCGATCTCGGCTGCAAGCGGCTCGACACGCTTCCTCAGCGCATCGCCCTGATAGGTGAGCGCGACTTCTCCGCCCTGCGCATGAATGGCCTTGGCAATACCCCACGCAATCGAACGATTGTTGGCGACACCCATGATGACGCCGCGTTTGCCTGCCATGAGGCCGGATGCTTGAGCCATATTTCGCTCCCTAGGATTCTGATCGATCCTGCCTATGGCATAGGCCGTTAATCGGTTCAAGCTTGGCCTGGATCATCAACTGTTAGGGATCGTAACAAAGGGTGCGAATGTCATAAAAATTTCACAGGAACAGGCCTTCGCGCATGCTCCGCATGAGATCTGTGATCTTATCGTCGGGTTTTTCCCACAGGATGATGCGCAATTCGACGACGAGATCGCCTCTGCTGCCGTCTTCCCGCGGCAATCCCTGGCCGGGAATCGCGATCGTCTTGTCCGAGCCCGACCATGCGGGAACGGTGATATCGAGCGGCCCGGCCGGGCCTTCGATGCGTGCCTCGGTGCCGAGCACGGCATTCTCGATACTGATCGGCAGCACGGCGTGCAGGTCGAAACCATCGACGGTGAAGCGCGGATCGGGGGCGATGCGGATATTGACGACGGCATCGCCGCGCTGCATGCCCGGCAGCTTGAAGCCCTGTCCCTTGAGCCTGATCTCGTGACCATCCGTGGTGCCGGCCGGCAGCGCGAAGCCGATTTCGCGGCCCTCCGGCAACGACGCGTTGATCCAGCCGCTTTTCAGCACGTCGTCGATCGTGACCGTCGCCGTCGTCACCTCGTCCGGCGCTTTCTCGAGGCCGCTATCCTTGGCGCCGGTGAAACGGCGCACCAGCGATGTCAGGATGCTGAGCGGCAGCGACAGGTTGGCGGCATTGTTTGATGTCTCGCCGGGTTCCTCCTCGGCTTCGGGGGCCTCGCCATCCACACGTTTGCCCGCTTCGGACTGTGTCTGGCCCTGCGTCTGCTGGGACTGCGTCTGCTGGGCGCGGCCCTGCGCCTGGCCGCCCGCCGCAGCGCGTGTCTGCGCGCCGAAAATGCGCTCGACCATCTCCTCGGCACCTTCGCCAGTGCCGGCCTGCTGTTTTGGGCCTTCGGCCGCGGCCTTCTGGGCAGCCCGGGCAAGCTCTTCCATCACCCGCTCGGCATTGGCCTGCGCCGCCTTGGCGCGGGCCGCAGCCTCGCGCGCCGCCTGGCGCTGCTGCATGATCGTCTGTTCCTGCTTCTTGGCTTCCGCCACCCGCACGGCATTGTCGAACAGGCTGCGTTTGCGCGGGTCTCTCAGTGTTTCGTATGCGCGGCCGATCTCGGCGAACCGCGCCGTCGCCGTCGGATCGTCCTGATTGTGGTCGGGATGGGCTGCTTTGGCCATGTTGCGCCAGGCCGCCTTGATCTCTTCTGCCGCCGCGTCGCGCTTGACGCCCAGAATTTTGTAAGGATCGCGCATGTCAAAACCGCCGGTGTTGCGATGCGGGTGACGCCTGTCCTTGCCCGGCATCCCCGCCCAATATCGAAGTCCAATATCAACATGTGAGGCGCCACCGGCCACAAAGGCAGGCAGAGCCACTCTCGACACCGATCGTGCGGCCGAGTTGCTAATCACTTCTTATTTCCGTGGAGAGATGGGGAGTGTTTTGCCGTAAATGGTTAGCTGTTTGCTAAGCATTCGCGACAAAGCCGGCGGCCGTTAACTGTCGCGCGCCGAATCGGTTCCGGCAGATCAAATTTCCCGCCGGACATTAACTTTCACGCCGGAAATTAGCTTTCCCGCCGGAAATTAACTTTCCGGCTGGAAGCTCAGCAGCTGCCAGTTGCCGCCGCCGACGAGGCAGGTCTTGCCGTAGAATTTGGCGATCCCGACATAGGAATGCCGCGTCGTGCGGAACTGCCGGCAGACCTGGCCCGATTCGTTGTTTTCGACGATCGTGTCGATGACGCCGGCGCTGCCGGTCGATGCATTCGCCCAGGGAAGCGGCTGGCCTTCGAGCTTGTGCACATCGGCCGAGGTCACGGCGTTGCGCACTGTCATCTCGTCCGAAAGCGTGTCGGTGCTCGGCGGCGTCTGCGGCACGGTGCCGGTGGCCACCGACCGGTCGACCTTGGCTTCGCTCAAGAAATCCATCCCGCCCGCGAGGCAGCCGGAAAGCGACAGCATTGCGGCGCCGACAACCAGGAAGACGCTGCTGCGTTGCCGCAGGCCCTTTGTATGGCGATATGACTTTGCTATGACTTCCACCCTGCGTCCTGTCCAGTTATCAAAAGCTGGGCGAGTTTTGAATAATCCGGGGCATTTGAACCAATATGTCGGCAAACGAGTTAACAAGCGGTGACTTTACCGAAAGTGGCGAGCCCTTCAAGCTCTTTGCCGAATGGCTGAAGGAAGCGGAGGCCTCCGAACCGAACGATCCCAATGCCGTGGCGCTGGCAACGGTCGATGAGCATGGTCTTCCCAATGTCCGCATGGTGCTCCTGAAGGGATTCGACGATGACGGTTTCGTCTTCTACACCAATTTCGAGAGCCAGAAAGGTCGCGAAATCTTGGGGCAGAAGAAAGCCGCCATGTGTTTCCACTGGAAAAGCCTGCGCCGCCAGGTGCGGTTGCGCGGACCTGTCGAGATCGTGAGCGACGCCGAAGCCGACGCCTATTTCAAGACGCGGGCGCGCGGCAGCCGCATCGGCGCCTGGGCCTCCAAACAATCGCGTCCGCTCGAAAGCCGATTCGCGCTGGAGAAGGCGGTGGCGGAATACACCGCCCGCTACGCCATTGGCGAGATACCCCGGCCTCCCTATTGGTCGGGCTTCCGCATCCGGCCGACCTCGATCGAATTCTGGAAAGATCAGCAGTTCCGCCTGCATGACCGCATCGAATTTCGTCGCCCATCCCCAGTCGGGGCCTGGGAAAAGGTACGGATGTACCCTTAGCTCACCCTCTACCGGCCCATCAGTTTCAGCGGAATGCCGGAAGCAAGCGCCGAGACGTAGCGCCGCTTCTGGTAGTAGCCGTTCAGCGACATGCGCGGGAGATAGCCGGTCTTGCCGGTCGCCGGCAGCCCCGGCTGCGTCGTGACCGCGACCGAAAAGCCCATCCGGCCGGCAAGTGCCTCCTCGCGGGCGGTCGCCGCCTCCGGCGTGCCGTAGGGATAGGCAATCGCGGCGGGACGGGCGCCGGTCAGCGCCTCCACATAATCGGCCGAAACTTCCATCTCGATCCGCGCTTCGGCCTCCGGCAGGCGGGCAAGCGCGCGATGGCTGATTGTATGGGCGCCGAGCGTTGCAAGCGGACGTCGGGCGAGCCGCTGCAACTGCACCGGTCCCATCACCAGATCGCGCACGATATCGGTCGGCTCGATGCCGTGTTCCCGGGCCAGCATATCGAGGGTGGCTACGGCGCGCGCCTCGTCGAAGCGGTGGATATACCCGGCGAAGCGGTCGAAGGCATCCCATTGCTGCCGCGGGCTGGCGAGGGCCAGCCGCTCGCTGCCGTGGCCGAAATCGAAGCGGATTTCTTTTGGCCGTCGCAACAGGACGGCGAGCGTTTCCCACCATATGCTGTGGGAACGTTCGGCAAAACCCTTGGTGACGAACACCGTGAAAGGCGCCCGATGCCGCTCGAACACCGGCAGCGCATGCTCCATGTTGTTGATGTAGCCGTCGTCGAGCGTAAAGGCCGCAAACGGTCGGCCGCCCTCGGGTTCGGCCAGAAGCGCCGGCAGCTGGTCGAGCCGCACGAAGCGATAGCCGTCGCGCGTCAGTCGCCTGAGCGCCGCATCGAGAAAATGCGGCGTGATTTCAAGATGCGCGTTCGGCGCAAAGGCGTGGGGCTCGTGCGGACGGACATGATGCAGCGTGAAGATGACCCCGCGCCCGCGCGCCTGCCGCATCAGGCCGGCCGCTGCGATCAACGAGGATGCCTCGAGTCCGGCGCCGATCGCCACGCGTTTTGCCAGTCGCTTCAATTGCCCCGTCATGCGCCGCCCATTGTCCTTTGCCGCAAACTAGCAACGGCGGCTTAAGCCTTGCTGAATCCCGCTTTCACACAGCTTCTTTCGTTTTCTGTTAACCAAGGCGATGAAAAGACTAGAAAAATCGTAGGCGTTGCCGCAAAGTCGCGCCAAACTTCCGGCTTCTGTCACATTACGACACATGGCCGGCCCATCGGGAGCCAGCGCATCAGGGGGAACTCCATGAGAAAGCTTTTGGCGGCTGTTTTGACCGTGACGCTGGTCGTTTCGGCGCCGCTTGCGGCTCTTGCCGGCAGCGCCTCGCTGGTCCTCGATGCCCGAACCGGCAAGGTCCTGGCGTCCGAAAACGCCGATACGCTGAACCATCCGGCCTCGCTGACGAAGATGATGACGCTCTATCTCACCTTCGAGGCGCTGAAACGCGGCAGGATCGCCTGGGATACGCCGATCCAGATGTCGAAATACGCTGCCGCCCGGCCGCCAACCAAGCTCGGCGTCAAGGCCGGCGGCACCATAACGGTGCGCGAGGCGGTCTATGGCATGATCGTCAAGTCCGCCAATGACGCCGCTGCCGCCATGGCCGAGACGCTCGGCGGCTCGGAGGCCGGCTTTGCCCGGATGATGACGGCCAAAGCCCGCCAGCTCGGCATGAGCCGCACCGTCTTCGTCAATGCCTCTGGCCTGCCGGACAGCCGCCAGGTGACGACGGCGCGCGACATGTCGACGCTCGCCGTGGCGCTGATCAAGAATTATCCCAATGAATACCGCCTGTTCTCGACGGCAAGCTTCAGTTTCCGCGGCAAGACCGTGCGCGGCCACAACAATCTCATGTACCGCTACCAGGGCATGGACGGCATCAAGACGGGTTACACCAACGCGTCCGGCTTCAACCTCGTCAGCGCCGTCAGAGACGGCAACCGCCGCGTCGTCGGCGTCGTGCTCGGCGGCCGCACCGCCCGCAGCCGCGACGCCAGGATGGAAGCGCTGCTCGACCGCTATCTCGGCCGCGCCTCGTCATCCGGCGGCGCCAGGCTGATGGCGAGCGTCGGCGCCAGGGAACCGGTCGAAGTCGCGTCTGCGGCTGACTCTTCCGATGTTCCGGTGCCGCTCAACGCCCGGCGCCCGGACGAAGATCCCGCAGCCAAGAGCCTGGCTTATGCCGATGACGCCGTCGTGCCGCTGGAACGTCCTGTCGCCATGGACGAGATCCTGAATGCCGGCAAGACCGGCAAGGCTCCGGCCGAGAAAACCGACGGCACCTGGCAGATCCAGATTTCGGCGGCCCCCAGCGCCGATGCGGCGCGTGCGCTTCTTGCACAGGCCCAGTCGGAAGGCGGCGCACCGCTGGTTTCCGCCTCGCCCTACACTGAGGCGGTCGGGCAGGGGGCGAACCGGATCTATCGCGCCCGCTTCATCGGCTTCGCCAGCAAGGACGCCGCCGCCTCCGCCTGCGATGCGCTGAAGCAGCGCTCCTATGACTGCGTGCTGCTGCCCGACCACAGCTGATCCCAGCGGCATCATACTCGGCTCTGGACAAGCAGCGGGAATCAGCGTCTCCTCCATAAACAAAAGGAGAACATCCATGCTGCGCCGTCTCGCCGACCAGTTCGAAGCCGCTTCCGCTGTCCATGTCGCCGAGAGCGGCATCGAGCGGGATGACGACTGGTTCCTTTTGAAGCTGCAGGAGGAAATGGGAGAGCTCACCCAGGCCTGGAACCGGCTGACCGGTCGGGGCCGTGCCAAAGGCCGCTCTCCCGAGGATATCAGGCGCGATCTCGCCGACGAGACTGCCGACCTGCTCGGTCACCTCCTGCTGTTTGCTCGCCGTAACGACATCGACATCGCCGCCGCGATCGAACGGAAGTGGCGGTTTCAGCCGGCACAGACGCCCAACACCTAAGCGCCACGTCAGCTGTCCGATCGACTAAGAGAGCTGGCCCAACAGGCTCACGAGCCAGAACGAAACTGCCGAAATCATTGCCGCGGCCGGCAGGGTGATGATCCATGCGATCACGATGTTGCCGGCAAGCCCCCACCTGACGGCGGAGACGCGCCGGGCGGCGCCGACGCCGATGATGGCGCCGGTAATGGTATGGGTGGTCGAAACGGGGATGCCGAGCCAGGTGGCGCCGAACAGCGTCAAGGCACCGCCCGTTTCGGCGCAGAATCCTTGCATCGGGTTCAGCCGGGTGATCTTCGAGCCCATCGTATGGACGATACGCCAGCCGCCGAACAAGGTGCCGAGCGCCATCGCCGCCTGGCATGAAATCACCACCCAGAGCGGCACGTGGAAGCTGCCACCGAGATAGCCTTGCGAGTAAAGAAGCACGGCAATGATGCCCATGGTCTTCTGGGCGTCATTGCCGCCGTGACCGAGCGAATAGAGCGATGCTGACACGAATTGCAGAAAACGGAAGGACCGGTCGACGGCAAAAGGCGTTTGCCGGATGAAGGTCCAGGTCACCGCCAGAATGAGGAACAATGCCAGCAGGAATCCGATCAACGGCGACATGACGATGGCGCTCGCGGTCTTGAGAAGGCCACTCCAGACGATCGAACTCAAGCCGGTTTTGGCAAGGCCCGCACCGACCAGCCCGCCGACCAAGGCATGGGATGAACTGGAGGGAATGCCGAAGATCCAGGTTACGACATTCCAGACGATGGCGCCGATCAAGGCCGCGAAAATCACCTGCGGTGTGACGATCGCCGGGTCGATGATGCCGGTCCCGAGCGTCTCGGCCACATGCAGGCCGAAGAACAGGAAGGCGATGAAATTAAAGAATGCCGCCCAGAAGACCGCATATTGCGGCCTCAGGACCCGTGTCGAGACGATTGTTGCGATCGAGTTGGCCGCATCATGCAGGCCATTGAGAAAATCGAACAGCAGCGCGACGCCGATGAGGCCGACAAGAAGCGGAAGAGCGAGGGCGGCATCCATCAGACATTCTCGATCACGATGCCGCTGATCTCGTTGGCGACGTCTTCGAAACGGTCGACCACCTTCTCCAGCTCGCCGTAGATCTCGCTGCCGATCATATAGGCCATCGCATTGCCGGCGCCGTGCCGGCGAAACAGATCCTTGAGCCCCTGCTCGTGCAACTCGTCGGAGCGCCCTTCCACCCGCGTGACCTGCTCGACGATCGCAGAAAGCCGCGGCGCATTGGCGCTCATGCGATCAAGCAAGGGAATGGCCTCGGCGATGAGATTGGCAGCTTCCACAACGGTCTTGCCCATCTCCTGCATCCCCGGATCGAAGCTGGTCTGCTCGAAGAGCCGGATGGTTTTGACGGTCTTGTGCATCATGTCGATCGCATCATCCATGGATTGGATGAGATCCTTGATGTCTCCACGATCGAAAGGTGTGATGAAGCTCCGCCGGACGGCCTGCATGACTTCGCGCGTTATATCGTCGGCCTGATCTTCCAACCGCACGATCGTTTCGCATTGATGCTCGATCTCTATTCCCGACAGCAACCTGTCCAGAGCCTGTGCGGCGTCGACGATCGTTCTGGAATGTTGTTCGAAAAGGACGAAAAACCGGTCTTCGCGCGGCATCAATTTCCGAAACCAACCCAGCATGAACACCTCGTGATTTTTGATCTGCGCTATGGATGACGAGCCGTCCTAAACCCTATCCCGTTGAAGAGATAGGGCTGAGTTTCGGTTTGTGACAGTTTTATGACAATTGTGGCGCGACAGGAACATGGCCGTGATCGGCCGCCGCCCTTTGCGGCATCCGCAGTCAGCCGACCTTATACCGGTAAAACTTGGTGTCCACGGCCATTAGCGGGAAGGAGCGGGGCAGGGCGCTCTTGGCAATCTCGGTAAAGCCGTTCTTCTCGTAGAAGCGATGGGCGGCAACGAATTTGTCCGTGGTGCCGAGGAAGATGTCGGTGAGGCCGGCATCTCTGGCGTGGTCGAACAGGCGCTCGAGAAGCCGCGCTGCCACGCCGTGCTCGTGGCCGCGAACCTCGGCGGCGACGAACATCTTGCGCAGCGCTGCCTGATTGTTACCGATATCCTTCAAGCCCAGCGTTCCGACGATCGCGCCATCCTTGACGGCGACCCAGAACTGACCTTTGCCGGATTGGTAGAAATCCGGGATGACCCGGAGATCCGGCTGCGCATCGGCTGTGATGTCGATGCCGAACTCCTCGCGCTGAATCGGCAGGATCACCGACAGCACGTCATCGGCATCGCCGGCGGCAAACGGTCTGATTTCGATCTGTGCCATGAGGAAATACTCCGCCTCAGGTCTGCGTGCCGCCGACGGTGATCTGATCCATGCGCAGATGCGGCTGGCCGACGCCGACCGGAACCCATTGGCCGGCCTTGCCGCAATTGCCGATGCCAGTGTCGAGCTTCATGTCGTTGCCGATCATCGACACCCGCTTCATCGCATCTGGTCCGTTGCCGATCAGCATCGCCCCCTTGATCGGCGCGCCGAGCTTGCCGTTCTCGATCAGATAGGCCTCGGTGCAGCCGAAGACGAATTTGCCGGAGGTGATGTCGACCTGGCCGCCGCCGAAGGAGACGGCATAGATGCCCTTCTTCACCGAGGCGATGATCTCATCAGGCGTCTTGTCGCCGCCGAGCATATAGGTGTTGGTCATGCGCGGCATCGGCACGTGGGCATAGCCCTGGCGGCGGCCGTTGCCGGTGGGCGCCATGCCCATCAGCCGGGCATTCTGCCGATCCTGCATGTA
Source organism: Rhizobium sp. CNPSo 3670 (assembly GCF_057784555.1). NCBI lineage: Bacteria > Pseudomonadati > Pseudomonadota > Alphaproteobacteria > Hyphomicrobiales > Rhizobiaceae > Rhizobium > Rhizobium sp. CNPSo 3670. The sequence goes on from NZ_JBXSOL010000038.1 coordinate 33,759, forward strand.
GCCGACCAGCTTGCCGTTCTCGATCAGCACGTTGTAGCCGGACGGCGTACCCTCGTCGTCGATCGTGATCGAGCCGCGGCGGTTGTCGATTGTGCCGTCATCGACGACGGTGACGCCGGGCGCGGCGACGATCTGGCCGAGAAGGCCTGCAAAGGCCGACGTCTTCTTGCGGTTGAAATCGCCTTCCAGCCCGTGGCCGACGGCCTCGTGCAGCATCACGCCCGGCCAGCCGGAGCCGAGAACGACGTCCATCGTGCCGGCCGGCGCATCGATCGCCTCCAGATTGACGAGTGCCTGGCGCAGCGCCTCGTCGGCGCCATATTGCCAGCTGCCCTCGGCGATGAAATCGCCAAAGCCGATGCGCCCGCCGCTGCCGTAAGAGCCGCTCTCCTGCCGCTCGCCTTCACCGACTACGACGGAAATGTTGATGCGCGTCATCGGCCGGATGTCGCGGACACGGTGGCCGTCGGCGCGCAGGATGTCGACGACCTGCCAGCTCGCCGCGACTGAGGCGGTAACCTGCCGGACCTTGTCGTCCTTGCCTCTCAGATAGGCGTCGATGTCCTGCAGGACCTTGACCTTCTCCTCGAAGCTCGGCTGGCCGATCGGGTTCTGGTCGCCGTAGAATTTCTTGTTGGTGCCCTGGGGAGCGGCGGCATAGGTGCCGGAATAGCCGCGCGTCACTGCGCCGACCGCATCGGTCGCCCGCTTCAGCGCCGCCACCGAGAGGTCGCCGGCATGGGCATAACCCACGGCTTCGCCGGCAACGGCGCGAAGTCCGAAACCCTGTTCCGTATTGAAGCTGCCGCCCTTCAGCCGGCCATTGTCGAAGGTCAGCGCCTCGGCCTGGGCATGCTCGATAAACAGCTCGCCGTCATCGGCGCCGGCGAGCGCTTCGGCGACAAGGCCGCGCATCGTGGCTTCGTCGGCGTCGAAAAGCGTCAGGAGATCGGTGGTCATGGTCTGGCTCCAATGGCATGCGTTCGGGAATGCGCTTGCGCCTTAGATAGGGCTCCTGTTGATAAAGAGTGAAGCCCTGCGGTGGAATTATTATAGCTGGAGTTGGAATGGCAAGTTGAGAGGGGAACTGTCTCGTACGAGGTATTATGCAGCAACGGCACTCTAACCTTCGTCGTCCCATGCCCCCGAACTTGGGATCATCGGCGCCTCCGAGTGCGGCGTGGATGCTCGGGTCAAGCCAGGTCAAGCCCGAGCATGACGGAGTGTGAGGGGACATGCGGAGTAACACATGGAAGGCGAGGGAAGAGCACCGGCCATGCGCTGTCGTCGAGTTTGGCGGCAGCCCACCCCAACCTCCGTCATCCCAGGCCTTGAGCCTGGGATCCATGGCTGCCTCGCGGGCCCCGTGAAATGCTCGGGTTTGAAGGGTAGCGGAGCTGCGCTCAGCGTTCGAAATCCGCGGCCGCCAGCCTCACGGCAGCGCGTCAAAACCTTCGGCGAAGCCCTTGAGGTCGACGGGGATGCCGATGCCTTCTTCCGGGGTCTGGAAGACGATGAAGGTGGCCTGGGCGCCGCTGCGGAAGGTCTTCAGCAGCTCGTCCTCAAGCACGACTTCGGCATAACAGCCGTCGGCGAAGCAGCGGACGAAGTAGGCGCGGCCGATATCCTTGCCGTCGACATTGAGACCGAGGCCGTTCGGCAGGAGCACGCCGAGCGGCGCCAGCACGCGCAGGATCTTCGATTTGCGGTCGGCCGTCTTCAAGACGACGACGGAAAGCCCGACCTCCGGCCGGTCCTCGGCGATGACGTTCTGCATCAGCGCGCATTGCTCGGTCGCCGCACCGGCCGGCTTGTCGCAAACGACAGACCATGCGCCGTGATTGGATTTCACTGTGCCCGGCGCCTGCGGCTGGGTCTGGCCGGGCGTCACCTGGATATTCGGGTTGGCAGCCG
>NZ_JBXSOL010000039.1:0-35183 GCF_057784555.1 Rhizobium sp. CNPSo 3670
AACCTTCCATAAACACAACACGCAAAAAGCCCGCCTCATGGCGGGGTTTTGCGTTTCTGGGGGAACGTCACAACATGCGTTCAGCGAACGGCGCCGGAGTCCGATCCCCCATGTTCAGCTCGTTTCGGGTCAGGAATTCCGCGGGCCGGATCGTCTGCAACGCATTTGCCGCCTCTCTGAAATAGGGAAGCGTTTGCCAGAGCGTGCGGTCGCCGACGATGTAGAAACGGCGCTTGGCGCGCGTCAGCGCCACGTTCAACAGGTTTGGCTTGGATGCGGCCCAGCCGGCCGCTCCGCGATGTTCGGCATCGGCGCCGAGAACCATGAAAACGATATCTTCTTCCTTGCCCTGGAAGGTGTGAACCGTGCCTACCCGTTCCTGAAGCCATTTCTGTAGTTTCGCTGGAGATCCGCGCGCATATCCGTCTTGGTCGATCCAGACCGCATGAGAAAGAGCCCGTCTCAAACCGGTCTTGATCTCCTTGAACGGCGAGATGATGTAGATGTCCGGCAATGCACCGCCCCGGTGATAAGTCGCGGCGATGAGGTCGACGATGAAGTCTATCTGCTCGGCAACGACCTGTTTGCCCGAGACCTTGCCCTTTACGTCGATCCAGGCGCTGTCGCCATAAAAGGGCGATGCGTCGCCGGCCGGCCGGCGCTCTTCCAGCCCGAAGATCATCTTGTTCCGATAGGCGATCTGATTGGCAAGGCTGAACATCGGATCGATGCAGCGTCGATGCACTCTGAGCGGGCTGCCGATCCAGAGCCCATCTGCCTCCTCGCCCTGAAGCGTCGTTCCGTAGCGATTGGCGGCATCGGCCAGCATCTGCACAGACGCCCTGTTCGGCGAATATTGGCCTGCTGCCGTGTGGGGTGAAAGAGCCGAAGCGCCTGAAATCAGCGCGCTGGGGAGCGTGAAAACCGGTTCGATCTGCAAGGGATCGCCGATCACCATGACGCGACGTGCCCGCATCAACGCACCGACCGCCGCCTGCGGCACCGCCTGGCCGGCTTCATCGATGAAGACCCAGCCGATCGAGCCGGGCCCAAGCCCGCGGAACTGCTTGGCAAAAGACGCGAATGTCGTGGAGACGATCGGAACGATCATGAAAAGGCTCTGCCAGATCGATGCAATGTGCTTGTCATCGACGGGATTGTTGTTGGAAAGCACTTCGGTGACCGCAACGATATTTCCGCCAAAACCTCCGCCCTTCCTGCCGACATCGGCCAACCAAGCTTCATGCAGCGTCAACGCTGCTTCCAGCAATGCCGAACGCAGAGCCGCCAGTTCGTCCTGATGCCAGAGACCGTCGATCTGCACCTGATCCTCATCGAGATCGGTGAGACGCTCCGGTGCGGCGGGATGATCGAGAATTTCCCCCAGCCGCTCGAGTTCCTCTTTTTTCGCAGACCAGATTTTCTGTCGTGACCGCAGTGCCCGTTCGGCCCGGTCATGCTCTCGCAAAGCCCGTTCCAATGTGGGTTTATCGGTTTTCGCAAGCTGATCTTCGCATTCGGCCAGCGCCTTGCGCAGTTCCAGCTGCTTCCGCGCATTGGTGATGACATCCTGGCGATGCTGCCGGGCCGGGTTGGTCGAGAGCACTCTCCTCCATCGCGCAGGGGCGCTGCGGTCGAGCAGCTGTTCCTCCTCCTTCAGATAAGACAAACCGTCGGCGATGCGGCGCATTTCGGTCGCCAGCATGTCGCATCGATTCTGCGCATGCAAAACTTCGTCGGCGGCGACAGCCACCCTCTCGAGCGCTTCGCGGCAGAATGCATCCTGCGAAACGGGCGCTATCTCATCACGCAGATCGGCATAGCGCGCATATTGGCTGATCTTTTCGCGAACCATCTCGTCGGCGGCATGAAAAGCCGATGCCGCTTCGGCGAAGCTTGGCCCCTCATAGCTCTTCAACCATTCCCAGATGGTCTGCGGCTTTGCTGCGCCCGACCAGCTGGGCTTCGGTCTTTCGGCGATCTCCATGAAGGCGAAACGTTCTTTGAAGGCCCGGCGGTTCCTGGAATTGCCGAGCGCGCAGGCGATCAACCCCCATGGGCGGTCGCCGTCAGGGAGCTTGACGACCGCTCCGTTGTCTTTCTGGCAGGCGATCTTGTGTGCAACCGTCTGCAAATATTGAAAGGAAGACGTGCTCGCGATCGAGCTCCGCTTGGGAAGGTCGCGCGAAATATTCTCCACGGCGGCATTGTTAGAGGAGGCGACGACCATTTCGAATCCGGCAAGGGCTGGGATCAGCGCCGATATGGAGGCGGTGCTCCGATCCGTAAAACCGACACGGCGTGGCGAGCCGTCAAGGGCGTCGCGCGCCGTCGTCAGGGAGGAGAGCACCCGGGCGCGCCGGACGATGTTGTCCGCGAACATGTCACGCAGCAGCGTGGTCTTTCCGGTGCCCGGCGGGCCGTTGACCGAGAATAATCCCGTTTCCGACAGGCCGCCGATCGCCGCATTGATCGCGAACTGTTGCATGAGGCTCATTGCGAGATGAGGCTCGCTCAGCCAGCGTCCACGGTTGAGATTGCCGGGATGCAGCGCCCGAATGATCGCCCGGCGTCCTTCTTCCGAATAAAGGTCGACCCGATTTTCATCTGCCGGCGGGTTGAGGTACCGCCGGAGCGGCTCCGGGACATTGCCCTGCTTGACGCGGATCATCGCCCGTTCGATATCCTCGATAAAGAAGCTGTTCAGAATGCCAATGTCTTCATCAAGGCTGGCACTTTCGTCTTCCTCATCGGCGTTGGGTGCATGATCCTCCTGTTGAGGCGGCAACGAGATGAGCTCGGGTCTTTCCGACCTGTCGCGGTACCGTATTTCAACGGCGGCGATGGGCTTTTCCTGGCGTGAGGCAAAACCTGCCCAATCGCAGAGCAATTCATGCAGCGCCACGATTTCGGCCGGCGTCGATCGGCTGATCGGTGGCAGCCTCGAAGGATGAAGACCCCAGCTGTCGCTGCGCCTGAAAGTTTTGAAGCAATTCCAACAACTGCCGCTTGCCGTTGGCAAATGCCTCATGGCTGAGCGAGGAGAGACCGGTTTTCCGTACCCGTCCGAGGGCCCACGGAAGCGTCGAGACGGAAAATGTTTCGAACATCGGCTGCCCGAGCGGAGTAAGCTGCAGGCTGGCAAAGCAGGTATCGCCATCGAGATCGCTGCGTTCGGCATCCTCACACTCGGCGAGGTCGACCGCAGCGTTGTCGAAGTGCCTGCGGACGTCGGAGATCTCGGATTTGCTGAAAACGCCGAGGAATAAGGTAAAGCCGGTGATCTGCTTCCCCTCGGGTATGACAGGACGGCTGAGTGCAGCGCTGTCCTGCAAGAGCGTCTCTGCATGCAGCCAGAAAATGGTCCGTCCTTCGCCGGAGACGAGGCGACTGGAGAGATCATAAGGTATGAAAAACTCGATCTTATGCCAGAAACCGAGAATGGCCAGAAGCCGTTCCCGTTCTGCCCTGTCCGCATCGATCTGCATGACGTCTCGCTGAGGAGTGCAAAATAGGCTCACACCTCTTTAGCAGCGATTGCAGCTCAAAATCAAAGAGCATGGTATGATGCGCCTGGTCGGGTGCATTTCAACAGCCGCGCAGGTGCGCCAGTGCAGACGCCGCGCCTTCTTCATCTTGCTGGTGCCCGCTGTTCCAGCGCACGAGGGTCTCTGGACGATATCAGCCTCTGCGATGCGCTGCCTCGGCGACCGACCGGACACGTTCGAGCGCAGCGCTGGCCTTGCAGAGATCACGGCCCGGCATAAGCAGCCGGGAATGCGAGGCTTTTGCCAGGAGTGACCGGGTTGAGTGACAACTTGCCAGTCTCGTAATCATCAGGGGCGGGCGAAAAAATATTACAATTTGTACTGAAATATTACATTTACTGAATTATCTATAGTGGGAGCAAATATAACCTCGGAGTATAAGGGTGAGCAAAAATACAACCGATACGTAGTATCTTGTTGTTTCTCGCTCCCTAAAACTAATCACTTTGGGCCATTTCCTTCCTTCTCAATCCGTATTAACATAATTAAGAAATGTCTAAAGAAAAAGGCGATGACACAATAAGACCGGCATTTCATACTATCTTATACCTGCCATCGCTTCATGTTGAGTAAAGTGTACCGCTAGGGGAGGCGTATATGTTCATGACCGGTTCAGGAATGGAGAATGCGGACCAGACGAGAAAGTCTAGCCCATCCGGAGATACTATCCTTGTAGTAGCCAAGGCTGATCTGTTTTCAGAATGCATGGTGGAGGCGCTGGCAAAGAAATTTCCAAATTGCGATGTGCCAAGCATAACGAACGCAACTCCGATGCTGGCAAAGGATAGCAGCGATATAAAGCTGGTTTTATTTTACCATATACCTACGCCCGAGTTGCAAGAAGCGCTGCAGGCGGTCAGGGAAAATCATCCGGAAACCTCGATCGGACTTGTCGTCGAAGCCATCGACATGATGGAGCCCTATGTCAGCCGTTTGGTCGAGGCACGGATCATCGACGGCGTCCTGCCGCTTAATCTTCGGCTTGATGTCTTCATGGCCGCGGTGGATCTGCTGATGAAGGGCGGGGAGCATTTTCCCTCGGCGCTTCTCAACCGCCTCACCAATAAGGGGACCCAACTGGAGCCCTCACTTTATCAGACCAAGTCGGTTGATGCCGCCCGCAACAATGCGCTCAAGCTGAGACGCGACAGCATCTCCGCCTTGACGACCCGGGAGGTTCAGATCCTGGATCTCATCTGCAAGGGGACGCAGAACAAGATTATTGCCGACAAGCTGCATCTTTCCGAAAACACGGTGAAGGTTCACGTCCGCAACATCTATAAGAAGATGAACGTGCGAAACCGTACGGAAGCAGCGTCTCGCTTCTTCAACGACCATCCGGTCGGCGATGACGACATGTCCAGCCGGTGGCGCAACTGATCGATAGCGCCGCGCTTTTTCAGGCGCGCAAAGAACGCTATCACACTTTAAGTTGCGCTTGAGTCTATTCTTAAATCGATTCCGATTTAATGAATATGCAGCGGCGCTTTTGCTTCAGGTCGAGCGACGGGCAAAGCAGCGCGACTTCTGTCCGAAGCCGCTTGGAGAGCAGATATAGGGCGCGGACCCGTGATAGGCGACGATGCGGGCTCGTGCCGCAACAGGCCGAGCCGTTCGATTTTCCGGGTAGGTGTAAGCCTTCGTAGCGGGTCGCGTCTCGACGACGACAACATTCTTTTTCGCGATAGCGGCCATGTCGTCGTCAACGACCACACAAGCCGTCGCTCCGATCGCAAGAAGCGTCACTCCCCCCGCAAGCATCGCAAAATGAAATGGACGCCAGCCTTTCGGCTGGGATGTGGCGTGATTTTTGAACATGCCAAATCCCTCTCATAGGACACTTCCGGATGCAAGACCGGTGGCGCAGCCCTGCGAAGCCGACCTCTCCTTCTTCTATCCCATCTTTATTGAGCAAAGTTTGAGCAACGGCGTGTTTCCCGTTCTACGTGAAAAAATAAGTAAAATGATTAATCATTTGTTACTCTGAAGAACAACTGCGTAATTATTTGGGATATTTATGTCTTTTGAAGTTGACCTTGATAACAATCGCCTTATCATTTCAATAGTAAATGAGTTAACTGAAGAATAACCTCGAACTTATTCATGTATTGGTACGCATTGCATGAATATACATCCGAGTAGGGTAAGATGTAAGCCGCGTAAATAATACAAAAGACTAAAGCGTGGGGAGGAGTTTGTAATGCGTAGTTTCGTTCCCGGCGAAGGCTATTCGGAAGTAAAGAACATGGCGGTGCTCAAGAATCTGGGCACCGCTCTTGTAAATGGCGGAGCCGGCTTTCTTGGCTCGCACCTCTGCGAAAGGCTTCTGCTAAGCGGCCACAGCGTCATATGCCTCGACAACTTTTCCACCGGCCGCCGTGCAAATGTCGAGCATCTCGCATCGAACCCCCGCTTTCGCATCATCGAGCACGATGTGCGTCAGCCCTTCGATATCGAAGCGTCGCTGATCTTCAACTTCGCCTCTCCTGCCTCTCCGCCCGACTATCAACGGGATCCGGTGGGCACCTTGCTTACCAGCGTACTCGGCGCCGTCAACACCTTGGATTGTGCGCGCAAGACCGGCGCGATCGTCGTTCAGTCGTCGACGTCGGAAGTCTATGGCGACCCGACCCAGAGCCCGCAACGCGAATCCTATTGCGGCAATGTCAACTCCATCGGGCCGCGAGCCTGCTACGATGAGGGAAAACGCAGTGCCGAAACCCTGTTTTTCGACTACCACAGGACCTACGGCGTCGACATAAAGGTCGGCCGCATCTTCAACACCTACGGGCCCCGCATGCGCGCCGATGACGGGCGGGTGGTCTCTAACTTCATCGTGCAGGCCCTGCGCAACGCCGACCTGACCATCTACGGCGACGGCCAGCAGACTCGCTCTTTCTGCTATGTCGATGATCTCATCGAAGGTTTTTTGCGCTTCTCGGCAGCAGGCAGCGCATGCCACGGTCCGATCAATCTCGGCAACCCAGGCGAGTTCACCGTTCGACGCCTGGCGGAAATCGTCCGGGACCTCACAAATTCGCGTTCCCGCATCGTTCACCTTCCGGCTGTCGTCGACGATCCACGCCAGCGGCGGCCGGATATCTCACGGGCGATGACGGAACTGGCATGGCAGCCTCATATCGAGCTCGAAGCCGGCCTGGCGCGCACCGTCGAATATTTCGACGGCCTGCTTGCCGGGACGGAGCAGGCGGAGGCCGTATGAGATGCCCCGCTATATTCTCGTCACCGGCGGCGCCGGTTTCATAGGCAGTCATATCTGCAAAACGCTGTCGCGCGCCGGGATGATCCCGGTTACCTACGACAACCTCTCGACCGGACATGCCGACAGCGTCCGCTGGGGCCCGCTCGTCCGCGGGGAACTCGGCGACGCCGCTGCGCTGCGCCGGACGATGGCCGAATTTTCGCCCGATTGCGTCATCCATTGCAGCGCCAATGCCTATGTCGGCGAATCCGTCGACATGCCGCGGAAATATTACCGCAACAATGTCGTCGGCAGTCTCACGCTGCTCGAGGCCTGTCTCGACCAGGAAATCGACAAGATCGTTTTTTCCAGCAGTTGCGCCACCTATGGCGTTCCCGCCTCGTTGCCGATACGGGAGGAAAGTCTGCAGCAGCCGGTCAATCCTTATGGCCGCACCAAGCTGATCTTCGAGATGGCGCTCGAGGATTTTGCCGCTGCCTATGGCATCCGCTTCGCTGCCTTGCGCTATTTCAACGCGGCCGGCGCCGATCCGGAGGGTGAGCTTGCCGAGCGTCACGAGCCCGAGACACATCTTATCCCCCGCGCCCTTCTTGCTGCCGCCGGCAGACTGGACCGGCTCGATGTCTTCGGAACCGATTATGCGACCGAGGACGGAACCTGCGTTCGCGACTATATCCATGTCAGCGATCTCGCCCAGGCACATTTGGCCGCCGTCAACCACCTGATCGCAGACGGCGCCTCGCTCAGCGTCAATCTTGGTTCAGGCCGTGGCACGTCAGTGCGCGAGATCATTGACGCGGTCTATCGCGCCAGCGGCCGCGAAGTCCCCGTCCGTTATCGCGCCCGCCGCCCCGGCGATCCGCCAATCCTCTTTGCCAACACGGCAAGGGCGAAGGCGGAGCTCGGCTTCACGCCCACACTCTCGGATATCGATACGATCATCCGCACTGCCGGCCCGACCTTCGGGCTGGAGGTGACCGCATGAGCCTGATTTCGGACTTCGGTTACCGGGTCAAGACGGCGAAAGCTGCTGCGGACCCATTCAACCCCGTGTTCACAGGGTGGAATCGTGTCGCCTATGGTTTCGGTATCCTCTGCTGGCTGGCGGCGCTCGGCTATTTCTGGAGCTGGTGGTGTCAGTCCGCCCACATCATTTCCTGGTCAGCCTTCGTGCTCGTCACCGTCGTGCTTGCCTGGATCACGCTTGTCCCCGCCTATTTCATCCTGATCTTCCTCGATGCGAGAACGATCGGTTCGCGCGCCCGGCTGCCGGAAGGACGCGTGGCGATGGTCGTCACCAAGGCGCCGTCCGAACCTTTTGCCGTCGTCCGAGCCACGCTTCAGGCGATGCTCGATCAGACTGGTGTCGAGTTCGACGTCTGGCTAGCCGACGAGGATCCGTCCGCGGAAACCAGACGCTGGTGCGCCGAGCACGGCGTGCTGATCTCGACGAGGAAGGGCGTGGCGGAGTATCACCGCACGACCTGGCCGCGCCGGACGCGGTGCAAGGAAGGCAATCTTGCTTATTTCTACGACCATTTCGGCTATGCGCGTTACGATTTCGTCGCCCAGTTCGATGCTGATCATGTGCCGACACCGACATATCTCCGTGAAGTCCTGCGCCCTTTCGCCGATCCTGCCGTTGGCTATGTTTCCGCACCCAGCATCTGTGATGCGAATGCCGCGGCGAGTTGGGTCGCGCGCGGCAGGCTCTACGCAGAGGCAAGTCTGCACGGCTCGCTGCAGACCGGTTACAACAATGGTTGGGCGCCCCTTTGCATCGGCTCCCACTATGCGGTCCGCACATCAGCCCTTCGCCAGATCGGGGGCCTTGGCCCCGAGCTTGCCGAAGATCATTCGACGACGCTGATGATGAACGCCGGCGGCTGGCGCGGCGTCCACGCGATCGATGCGATCGCTCATGGCGACGGCCCGGCGAATTTCGTCGATCTCGCCGTGCAGGAATTCCAGTGGTCGCGCAGCCTCGTCACCATCCTGCTGCAATATTCCCGCCGCTACGTCATCAATCTGCCCAGGCGGCAGAAATTCCAGTTCGTCTTTTCGCAGCTGTGGTATCCACTCTTTTCCGCCATCATGGCAGTGATGTTCCTGCTGCCGGTTGCCGCCTTGCTGACGGGCCAGGTCTTCGTCAACGTGACCTATCCGGATTTTCTGCTGCATTTCGCGCCGATGTCGATCGTGCTGATGCTCTTTGCTTTCTTCTGGCGGGCCACGGGATCCTTCCGGCCGCACGATGCTAAACTGTTTGGCTGGGAAGGGCTCGCCTTCGTCTTTCTGCGCTGGCCATGGTCGCTGGCCGGCAGCCTGGCGGCCATTCGCGACCATTTCTCCGGTTCTTTCGTCGACTTTCGCATCACCCCGAAGGGAAGGCAGCAGCAGCAGTCTTTGCCGCTGCGCGTCGTTGCGCCCTATATTGCTCTCGCGGGCCTTTGTGCCGCGGCCATGGCGCTCGCCGACGAGGCCGCTGCCGCTCAGGGCTTTTATCTTTTCGCTGCGATGAACCTCGCGCTCTATCTGTCGCTAACCGTGCTGATCGTCGTTCGTCATGCGATCGAGAACGGCCTGCCGCTGCTGCCGCAATCGCGCGGCCTCTGGCTTGCGACGGCTACGGGTTTGGCGATCTGTGTCACCGGCGGCATACAGGCCGGCAGCCATGGGCTGCGCAGTCTCGAGGCGCTTTCCCATGGCCAGACGCTCATCAGTTTCAGCCAATCGCAATTTGCCGTGGCCGGTGCTGGCCTCGGCGGCAAAACCCGGATCGTGAAGTTCCGCATCAGATGGAATGGATTCGGAAGCACGGGACGGAACGAACAAGGTGTGTGAGCCGACGGCACCGGCCGATGAGAGGAGATGTAATGCGTATCGGGTCGAGACTGTATAGAGTAGTCGTTGCTCTCAGCCTATGTTTGCCGTTGGCAGCGCAGGGTGCCGAGGCCGCCAAGACCGAGGCGCCGACGCCGCTCAGCGCCTATGAGCTTTACCGGATCTACGGTGACAGGACCTGGACCTGGGACACAGGCGGAGGCCGGTTCTTCGATGATGGCCGGCGGTTCGTCGCCTGGGTGAATGATAAGGGAAAGCAGTCCTTCGCCGAAGGCAGGTGGGTGGTCGACGATTTCGGTCAGCTCTGCATGCGCGCGACCTGGACGAACGCCGAGGGAGCAGCGCGCGCCAGCACCTGTTTCGGTCATCGCAAGATCGGCAACACGATCTACCAGCGCCGCCAGCCGGACGGCAATTGGTACATCTTCCGCCATTCTTCTGTGCGCCAGGATGACGAATTCCGCAAACTCGTCTCCGCAGATACCGTCAGCGCCAAGGCGTATGAACTGAAGCAGTTTCTGCTGAATCAGGAAATAGCCCGAAAAGGAGGGTGAGCCATGAAGAAGCTGACGAAAAATCACCTCTCGACCGCCGCGATCGCGCTGCTGCTGTTGTGCGTCGCGGAGTTGCCGGGCCGAAGCGAGGCGCAATATGCGGGCATTGCGCCGAACCCGGCGGCGAGCGCGCGGACGATCATCGACAAACGCCCGGTCGTTCACGCCGACGGCATCAAGTTCGGTGCCTACGACCCACATGGGGATTTCGGCGCCCAGGCCAATGTCTCGACCGAAGCCCTGTTCCTGCCTTGGGAAGACGTTGACCTGGAGACGCTGCGCGTTGCGGATGCCTATGCGTTGGCCAGGGGCCGCAACCTGCTGATAACGGTGGAGCCCTGGTCCTGGGACGTTGAACGGCGGCTGACTTCTGGCGAGCTTCGCGCAAAGGTTCTGCGCGGCGACTACGATGTCAACATGCGGGCGATCGCGCAGATGATATCCCAGCTGAAAAGCCCCGTGATCATCCGCTGGGGACAGGAAATGGAAGACAAATCCGGGCGGTTTTCGTGGGCCGGCTGGAACCCGCAAGACTTCATCGCCGCCTACAGACGCATGATGGACATCGTTCGCGACGAGGCGCCCGGCACCGAGACAATGTGGTCGCCGAAGGGTGTGCCCGGCCTGCAGGACTATTATCCCGGCGAAGATTATGTCGATCTCATCGGGCTCTCGGTTTTCGGGCTGGAGCGCTACGACGAGCTTGCCTACAACAAGCACCGGACCTTCTCAGAAGCGCTGAAGCAGGGCTATGATCTCGTCGCCGCCTATGGAAAGCCCATCTGGGTCGCAGAGCTCGGCTACGAAGGCGGCGACGCCTATATGAGGCCGTGGATCGAAACCGCGACGTTGAAACAGAGCGCCTTCCCGAACCTTCAGGAAGTGGTCTATTTCAATGATCAGGAGGTGCATGCCTGGCCGTTCAATCTCGGCCGGCCTGACTGGCGCGTGGTGAAAAGCCTGGCCGCCAACTAAGCGCCATGTCGCGCATGCCGCGGTTTGCGAGGGCGAGGTTGGAAGAAGCAAGCTGAAGCACGCAATTAAAGTCCACACGCGCTTCAGCCGGGCGTCAGAGAAGCCCGCCGGCGTCTGCGGGCCTCTCCTTTCATATCGGGCAAGCGATCATCCCTTAAGCGTTGCCTTACCCTCTTCGACGAGCCGGGTCGCTGCGTCGGCGGGCGAAGTCCGCTCGAAGGCGAGTTCGTCGCAGATCGGGCGCAGCACGCGTTGGTCGAATTGGGTCGCACCCATCGGCACCGGCGGCGGATATTCACCGACCTGATCCTTGAGCATGTTGACGTATTTGACCGTTTCCTGCTCTGTCGGGTTCAGCTGCGGCAGAATGGCTTCACGCACGGCTGGCGACATCGGCACGCCGCGCTCAACGCCGAGAATCTTGCCGGCTTCGATGTCGTTGACGAAGAAGTCGATGAATTTCGCGGCCGCTTCGCCATGCTTTGTGGTCGCGCCGATACTCCAGATCAGCGCCGGGCGATAATAATGTCCGGAAGGGCCGCCCTTCTTTTCGCGCGGCAGCATGGTGATGCCGAGTTTGTTCTTGATGATCAGCTGATAGCCGATCAGCTGGTTGGAATAGGCCATGCCGATCACCGATTTGCCGAGACCGAGGCAATTGGTGTCAATGGTGTTCTGATCGAGCGTCTGGACGTCGGCGGCAACGGTGCCCCCCGCCTTGCGCAGCTTCTCCCAATAGTCGAACCACTCCCTGGCATCATCGGCCGCGAAGCCGAGCCCGACGCTTTCCTTGGCAAAGACGCTTTTGCCGCGCTGGCGCAGCCACGCGTCGAACACATAGTTGTAACGCGCCCCATAGGGGCCACCGCCCTTGCCCGAGGACTTGGCGAGTTCCACGGCAAGCTTGGCATATTCATCCCAGGTAAGATCTGTCGTCGGCAGCGGAATGCCCGCCTTTTCGAATTCGACCGTGTCGAAGAACATCGAAAACGAGTTGAGGCCGAGGCCGACGCCATAGAGTTTGCCGTCGACGGTGGTCAGTTTCAGCATGTCGGGGCCGAAGCTGTCGACCTTGAGCGTCGAGGGGACGAATTCGTCGAGCGGCAGGCAGGCGCCGCGCTTGGAATAATCGGAGATTGTTCCCGGCTCGAGCTGCAAAACGTCCGGAATGGCCCGGCCGGCCATCTGCGTGGCGAGCTTCGTCCAGTAGCCTTCGCCGGAAAGCGATTCGCCGACGATCGTAACGCCGGGTGTCTTCGACTGATAGAGCTTGGCGACATCGAGCGTGCGTTTGGCACGGTCGTTGGATCCCCACCACATGGCGCGCAGCTGCGCCTCCTCGGCAAAGGCCGGGATAGCGCTTCCCGCGCCAAAGGCAAAGCCGGCGGCGGCGCCGGCCGAACTCACTAGGAATGAACGGCGATTGAGATGCATCATATTCCTCCTTGTTCCCAATATGTCCTCTGCCATCCTCCAACGGCGTGCCGGGACACTCGCCGGATAGAGTACGCAAAAATATTTCTATTGCAAGAATTAATCAATATCTTGCAAATTTGCATTGTTTGCATAATGTTTGCTGTATGAACGAGCATAAAACCAAGCGGCCGCGCCAGGCCGACATAGCCACTCTGGCCGGCGTCTCCGTCTCCACGGTGTCGCGCGTGCTTGCCAATGAGCCGGGCATCAGCGAAAGCGTCCGCCGTCATATCTTGAAGGTTGCGGCTGACCACGGTTATCCCGTCAGGCCTACCGCCGAGGCCGTTGCCGGCGGGCTGGCGCTGATCGCCAGCGACGGCATCACGGGCGGGCTCAGCGTCTTCTACGAAGCGATCGTCGACGGCTTGCGCACTGGAGCCGCCGAGGCGGGAATGCCATTTGAAATTCGCCTAGCCCGCGAGGATCGTATCACGCCGGATGCCGTACGTGATTATATGCGGGCTGCGGAGGCCGAGGGCCTCTTTCTCGTCGGCATCGATCCCAACGAAGCCTTGCGCGACTGGCTGCAGGCCAGCACAACACCGACCGTGCTTGTCAACGGCACTGATCCCAGGATGCAGTTCGACGGTGTTTCTCCGGCTAACTTCTTTGGTGCCTTCGAAGCCACCAGTCGGCTGACAAGCGCTGGCCACCGCCGCATCCTGCATCTGAGCGGTTCTCACCGCCATACGATTCGGGAACGCATTCGCGGCTTCGAGGCGGCGGTCGCCGCCGTCCCCGGCGCCGAAGGGCGATTCATTTCGCTCGCGCTCCAGGGCAGCGCAAGCCGCGAGGCTCATGAAAGCACGGCGGCGGTCCTTGCCGAGAATGCCGGCTTCACAGCGGCTTTCTGCATGAATGATTTCATTGCCGTTGGCGTTCTCGAAGCTGTCACTGAGGCCGGCCTGCGGGTGCCGGAGGATTTCGCGATCATCGGCTTTGATGATCTGCCCTGCGCATTGATGACCAATCCGCGGCTTTCCACCATGCGCGTCGATCGTGCCGCTCTCGGGCGGGAAGCCGTATCCCTGATGCTGTCCCGATTCCGCAACAGGACAGCGGCTGCGCGCCAGATCTGCCAGGCGGTCGTTCCCGTTCCGGGGGGGACCGTTGCCAATGCCGAGAACCAGTAAGAGGTGTCGATGACTTACGATCCCGCCAGCGCCAATCCGCTTGCCGGCAATCCGCTTGAAACCCGCGCCGATATGAGCCGCGCGCTGCTCGCTCTCTTCGATCCGCTGCTTCCCTGTTTTTCCAAGGGCAATGCCCGCGTCAGGCTCAGTGGCGCCGCCGCCCATTTCGACCGGGCGGCCGCCGATCTCGAGGGCTTTGCCCGGCCGCTCTGGGGCTTGGCGCCTTTTGGCGCCGGCGGCGGCGACTTCGCCCATTGGCATCGTTTTGCCGAAGGTCTGGCAAACGGCACCGACCCTGCCCATCCCGAATATTGGGGAACGGTCAATGGCCGGGATCAGCGGATGGTCGAGCTTGCTGCCCTCGGCTTTGCCCTGGCGCTGGTGCCGGAAGAGATCTGGGAGCCGCTCGATGCGCGCGCCCGCAGCAATGTCGTCGCCTATCTCAAACATGCCAGGCAGTTCGACTATGCTGATAACAACTGGAAATTTTTCCGCATCTTCGTCGATATCGCCCTCGATCGTCTCGGCACCGAATTCGACCGCAGCCTGACGCGACAATATCTGCACGAACTCGAAGGCTTCTATATCGGCGACGGCTGGTATCGCGACGGCAACGTGCGCCGCATCGACCATTACATCCCCTTCGCCATGCATTTTTATGGCCTGATCTATTCGAAGCTCGTCGATGACGATTACGCCAAGCGCTACCGCGAGCGCGCCGTCCTTTTCGCCCGAGATTTCCGCCACTGGTTTGCGGCCGACGGGGCGACGATTCCGTTCGGCCGCAGCCTGACTTATCGTTTTGCCTGCGCCGGCTTCTGGTCAGCGCTCGCCTTTGCCGATGTCGAGGCTTTGCCCTGGGGTGAGGTCAAGCATCTCTGCCTGCAGCATCTGCGCTGGTGGAGGGACAAGCCGATTGCCGACCGCGACGGCGTGCTGTCGATCGGTTTCGGCTATCCAAACCTCTTGATGTCGGAGAGCTATAATTCGGCCGGCTCGCCCTATTGGGCCTTGAAGGCTTTTCTGCCGCTTGCGATCTCGGAGGACCACCCCTTCTGGACCGCTGAAGAAAAGGCGCCGGAGCAGACGTCGGCAGTCGTTCCCCAGCGCCATCCCGGCATGGTGATCATGCGGGCGGGCAGCGATGTCGTCGCATTGTCTTCCGGCCAGGAAAACCTGCAGATGCGTTTCGGCACGGAAAAATACGCGAAATTCGCCTATTCCACCCGCTATGGCTTCAGCGTCGAATCCGATGAGCGCGGCTTTGCCCTCGCCGCCTTCGATTCGATGCTGGCTTTCAGCGAAGACGGCCTGCACTACCGCGTGCGAGAGACGAATGAAGAGGCAAAACTCGCGGGCGACGTGCTTTATGCGAAATGGTCACCTTCCCCCGATGTCAGCGTCGAGAGCTGGCTCGCGCCCGCGGCCCCCTGGCATATCCGCCTCCACCGGATCAGGGCGGCCCGGCCGCTGAGGGTCGCCGAAGGCGGCTTCGCCATCGCCCGCCGGGATTTCGAGCTGGACACGCTGTCGGCTTCGGATGGCGCTGCCTATGCGATCGGCGAAGCCGATTTCACCGGCATTCTCGACTTGGGATCGTCGATCAAACGCGCCGGACTCGCGCAGAAGGCCCAGCCCAATACCAATGTAATCGTCGCCAAGACCATCGTGCCGCAACTGCGCGGTCAGATCCCGGCAGGTGAGACCATCCTGGTCACGGCGGTGCTGGCGCTCGAAGATCCCGCTGCCGTTTCCTCGGCCTGGGCGCGGCCGCCGAAAGCGCCTGATATTACGGCGCTGGAGGCGCTGGTGCGGGAAAAGGGCGTAACCGTCAGCGCCATCGAAGCGCCGGGTCAGATGCCATGAGCCGCCCGGCCATCGTCCTTGCCATGGAACCGTCGCGCACGGAACATGTCCTGCCCGACGAGATCCTGCGCCGGCTCGACACGCTCGGCCGTCTGCTCGATCTCGAGCCGCTGCAGCGGCTGGACGACGCGCGGGCAAGACGCCTGCTTCCAGAAGCGGAGATCCTGATCACCGGCTGGGGAGCGCCCTATATCGGCACTGAAATTCTCGCCGCTGCGCCGCGGCTTCGTCTCGTCGTCCATGCGGCGGGCACGGTGAAGGGCATCATCGACGAGGCCATCTTCGAAGCCGGTATAGCGGTGAGCCACGCGGCCGAGGCCAATGCGGTGCCCGTTGCCGAATTCACGCTCGCCGCGATCCTCTTTGCCGGCAAACGCGCCTTCCGTTTCCGCGACCTTTACGTCGGCGACCGTAACCGTGATCGGACCTATCCGATGCAGCGGGAGGCAATCGGCAATTATGGCCGCACCCTCGGCATTATAGGCGCCTCGCGGATCGGCCGGCGGGTGATCGAACTCCTGAGACCCTTCGACTACAGGGTGCTGCTGTTCGATCCAATGCTCGGAGCGGCCGAAGCAGCCGGACTGGGAGCGGAAAAGGTCGACCTCGACGAGTTGATGCGGCGCGCGGATATCGTTTCCCTGCACGCGCCATCACTGCCGTCGACGCGGCATATGATCGATGCGCGAAGACTGTCGCTGATGAAGGATGGGGCAACGCTCATCAACACCGCGCGCGGCATTCTCATCGATGAAGCCGCCCTGCTGTCGGAGCTGAAAACCGGCCGCATCGACGCGGTCATCGACGTCACCGATCCGGAAATTCCGGAGGCGGGTTCGATCTTCTACGATCTTCCGAATGTTTTCCTGACACCGCATATTGCCGGCGCCATCGGCCTGGAACGGGCGCGTCTCGGCGCGATGGCGGCGGACGAGGTCGAGCGTTTTACAACAGGCCGGCCGTTGCTCTACCAGATCCGCCGGCACGATCTCGAAAACATCGCCTGACGCGCGCCATCACGCTGGCCATGCGGTCAGCGCGGTGTTCTCAACGAATTAGGCGAACCGTCATTGGCGAGCTCGGGCATCAGTTCGGCGATATCGACCACCTTGCCGGTGCGCGAGCTCGTCAGCGCGGCAATGCCGCAGAGCACGGACATGGCGCCCGCCCGTGTGCCGGCGCGCTGGCTGAGCCGATCTTCCATGTCAGGCTTGAAGATCATGTTGCGCATCCGGTCGTCGCCGCCGTAATGGCCGCCTGTGAAATGCGGCACGACGATGCGCTCCACCGCCTCCTTCCCATTCGGGAAATTGCGAATGAGAAGGATCGTGTCTTCCTTCGGCACTTCCCAAGGCTGAGCCTCATGCTGGCGAAGCTCGATGCGTCCCTTGGTACCGTTGAAGGCGAGGTGATGGCCCTCGATCGGCTGGAAGGTATTCAGCGAATAGGAGACATGGACGTTGTTGCGGTAGCGGATGGACACGACCATCGTGTCGGGGATGTCAATATCCTCGCGGAAGACGCAGCCGTCCCGGAAATAGCCGTCGATCTTCGAAGGATCCTCGTAAAGCTGATCGAGGAACGGATCCTTTTCGAGATCGAGATAGTAGTCGCATTCCTGCGCATGCGGACAGAGCTTGCAGCGTGGCCCGCGAAAAGGACCCTTGCGACCGTAGTTCTGCAGATCGGCGAAAGAGGTGACTGCCTCGGGATCGCTGTCGAGATACCAGTTCAGCAGATCGAAATGATGGGTGGCCTTGTGAACGAACAGGCTGCCGGAATTTTCCGTATAGGCATGCCAGCGGCGGAAGTAGTCGGCGCCGTGCTTGGTGTTGAGATACCAGTGAAAATCGACCGAGGTCACCCGGCCGATCTCGCAGGCATTCAGAAGCTCCTTGATCTTCGCAGCTGTCGGCGCATAGCGATAGTTGAAGGAGACGTCGACCCGCCGGCCGGTGCGCTTCTCGGCGTCGAGAATCCGGCGAATTTTCTCGATCGAGGTGGTCATCGGCTTCTCGGTGATGACGTCGATGCCGGATTCCAGCGCCCGAACGATGATATCGTCATGTGTATGGTCGGGCGTGCAGACGATGGCGAGATCCGGCCTCTGCTCGGCAAGCATGGAATCGATGTTGTCATAAAGCGGCGCATTGCTGCCGATCATGGTGCGGGCGCGCTCGCCGCGAAGCGCGTTCTTTTCGACGATGGCTGTGAGATCGACATGCTCGCGCCAGCCGGCAAGCAGGTCCTTGCCCCACATGGTGGTGCCGCGGTTACCGGTGCCGATCAGGGCAAAACGGCGTTTCTCCATCGAATGACTCCTCTTTCATACGTGATGAAACAATGGGATTTCAGAGCAATTCCAGTAAAAGTGTGCAGCGGTTTTTGCGTCCGGGATTGCGTAAAAACGAAGAGATAGAGCATTTTCGTGTTTCGAAGAAAAACGGAAATGCTCAAGAATCAGATCTGGCAGCAGCTCCGGAAGCGCTCGACGCAAGTGGCGATCACCTCGTCGGCCGGACGCTTCCACCAGTCTTCGGCCGAAAAGATCTCCACTTCCTGCTCGCCGAAGAAACCGGCGGCTTCGATCATCCGTCTTATGCCCTTCAGGTCGATGACGCCATCGCCCATCATGCCGCGGTCGAGTAGCATGTCCTTCGTCGGCGCCAACCAGTCGCAGATGTGATGGGCGAAGATGCGTTTCATGCGTCCGGCGCGGGCAATCTGGTTGGCAAGATCGGGATCCCACCAGACATGGTAGACGTCGATCGCAACGCCGACATCCTCGCCGAGCGGCTCGCACATGTCGAGCGCCTGGCCGAGCGTGTTCACGCAGGCCCGGTCGGCGGCATACATCGGGTGCAGCGGCTCGATCGCAAGTTTCACGCCGACAGCCTGCGCATGCGGCAGCACGGCGGCAATGCCGTCGAACACCATTTGACGAGCCGTGACGATATCCTTCGAAGCACCCGGCAGGCCGCCGACGACGAGCACGAGGCAATCGGCGGAAAAGGCCGCCGCCTCGTCGATGGCCCGTCTGTTGTCATCGAGGTTCTTCTGCCAGTCGGCCTCGGTTGCCGCCGGAAAGAAGCCGCCGCGGCAAAGGCCGGTCAGTTTGATGCCGTTCGACTTGACGATCCGCACTGCTTCGTCGAGACCCGCCTTGGCGACCTGGTCGCGCCAGGGTGCAATCGATGTGATGCCGTGCTTCAGGCAGATATCGACGGCTTCGGCAAAGCCGCATTGCTCGCGGATCGTCGCCAGATTGATCGAAAGTCCTTCGACCTGCATGTCATTTCTCTCCCATTGCCGCACCGGCACTCAGTGAACGCCGTGGACGGCAAGCACCTGTTTCATGCGATCAGTCGCGAGTTCCGGATCGGCAAGAACACGGGCCTTGTCGGCCAGGCGGAAAAGTTCAGCCAAATGCGTCAGCGACCGCGTGCTCTGCTGGCCGCCAACCATGGTAAAATGATCCTGCAACCCGTTGAGATAGGCGAGGAAGACGACACCGGTCTTGTAGAAGCGGGTCGGCGCCTTGAAGATGTGGCGCGATAGCGGCACGGTCGGCTCCAGCAGATCGAAGAACTCGTGGTTGCTCTTGCGGCCGAGCGCGTCGAGAGCGGCCGAAGCCGCCGGCGCAATCGCGTCGAAGACGCCGAGCAGCGCGTCCGAATGGCCCTCTTCGTCGCCGGCGATCAGTTCGGCATAATTGAAGTCGTCGCCGGTATACATGCGCACCGCTTTCGGCAATTGCCGGCGCATGGTCACTTCCTTCTCCTTGGAAAGCAGCGAGATCTTGATGCCGTCGACCTTGGCGGCATTGGCTTCGATCACCTGCAGACACGTTTCCATTGCCTTCAGGTGATCGCCGTTGCCCCAGTATCCCTCGAGCGCCGGGTCGAACATTTCTCCCAGCCAATGGATGATGACGGGTTCCTTGACCTGGCGAAGGATGCGGTCATAGACCCTGACGTAATCGTCCGGCCCCTTTGCCGCGACGGCAAGCGCCCGGCTTGCCATCAGGATGATGCGTCCGCCGGCCGCTTCCACCGTTTCGATCTGCTCTTCATAGGCCTTGATGATCGTGTCGATGGTCACGTCGGGACCAGGCGACAGATGATCGGTGCCGGCGCCGCAGGCGATCAATGCGTCCTTACGGCCGGCCGCTTCGGCAAGTGCCCGGCGGATGAGGTCGCGCGCCTCCGGCCAGCCGAGGCCCATGCCGCGTTGCGCCGTATCCATCGCTTCGGCAACGCCGAGGCCGAGATCCCAGAGCCGGTGGCGGAAGGCCAGCGTCCGCTCCCAGTCGATCGCCGGCGTCAGCCAGGGATCGTTGTCGGCAAGCGGATCGGCGACCACGTGAGCGGCCGCAAGGGCGATGCGCGGGAAGCTCTTGGCGTCGCGTCTCTTCAGCTCGATCGGTGTGCCGGTCAGCGTATAGGGAACGATCTTGCCGTCGAGGGGGAGATTGATCGTCGTCACGGCTCAAAACTCCAGCGCGGGAACGTCGAGCCAGCGGCGCTCGGCCCAGGATTTCAGGCCGAGCTCGGCAAGCTGCACGCCCTTGGCGCCGGCTTCCAGCCCATAGGGCCACGGCGCATCTTCGACGACATGGCGGATGAACATTTCCCACTGCGCCTTGAAGCCGTTGTCGAAGGCCTGCGTATCGGGAACCTCGTCCCAGGTCTTGTAGAAGTCGATTGTCTGCGGCTGATCGGGGTTCCACACCGGCTTCGGCGTGTTGACGCGATGCTGGCTCCAGCATTTCGTCAGGCCGGCGACGGCAGAACCATGGGTGCCGTCGACCTGGAAGGTGACGAGATCGTCGCGGCGCACGCGCACCGCCCAGGAAGAGTTGATCTGCGCGATCGCTCCGCCCTCCAGTTCGAAAGTCGCATAGGCGGCATCGTCCGTGTCGCAATCATAGGGCCTGCCCTGCTCGTCGATGCGCCGGGGAATATGGGTGGCGCCGAGGCAGGAGACAGCCTTTACTTCGCCGAACAGGTTGTCGAGCACGTAGCGCCAGTGGCAGAGCATATCGAGGATGATGCCGCCGCCGTCGCCCTTGCGGTAGTTCCAGGAGGGGCGCTGGGCGGGTACGCCCCAATCGCCTTCGAAAACCCAGTAGCCGAATTCGCCGCGCACCGAAAGGATCTTGCCGAAAAAGCCGGAATCCTTCAGCAGCGCCAGCTTGCGCAGGCCCGGCAGGAAAAGCTTGTCCTGCACGACGCCATGCTTGAGGCCGGAGCGCCGTGCCTTGCGGGCGAGATCGATCGCCACCTGCAGATCGTCGGAAATCGGCTTTTCGCAATAGACGTGCTTGCCGGCGTCGAGAGCCTTGGACAGAAGCTCGGCGCGCATCAGCGTCGTGCCGGCATCGAAGAAGATCGTGTCGTCGGAATTGGCGAGCGCAGCATCGAGATCGGTCGACCAGCGTTTGATGTTATGCTTCTTCGCCAGCTCTTCCATCTTGGCGCCGTTGCGGCCGACGATGATCGGGTCGATCTCGAGTCTCTCGCCCGATTTCAGCGTGATGCCGCCCTGGTCGCGGAAGGCCAGGATTGAGCGCACCAAGTGCTGGTTGTAACCCATGCGGCCGGTGACGCCGTGCAAGATGATCCCCAAGCGTGCCATGTTTTCCTCCCTGCAATCTTTTGCGGTGGGAGCGGGCATCCTGGCCCGGCCCTCCCAAGCCGGTAACTAAACGGTTACTTGATGGCAGAAGAGCGGCGAGCCTGTCAATAGTCAAATCCTGCTTTCGGTATCAGCGCCGGATCGAGGCAAGGGTGACATGGACGATATGCCTCTCCCAGGCACTGAGATTGGCTGGCTCGATCAGGTCGCGGCCGAAGATCGTCGAAAGCGTGTACTGGTTGGAAAGGTAGAAATAACCCAGCGAGGCAATCGTCAGATAGACGTGCAGGGGATCGGCGGTCTCGATGAAGACGCCTTGTTTCTTTCCCTTCTCGAGCACTTGGGAAAGCTCGCCGATCAGATGCGAATGCAGCTCCTTGAGCCGGACGGATTGGCGCAGCCACCGGGCGCGGTGCAGGTTTTCGGTGCCGAGCAGGCTCAGGAATTCCGGGTGCTGGAGGAAATAACGCCAAGTGAAGAGCGCGAGTTCGCCGATGCCTTCTTCGGGGCTGCGGTCGCCGATATGCAGCGCGCGCTCGGCCGTGCGGATGCCGACATAGGCCTCTTCGAGCACCTTGAGATAGAGCTGCTCCTTGTCGCCGAAATAATGGTAGAGCATGCGTTTGTTGGTGCCGGCGCGTTCGGCGATGGCGTCGACGCGGGCTCCGCCCATGCCGTTTTCGGCAAATTCCCGGGTTGCCGCTTCAAGGATCGCGGCGCGCGTCCGCTCCGGATCGCGTTGCGCCGTCCGCTCCGTGGACGGTCGCCGCGTCTGCTTCTTGTCCCTGTTTCCCCCGCTGTCGTTCATCGCTCCACCCCTGTCTTCACGTGTTGTGCTCATAAGCCTTCGGTTCGAAATTGTAAAAACCGAATTTGGAAGGGCGGCCCGCTGGAGCGGAATGCTGAAAGCATGATGTCGCCGTGACCTCTAGCGCTTTCGGCATCATGCTCTGACCGACACCGCTTGACAGGCTTGCCGCTTTGCTCGTAGCTTGTAACCAATTAGTTATTTGCGCAAGCAAAACTAAATTGGAAGCGTGTGGAGGCGCTTCCCTTTGGAGGAGGAAAACATGACTCTACGTGTTAGCAGACGTAATTTCGTTGCAGGAAGCGCAGCGCTTCTGTCGCTCTCGGCGCTCGGAACCAGCGCCTTGGCACAGGAAACGCGCTTGCGTCTCCTATGGTGGGGCTCGCAGCCTCGCGCCGACCGCACCAACAGGGTGTCGCAGCTCTATCAATCGAAGAATCCGGGCACCTCGATTACCGGCGAATTCCTTGGCTGGGGCGATTACTGGCCGCGTCTGGCGACCCAGGTTGCCGGCCGCAATGCGCCCGACGTCATTCAGATGGACTATCGCTACATCGTTCAATACGCCCGGCGCGGCGCGCTCGCGCCGCTCGAATCCTACATGCCGGCCAAGCTCAATCTCGACGATTTCGACAAGGCGCAGATCGAAGGCGGCAGCGTCGACGGCCATCTCTATGGAGTCAGCCTGGGCGCCAATTCGGCTGCAACGGTGCTGAACACAACGGCCTTCAAAGAGGCCGGCGTCGATCTGCCGACGCAGGCGACCACCTGGGATGAATTCGCCCGCATGGGTGCGGAAATTACGAAGGCGGGCAAACGCAAGGGCATGTTCGGCCTCGCCGACGGCAGCGGCGGTGAACCGCTGTTCGAAAACTGGCTGCGCCAGCGCGGCAAGGCGCTCTATACCGCCGACGGCAAGATCGCCTTCGACGTGGACGACGCATCGGAATGGTACGACATGTGGGCCAAGTTCCGTGCGGCCGGCGCCTGCGTACCTGCCGATATCCAGGCTCTCGACAAGAACGATATCGAAACCAACACGGTGTCGCTCGGCAAGGCTGCCGCCGGTTTTGCCCATTCCAACCAGTTCGTCGCCTATCAGGCCATGAACAAGGACAAGCTGGCGCTCACCAACTACATGCGCATCAAGCCGGATTCGAAGGGCGGCCATTATCGCAAGCCTTCGATGTTCTTCTCGGTCTCGGCGCAGTCGAAGTCGATCGATCAGGCGGTTGATTACATCAACTTCTTCGTCAAGAACCCCGAGGCTGTGCTGCTACTGGATGTCGAGCGCGGCATTCCGGAATCGGCCGCCATGCGCGAGGTCGTCGCGGCGAAGCTCGATGACAACGGCAAGGTTGCCTTGGCCTATGTCAGCGGCCTTGGCGATCTCGCCGGCAAATTGCCGCCGCCGCCCCCGGCCGGTGCCGGCGAAGGCGAGTTGATGCTGCGCAACATTGCCGAACAGGTCGGTTTCGGACAGCTCTCTCCCTCCGACGGCGGCAAGCAGCTCGTCACTGAAATTACGCAGATTCTCGCACGAGGCTGATCCCGTATGAGCAATGCGATGCGCACGCCCGCAGGGGCCATAACAGTGGAAAGATATCAGGGGGCCGTGGCCGAAGGACGCTTCAGGCGTCTTTGGAATGCCAATGCTCCCGGCTATCTCTTCCTCCTTCCGTGGCTCATCGGCTTTTTCGGGCTGACGCTCGGGCCGGCCCTGATTTCGCTCTACCTCTCCTTCACCGACTTCGACATGCTGCAGTCGCCGCGGTGGGTAGGAATGGCGAATTACGTGCGCATCGCCACGGCGGATCCGAAATTTTCCGCCGCCATGCACGTCACCCTGACCTATGTCGTCTTTTCGGTGCCGTTCAAGCTCACCTTTGCCTTGCTGGTGGCCATGGCCCTGAACCGCGGCCTGCGCGGTCTGCCTATCTACCGTGCCATCTTCTATCTGCCGTCGCTGCTCGGCGGCAGCGTCGCGATCGCCGTGCTCTGGCGCCAGCTTTTCGCCAGCGACGGCCTCGTCAACGCCGCCCTCGCACAGATTGGCATCGAAGGGCCGAGCTGGATCTCGCATCCGAACTATTCGATCTATACGCTGGTCGCGCTGTCCGTCTGGCAGTTCGGTTCGCCGATGATCATCTTTCTCGCCGGCCTGCGCCAGATCCCGCAAGACATGTATGAGGCGGCCAGCCTCGACGGCGCCTCGAAATTCCGGCAGTTCTACAAGATCACGCTGCCGCTTCTGACGCCGGTGATCTTCTTCAACGCTGTCGTGCAGACGATCGAAGCCTTCAAGGCCTTCACGCCCGCCTTCATCATATCGGGCGGCACCGGCGGCCCGATCAACTCGACACTGTTCTACACGCTCTACCTCTACCAGGAGGCCTTCGGCAATTTCCGCATGGGCTATGCCTCGGCCCTTGCCTGGATCCTGGTAGTTATCATCGCGATCTTCACCGCCTTCTCCTTCCTGAGCTCGCGTTATTGGGTGCACTACGATGACTGAGATGACCGCTTCCGTGACTGCGGCCAGGCCGCCATCCGATATCACCAAACGCAGCCTGCCCGGGTCGCTCATTGTCCACGCCCTGCTGATCGCCGCTTCGCTGCTCATGGTCTATCCGTTGCTGTGGATGGTTTCGGCTTCGGTCAGGCCGGAAACCGAGATCTTCTCGTCGACTTCGCTCATTCCGTCGTCGATCGATTTTTCGTCCTATGCGCGCGGGTGGGTCGGCCTCGATGTCAGCTTCGGCCGATTCTTCTGGAATTCGCTCGTCATCTCGCTGCTGGTCGTGACAGGCAATGTCATCGCCTGCTCGCTGACGGCCTTCGCCTTTGCCAGATTACGTTTTGCCGGCCGGAACTTCTGGTTCGCGATCATGCTCGGCACGCTGATGATCCCCTATCACGTGACGCTGATTCCGCAATATGTGCTCTTCCTCAACCTTGGCTGGGTCAACACCATCCTGCCGCTGGTCGTGCCGAAGTTTCTGGCAAGCGACGCCTTCTTCATCTTCCTCATGGTGCAGTTCTTCCGCGGCATCCCGCGCGAACTCGACGAGGCAGCGATGATGGACGGCTGCAGCGCCTGGCGGATCTATTGGAAGATCATGTTGCCGCTGTCGCTGCCGGTGTTGGCAACGGCCGCCATCTTCTCCTTCATCTGGACCTGGGACGATTTCTTCGGACCTCTGATCTATCTGAACGACATGAACACCTACACGATCCAGCTCGGTCTGCGCACCTTCGTGGATTCCACCAGCGCTTCGGATTGGGGTGGTCTCTTCGCCATGTCGACCCTGACGCTGGTGCCGGTGTTCTTCTTCTTCCTGTTCTTCCAGCGCCTGCTGATCGAAGGCATCGCCACGACCGGCATGAAACGCTGATGGCGGCAATGGAAAAGAGTGACATGAGCATCAAGACCGTCGCGATCGTCGGCTGCGGCATTGGCCGTTCGCATATCGTCGAAGGCTATCTGCCGCATTCCGATAAGTTCAAGGTGGCGGCGATCTGCGATCTGAACGAAGAACGCATGGCCGCCGTCGGCGACGAGTTCGGCATCGAACGCCGCACCACCTCTTTCGAGACGCTGCTGGCCGACGAAACGATCGACATCATCGATATCTGCACCCCTCCCGGCATTCATCTGGAGCAGGTGGTCGCCGCTCTCGGTGCCGGCAAGCATGTCGTCTGCGAAAAGCCGCTGACGGGCTCGCTCGCCGGCGTCGATACCATCATGGAAGCGGAAAAGACCGCCAAAGGCGTGCTGATGCCGATCTTCCAGTACCGCTACGGCGACGGCATCCAGAAGGCCAAACGGATCATCGATGCCGGCATTGCCGGCAAGCCCTATACGGCTTCCGTGGAAACCTTCTGGCTGCGCAAGCCCGAATATTATGCCGTGCCCTGGCGCGGCAAATGGGCGACCGAACTCGGCGGCGTACTCGTCACCCATGCCCTGCACCTGCACGACATGCTGATGCATTTGATGGGTCCGGCGGCAAGGGTCTTCGGCCGCGTCGCCACCCGCGTCAATGATATCGAGGTCGAGGATTGTGCCTCCGCCAGCCTGCTGATGGAAAACGGCGCCTTCGTCTCGCTGTCCTGCACGCTCGGCTCGCAGGAACAGATCAGCCGGCTGAGACTGCATTTCGAGAATGTCACCTTCGAAAGCACGCACGAACCCTATACGCCGGGCAAGGATCCCTGGAAGATCATCGCCGCCAATGACGACGTTCAGGAAAAGATCGATCGCGTGGTCGGCGACTGGCAGCCCGTTGCGCCGCGCTTCACCACCCAGATGGGTCAGTTCCACGCCTTCCTCAGCGGCACTGGACCCCTGCCGGTGACTACGAAGGATGCGCGCCGTGCGCTCGAACTCGTCACCGCCATCTACCAGTCTTCCGACAGCGGCGCCGAAGTGCCGCTGCCGGTCGGTCCCGACAGTCCGAAATACGCCGATTGGCGCGCAAGAACGAAGTAACCTGTAAAAGAGAGGGGTTTTGAGAAGATGGCAACCAGTGTCGTTCTTCAGAAGGTCGAGAAGCGCTACGGCGCAATGGATGTGATCCATGGCATCGACCTGACGATCGATCCCGGCGAATTCGTCGTTTTCGTCGGCCCCTCGGGATGCGGCAAATCCACCCTTCTGCGGATGATCGCCGGCCTCGAGGAGATCTCGGGCGGCGCGCTGCTGCTCGACAGCGAACGCATGAACGAGGTGGCGCCCGCCAAGCGCGGCATCGCCATGGTCTTCCAGTCCTACGCGCTCTATCCGCATATGTCCGTTTACAAGAACCTCGCCTTCGGTCTGGAGACGGCGGGGTACAAGAAGGCCGAGATCCAGCCGAAAGTAAAACGCGCCGCCGAGATCCTGCAGATCGAGAAGCTCCTTGAGCGGAAGCCGAAAGCGCTCTCCGGCGGCCAGCGCCAGCGCGTGGCGATCGGCCGCGCCATCGTGCGCGAGCCACGCATCTTCCTGTTCGACGAACCGCTGTCCAACCTCGATGCCGAACTGCGCGTGCAGATGCGTGTCGAGATCTCCCGCCTGCACCGGCAGCTCGGCAACACCATGATCTACGTGACGCATGACCAGGTCGAAGCCATGACCATGGCAGACAAGATCGTCGTGTTGAATTCAGGCCGCATCGAGCAGGTCGGCGCGCCTCTCGATCTCTACAACAACCCGGCCAACCGCTTCGTCGCAGGATTCATCGGCAGCCCGAAGATGAATTTCCTCAGGGCCCGCATCGAAAAGGTCGGCGAGGCCGAAACCAGCATTCACGTCTGCGGCAATTCCGTCCGCCTGCCGCGCCGGCTGAAAGGCGAGGCTGGCCAGGAGGTCACTTTCGGCATCCGCCCCGAGCATCTTTCTCTTGCGGAGGGTGCGATCGCGCTCTCGACGGTCAATGTCGACCTCGTCGAAAATCTTGGCGGCGCCACCATGCTCTATACCACGACGCCGGACGGGCAGCTCCTGACGATCGCCCTCGACGGGCAGCAGAAGGTCGAGCGGGGCGCCAATGTGAAGACCTTCTTCGATCCGGCCCGTTGCCACGTGTTCGACGGCGTCGGCAAAACGATCTGACTCTCCGGGAGCGCTCCCGCGAGTCCGGAAGGACCCGTAGCGCTGCCGCCGCTGCTTGACAGCCGATCCTGCTCTGTCCCATCATTTCGGAAGGGGCCGCAAGGAGGGGTTAGCATGACGCCTGAGGATAGGATTCATGCGCTAGGCATCTGGCAGGGCTCGATCGAAATATCGCCGATAGCAGGCGGCATCACCAACAGGAACTATTTGGTCAGCGATGCCGTCGCGCGTTGCGTGGTGAGATTGGGCACCGATATTCCGATCCATCATATCAGCCGCCGAAACGAGCTTGCCGCCAGCCGCGCCGCACATGCCGCCGGCCTGTCGCCCGCCGTCATCCACCATTCGCCCGGCGTGCTGGTGCTCGAATATATCGAGGCGAGGGCGCTTTCGCCGGAGGATTTCGGGGCGCCTGACATGCTTGCCCGGGTGGTCCCGTTGGTGCGCGCCTGCCACCACGACATCGCCCGGCATTTCCGCGGCCCGGCGATGATCTTCTGGGTTTTCCACGTCATCCGCGATTATGCCGCCAGCCTGAAGGCCTCGGGCAGCGTCCATCTTCCCTTGCTTGCGAAACTCCTCGCCAGGGCCGAGACGCTGGAAGCAGCGGCAGGACCTTTCGACATCGCCTTCGGCCACAACGACCTGCTGGCAGCCAATTTCCTCGATGACGGCAAGCGGCTTTGGCTGATTGATTGGGATTATGCGGGCTTCAACACGCCGCTGTTCGATCTCGGCGGATTGGCCTCCAACAACGAATTTTCGGAAGCGGCCGAGCGCGCGATGCTGGAGAGCTATTTCGACCGGTCGCTCACTGATGACCTCGGCCGCCGCTATAGTGCAATGAAATGCGCCTCGCTGCTGCGCGAAACGCTGTGGAGCATGATTTCGGAAATCCATTCCACGATCGATTTCGACTATGCCGCCTATACGGCCGAGAATCTCGCTCGTTTCGAGCGCGCCTACCAAGCCTTTGAACGGGATCAATAAATGACGAGACAATTACCGAAGACGGCAAAGGCCGTGGTCATCGGCGGCGGCATCATCGGCTGCTCGACAGCTTATCATCTCGGCAAGCTCGGCTGGACCGATACCGTCCTGCTCGAACGCAAGAAGCTCACCTCCGGCACCACCTTTCATGCTGCCGGTCTCGTCGGCCAGCTGCGCACGAGCGCCAACATCACCCAGTTGCTCGGTTACTCCGTCGATCTCTACAAGCGGCTGGAGGCGGAAACCGGCCTCGGCACCGGCTGGAAGATGAATGGCGGCCTGCGGCTTGCCTGCAATGAGGAGCGCTGGACGGAGGTTAGGCGCCAGGCGACCACGGCGCAGTCCTTCGGCCTCGACATGCAGTTGCTGACGCCGCAAGAAGCCTTCGATCTCTGGCCGCTGATGACGATTGACGATCTCGTCGGCGCCGCCTTTCTCCCAACCGACGGTCAGGCCAACCCCTCCGACATCACCCAGGCGTTGGCAAAAGGCGCCCGTATATCAGGCGTCTCGATTTTCGAGGATACCGAGGTTCTCGATCTCGACATCGACAAGGGAAAGATCCGTGCCGTCATCACCGCTGAGGGGCGCATCGAATGCGAGCGGGTCGTCGTCTGTGCCGGTCAATGGACACGCGCCTTCGCCGCCCGCTTCGGCGTCAACGTGCCGCTGGTCTCCGTCGAGCACCAATATATCATCACCGAATCCTTCGGTGTGCCTTCTAACCTGCCGACGCTGCGTGATCCCGATCGCCTGACCTATTACAAGGAGGAGGTCGGTGGTATCGTTATGGGCGGCTATGAGCCGAACCCGATTGCCTGGGCGAAAGATGGGATCCCCGAGGGTTTCCACTACACGCTGCTGGACAGCAATTTTGAGCATTTCGAGCAGATCATGGAGCAGGCGCTCGGCCGTGTTCCGGCGCTGGAGAAAGTCGGCGTCAAGCAGCTCTTGAACGGCCCGGAAAGCTTCACGCCGGATGGCAACTTCATTCTGGGCGAGGCGCCGGAGCTGAAGAATTTCTTCGTCGGCGCCGGCTTCAACGCCTTCGGCATCGCGTCTGCCGGCGGCGCCGGCATGGCGCTGGCCGAATGGGTGACGAAGGGCGAACCGCCCTATGATCTCTGGCCGGTCGACATCCGCCGTTTTGGACGCCCGCATTTCGATACCGACTGGGTGCGCACCCGCACGCTCGAAGCCTATGGCAAACACTACACCATGGCCTGGCCGTTCGAGGAGCATTCGAGCGGCCGCCCCTGTCGCAAATCGCCGCTCTATGACCGGCTGAAGGCACAGGGCGCCTGTTTCGGCGAGAAGCTCGGCTGGGAGCGGCCGAACTGGTTTGCCGATCTCTTCGCCAATGAAGAGCCAAGGGATATGTACAGCTATGGCCGTCAGAACTGGTTCGAGGCCGTCGGCCGCGAGCATAAGGCGGTGCGCGAAGCGGCGGTCATCTTCGACCAGACCTCCTTTGCCAAATTCGTGCTGAAGGGCAGGGATGCCGAGGCAGCACTCTCCTGGATCGCTTCCAACGATGTCGCAAAACCTGTGGGATCGCTCGTCTACACCCAGATGCTGAACGACAGGGGTGGCATCGAATGCGATCTGACCGTCGCCCGTATCGCCGAGAACGAATATTACATCGTCACCGGCACGGGTTTTGCCACCCACGACTTCGATTGGATCGCACGCAATATTCCGGACGAGATGCATGCCGAACTTGTCGACGTCACGTCAGCCTATTCCGTTCTGTCGCTGATGGGGCCGAATGCGCGAGCGGTGCTCGAAAACGTGACCGGCGGCGATGTCTCCAATGCGGCCTTCCCCTTCGGCCAGGTGAGGACCATCGGCATATCGGGCTGTCCGGTGCGCGCGCTGCGCATTACCTATGTCGGCGAACTCGGCTACGAGCTGCATGTCCCAGTCGAATATGCCACCACGGTCTATGACGTGCTGATGGCATCAGGCGGCGAATTCGGCCTTGTCAATGCCGGCTATCGCGCCATCGAGAGCTGCCGGCTGGAAAAGGGGTATCGCGCCTGGGGATCCGATATCGGGCCCGATCACACGCCTGTCGAAGCCGGCCTCGGCTGGGCGGTGAAGATCCGCAAGAACATCCCCTTCCGCGGTCGCGGGGCGATCGAGCGGCAGCTGAAGGACGGCGTGAAAAAGCGCCTTGGCTGCTTCGTTCCCGACGATCCCAATACAGTGCTGCTCGGCCGCGAAACCATTTATCGCGACGGCAAGCGTGTCGGCTGGCTCTCGAGCGGCGGCTTCGGTTATACGCTTGGGAAGGCGATCGGTTACGGCTACGTTCGCAACCTGGAAGGCGTGACGGAGGATTTCGTTCTCTCCGGCACTTATGAGCTCGACGTCGCGAGGCAACGCATTCCCTGCAAGGTGTCGCTGGCGCCGCTCTATGATCCGGAGATGGCGCGCGTGAAGGGCTGACATGAAGTGACGCGAAGAGACGGCGTGCCGTGCGACACCCCCCTCTGCCCTGCCGGGCATCTCCCCCACAAGGGTGGAGATCGGCAAGAGGCGATCGCTCGGTCCCTTTCCAGCAATTCACGGACTGCCAAGCGGTGTTGTTTGGCGAAACCGCTGCGCCCAGCCGATCTCCCCACCTGTGGGGGAGATGCCCGGCAGGGCAGAGGGGGGGTGCCACACGGCACGCGCTCTGCTGAAAAGACTTCAAGTTCTCAAAACAGCGGCAGCCGATCGTCTTGGATCAGAATCTCGAGCTTGTCCGAGACATCCTGCGTCCAGGCCCGATGCCCTGTCAAAGCCGACGGGAAAAGGCCGGGGAGGGTGAAGAGCGCCGCCGAAATCGCCGGTCCGGTGCGGGGGACATCAGCAATCAGGGCGGCGATCTCAGCGGCGCGGGGATCGCGCAGCTCATAGCGCTCGCCATTTCCATGCTCGCCGATCGCATAACGCATCCATGCCGCGACGGCGATCGCGTAGGTCTCCGCCCGGTCGCCAAGAGCCAGCGCCTCGCATGCCGGCTCCAGCAGCCGTTGCGGCAGTTTCTGCGTGCCGTCCATGGAGATCTGATAGGTGCGATGCGCAATCGCCTTATTTGCAAAGCGCGCTATCAATTCATTCGCGTAGTCATCGAGATTGATGCCGGGGACCGCATCGAGGGTACGCGCCGCCGCATGAATATGGCGATAGGCAAGGGCGGCGAGACCGGCATCGTCCATCACGTCGCGGATGAATTCATAGCCGCCGATATAACCGAGGTAGGCAAGCAGCGAATGGGCGCCGTTCAGCATCCTGAGCTTCATTTTTTCGTAGGCCGAGACTTCCTCGACCATCAGTGCGCCGCGCACTTTTTCCCAAGCCGGCCGACCATTGGCGAAATGATCTTCGATGACCCATTGGGTGAAGGGCTCGGTCTCGATCGCCGCCAAGTCGGTGCGGCCCGTCAGCCGCTCCGCATCGGCATAGGTCGCCTCGGTGCTTGCCGGCGTGATACGGTCGACCATCGTCGAGGGGAAGGGGACATTAGTCTCGATCCAGCGATGGAGATCGGCATCGATGCGCGAGGTGAATTCCAGCACGAGGCGTTTCAGTACCGCGCCGTTGCTCGGCAGGTTGTCGCAGCTGAGCGGCGTGAAGGGCGCGATGCCCTTTTGCCGGCGGCGTGCGAGGCCTTCGACGAGATAACCGATGACGCCGCGCGGCGCATGCCGGTTGGCGAGGTCGGCGACGATGTCGGGATGTTTGAGGTCGAGGCCGCCGGTTGCGGGATCGAAGCCATAGGCTTTTTCCGTGACCGTCATGCTGACGATGCGGATGGCGGGATCCTCGAGCCGTGCCAGCAGTCCGGCCGGATCGCGGGGCGCAACATGCGCCTTCAGGATCGAGCCGATCACTTCGGCCATGGTGCCTGACGTGTCGCGGATCAGCATCGTATAGAGGCCGTTCTGGGCGGAGAGATTATCCGCGACGTCGGGCGTGCGCAGGCTCGCCACCTCGATGCCCCAGTCGCCGCCTGCGGCCGCAAGCGCAGCATCCGTGAAGGGTGCGAAATGGGCGCGGAAGAAGGCGCCCGGGCCGAGATGCAGGATGCCGGCCTTCAGCGCATTCCTATCATAGGCGGGAAGCTTCGCCGTCGGCGCAAGGCCGGTCACGTTCTGCAGTCTATCGCTCACAGCTTATAGGCCTTCTTTGCATTGTCATAGGAGAGTTCGCGCGCGACAATCTCGGCTTCCTTCCTGGAAATCCGGTGCTCGGCGGCGAGCCCAGCGAGGAAGCGGCAGACTTCGCGCCGCCAGACGTCATGGCGGGCCGGGATCGACAGCAGCGCGCGCGTGTCGTCGTTGAAACCAGCCATATTGGCGAAACCGGCAGTCTCGACCACCTGGCCGAGATAGCGGCGAATCCCGAGCGGGCTGTCATGGAACCACCAGGGCGGGCCCACCATCAGGCAGGGCCAATGGCCCGCCATCGGCGCCAGCTCCCGCGCATAGGTCGTCTCGTCGAGCGTGAACAGCAAGATGCGCAGGCCCGGCGCATGGCCATATTTGGAAAGCAGCGCATTGAGGCCGCCGACCCAGTCTGTGCGTGTAGGGATATCGGCGCCCATATTGGGGCCGCGGGTGGCAAAGAGCCCGCTGTCGGTATTGCGTCTCGAGCCCGCATGGATCTGCATTACCATGCCGTCCTCGGCCGAAAGACCGGCCATTTCGGTCATCATCTGGCCGCGGAAGAGCTCGGCGTCAACAGCCGAAAGCAGGCCCTTTAACGCCTTGTCGAGCAGCGCCTGCTTTTCGGCAAGCGGCAGATCGGCGGTGAAAGCCGTGGGCACGCCGTGATCGGTCGCCGTTGCGCCGAACTGGCGGAAATAGGCGCGCCGACGCCGATGCGCCTCGATCAGGCCGTCCCAGCGCGTCACATCGGCGCCGGTGATCTCTCCGAATTTGACGAGATTGTCGCGGAAGCCGACGGCATCGGGATCGGTGACGCTGTCCGGCCGGTAAGTGGTCCGGACCTTGCCGATCCAGCCCTCCGCCGCCATTTTCTGGTGATGGACAAGCGGGTCGAGCGCGCCTTCCGTCGTCGCGATCGTTTCGATGCCGAATCGCTGATGCAGCGCCCGCGGGCGGAATTCGGGACGGGCGAGCTGGGCATTGATGTGATCGTAGAGCGCGTCGGCATTATCAGCCGTCAGCGGCTCGGTGCAGCCGAGCACGACTGACATCGCGTGGTCCACCCAGAGGCTCGAGGGCGTTCCGCGGAAGAGATGGTAATGTTTGGCAAAGGTCCGCCAGATGGCACGGCCCTCGGCCACTGGCTTGCCGTCGAGCCTGGGAACGCCGAGTTGGTCCAGGGTGACGCCGACGCTGTGCAGCATGCGGAAGAGATAATGATCGGGAATGACCAGCAGCGAGGCCGCATCTTCGAAGGGCTTGTCGTCGGCGAACCAGGATGGCTCGGTGTGCCCGTGCGGGCTGACGATCGGAAGATTGCGCACTGTCTCGTAGAGGTCCCGCGCGATGGTCCGTGTCGCCGGGTCGGCCGGAAAGAGCCGGTCCGGATGAAGAAAGCCGTTGCCTGCGTCCATCAGTATTCCTCCCTGATGGATAGGGCACTACCCCACAACATCAGGCACGGCAAGGTCTTTTAGTAACCAAACGGTTCAGTTTTGCGCATGGCCGCGCCGGCGGTCGAAAACATTGACGTGGCGGCCTATTTCCGCTTTGGAAAACTCATCTATTCTGCCGGTGTCGGCAAAGGAGGATCGATGTCCGACGAGACCAACCGCATCACCCGGCTGGAGGAAATGCTGGCCTATCAGGCAAAGACGATCGAGGAGCTTTCCGATCAACTCGCCGAACAATGGAAAATCGTGGAGCAGATGCGCACCAAGCTGGACCGGCTGACGGAACGCTTCCTGTCGCTGGAGGAGCAGTCGCTGGACGCGCCCCCGATCACCCGCCCGCCGCATTATTAACGAGGCGCGGAGGAAGACCGCTTGCCTGCTACGTTCATCAAGAAGCTCAAGTCTTCCAAGGTATTCCGAAGCCATAATCTCCGGACACTTAGAGCAGTCACGAAAGCGCTGCGCCGAGCCTCGCAGTGGCAGGGTTGCAGCTACGCCTGAAGCCTACTTTTAGGAAAATCAGGTTACGCGCTCTTGGGCGCATTGGCGAGAAAAACACCGACGAGCTCGCGTTTTCGCACGTCAAATGCGTCGATTTTCTCTTTGACCGAAACGATATCAATTTGCGAATTCGCAATCTGCTCCGCCACTAGATCCAGTAACTTATATTGGTCGGCAATGAGCGGGTTAATGATGTCATCCTTCAGACCCGCCAACTCAAACGCCCCTTCGTCATCATAACCGACCATTTGATGGACCATCGTATTCGTTTTTAGATCGAGTCCCAGGATTTCCCTGTAATATTCACTGTGCAGTCGTAGCTCTAGTTTTTTGGCACTGTTGAAAGCATGGATTTTCGCTGCTAGCTCTTCCACACACGCTACGCTGAGCAACGCGATTATGTACCGTTGCGACAAAAGCC
>NZ_JBXSOL010000040.1:0-33399 GCF_057784555.1 Rhizobium sp. CNPSo 3670
CGGTCTATGAATGCTTCTTCGCGAATGAGACGCGGCACGGTGTAGCGATCGAGGACCACTGATTAGCTCCCTGTGATTGGCTTCTGGAAATTGATCCCGCTCCAAGAGAAGCTTGAAGCCAGTTCTGTCTTATTGATGTCCCAACCCATTTGTCGGTCTGAGGCCGGTTTATAGGCACAGTGACAGCCGCGTCTTGGACCGCAAACTTACGTCGACCATTACATCATTTCCGGCCGTCTGATTGCCGAGCCGTCGCTGAAGCGGCTCAGCCTGTAGGGTGAGATGTCAGTGATCGGGGTCTCGTTCATGACGATCTCGCTCACCAGCCGGCCTGCCCCCGGTCCGATAGCAAAGCCGTGTCCGCTGAACCCCGCCGCGATCACGTAACCAGGCAGTTGCTCCACTCTCGAAATAACAGGGACGAGATCTGGCGAAGTATCGATGAGTCCTCCCCACGCGCGCTCAACGCCGATTCCCTTGAGCGCGGGGTATTCGCGTTCGAGGTTCCTCAATGCTAGCTTCACGAGGTTGCGGTCAGGCGCAGGATCAAGAATGCGGTTCTTCTCGAACGGCGAGACTTCATCGTTCTCCCAGCTGCTGATAGCATCGGGCCCATTCCAGAAGCTGCTGTTCAGACGGTACTTCAACTTCTTGCCGATCTTGCTGCGGTACATCTGGTAGAATTTATACGCGTATCGCATCCCCCGCGGCGTAATGTCGAGCGTGCCTCGTCCCGGCACGGCGATCGTGTAGGCGCCGTCTGTCCGGCGCCGCAACACGAAGTTTGACGCCGAGAGACATCCTGCTTGAATGATCTCGGGCGCGGGGGTCGTCTTAATTGCAGTCCCGGAGATGTTTGCGACGGGAAGCTCAATGCCATATCGATGAGAAAACCGGGAAGCCCATGCGCCTCCGGCGCAAACAACGGTACCAGCTTTTACAAGTCCCCGCTCTGTCCACACGCCTGTTATCCGGCCGTTGCTAATATCTAGGCCTCGAACGGCGCAGTTTTGATGGAGCAATACGCCGTTTTCCTTCGCGGCCTCAGCGATGGCCGGTACGGCAAGGCTAGGCTCCGCTCGCCCATCCGTCGGAGACCAAACGCCGCCAATCCATGAAGACGTACCGCCCGACGCTCGCTGATTGGCCTCGGAAGCACTGAGGATCTGGCTGTGAAATCCTTGGAGGCGCGCAGCCTGGCCCCACTTCTCCCAGCGGGCGACATCGGCTTCGTTTTTGGTGCAGTAAAGTATCCCGGTTCGGCGGAAGCCGAGATCGCGCCCGGTCTCAGTGCTCAGTTCCTCCCAGCGCTGCAGACTGTACATGGCTAGCGCAAGCTCATAGAGATCGCGGTTTTGCTGGCGAACCCATCCCCAGTTGCGGCTCGACTGCTCGCCTCCGACAATACCTTTTTCAAGCGGGCAACGGATACCCCTTTGCGGGCGAGCTCATACGCTGTGCAGGTACCCACAATGCCCGCTCCGATGACGACAACATCGACCTGGGTTGGAAAAGAGGCGCTATCACTTACTTTCTGAACCTGGACCGGCATAATCACTATTCCTCTGGCATCGTGCTCCAGTCATCTCCGGACCGGAATGATAAAATTTCAAGAATCTGCCGTCGTGGTCACGGAACATCCCGACGCTCGGGCGAGGCGATGACGTCTGATGTGCTCCGCCGACATCACATGCGCGTGTGGCGGGGGATGTCTCTTTTGGGCGCGGGCAAGATGCTGTTTCTCAGCTATGATCACCGCGAACATCGAACGCATCGCGCAGCCCGTCGCCGATGAAATTGAAGCTTGTGACAGCAATCGTGATGGCGGCGCCGGGAATGATCGCCAACCAAGGTGCGGTCCCCAGATATTGCTGTGCGCCGTTCAGCATATTACCCCAGCTGGGCAGCGGCGGCTGAATTCCATAGCCGAGGAAGCTGATATAAGCCTCCATCAGGATAGCCCTGGCGACGGTCAGGGTCGCGGCGACGATAATCGGACCCATGGCATTGGGAAGGATTTCGCGAAACATGATGTGGGTTGCGCTCAGTCCCAACATCCGGCCGGCCAGCACGAATTCACGCTCGCGCAGGGAGCGGACCTCGGCCTCGACGATGCGGGCAACTTCCATCCAGCTTGTGGCAGCGATAACGACGGTAATCATGATCGGGTTTGGCTTCAGCGCAGCGGCAAGAGCGAGCACGAGGAAGATGGATGGGAAGGAAAGGAAGCCATCGACTGCGCGCATCAGCACGGTGCCCACCAAGCCTCCCCTATATCCCGCCACCACGCCGACAAGGGTTCCGATCAGCGTCGACAACAGCATCGCTGAGAAGCCCACCAAGAGCGAAATCCGCCCCGCCATGAACAACCGCGCGGCCAGATCTCTTCCCAGCGGGTCCGTACCGAGATAATGCTGCCCTGTCAGGGGCGGAGCGAAACGGGCGCGCAAATCGATGTAGAGGGAATCGTACGGCAACAAATGGGGACCCAACACGCATGCCAGCGTCAGGAGGGCTATCATCACCATCCCGATGAGGGCCAGATGGTGCTTCATGAAACGGTGCGCAGTTCGGCTGTTCCACCAGCGCTCCCGGGGCGAATTTGCGGCAATGGCAGTCATGATGGCTGACTCCTGATGAGCGTTCATGGCGCTTAACTCAGACGAATACGGGGATCGATGATGGCGACAACGATGTCGGCGGCGAGGTTGCACACCACGACAAGGATCGCTGAGAACATGAGCAATCCCATCACCACCGGGTAGTCACTGTAGCCGAGGCTGTCGAGGAACAGGCGCCCCATGCCCGGCCAGGTAAACACCGTCTCGGTGACCAGAGCACCCGTAAGGACGCTGGGAAGCTGCATCCCAAGGAGTGTGATCATCGGTAGGAGGGCATTGCCGATGACGTGTTTCATCAGGATGCGACGCTCACTTAATCCTTTGGCGCGAGCGGTCTTGATGAATTCCTGATTGATAACATCGAGAGTAGCCGTTCGCATGTAGCGGCTCCAGATGGCCACATGCACGAGCGCGAGCACGATGCTCGGCAGAACAAGATGGTGGAGATAGTTCAGAACGGATTCGTCGCCGATCGTGTACATGTTGCCGGCTGGAAGCCAGCCAAGTCTGAGCGAGAAGACGTAGATCCCGATCAGTCCGAACCAGAAAGTCGGGATCGAGAGGGCCACCATCGCACCGACCGTCGCCATGTAGTCGAAAACCGAATATCGCTTTATGGCGCCGCGAACACCGATCCACGTACCAATAGCGATGGCTATCACCGTAGACGATCCCATCAGCAGCAGCGTTGCCACAAGGTGTCTTCCAATCACCTCGAGAACCGGCGCTCCGTCGCGGAATGAGTGGCCCCAGTCTCCTCTCAACAGGCGCCAGCCCCAATCCAGATACTGCATCCACAGAGGACGGTTCAGGCCTAACTGCTCCGCCAATCGGTTCAGGTCGTCCTGCGTCATGCTTGCATCGAGCCCGAATTGTGCCAAGGGCCCGCCCGGAATCAGGTTGAGGACCACGAAGCCGATGACGGAAACGATCAGGAGCAGTACGAGGCTCTGAGCG
Source organism: Rhizobium sp. CNPSo 3670 (assembly GCF_057784555.1). Classification (NCBI taxonomy): domain Bacteria; kingdom Pseudomonadati; phylum Pseudomonadota; class Alphaproteobacteria; order Hyphomicrobiales; family Rhizobiaceae; genus Rhizobium; species Rhizobium sp. CNPSo 3670. The sequence continues at coordinate 3,579 of NZ_JBXSOL010000040.1, forward strand.
AACCGGTTAAGTAGGAAGCTACGCATTCAGGCTCTCCCTGTGATAGCGCCAATAGAGGTCGCCGCCGCGAGGTGCGGCGGCGACGGCGGGAGGTTAACTCAGCTCTTCCAGCGCCAGCCGGCAGCATGCCAGGATGCCGTGCGCGTGTTCGTATTCGGTTCCCAGCCTTCAAGGCCTTCCTTCTTGCCAACCACATAGGTGGCGGCAAACAGAGGAAGGAAGGGAAGGTCCTGACGCACGATTTCCTGGATACGGTAGTAGATTTCACGACGTGCATCCGGATCGAAGGTCTGGGCCCCCTTCTTCAGCAGCGCATCCACTTCCGGATTGGAATACTGGCCGACGTTCGATCCCTTTCCACCCTTCGCGGCAATCGCGCTGCTCGCAAGACGATTGGTTGCATCGGGGTCCGCGGCAATCAGATGCGTAACGCCCGAGATGGCCGTGTCGAACTGTGACTTCAGCCAGAATTCGCCAAACATGACGGCAGCCGGCAAATTCGAGATCGTCATCTGCACGCCAATTTCCGCGAACGTCTGCTGCAGGAACTGCTGCACCTGCTCACGGAGATTGTTGCCCGACGTCGTCGAATTGTTGAACGCGAGCTTCACGCCGTTCTTTTCACGGATCCCATCCGACCCCGGCACCCAACCGGCATCGTCGAGGAGCTTGCGTGCGGCATCGAGATTGAATTCCTGTGCCGGAAGCTTCGGATTGAAGTAGAATGACTCCTTCGGCATGAAGGTCTCGGTCGTTGTGACCACACCGAAATAGAGCGCGTCAATGATCGCCGCTCTGTCCATTGCAGCATAGAGTGCCTGACGCACCGCAAGTTCCTTGAACTGCGGCCGTTCGAGATTGAGATAGAACGACTCGACGGAGGCACCTGGCACCAGGCTCACCACGCGGCCCGGCAATTTGCTTGCTTCGTCGTAGTGGTCGGGCGTGATGTACGCCTGGTCTGTAAGGTCGATGTCGCCGCTCTTGAATTGGGTATAAAGCACCGTCTGGTCAGGAATGTATTTGAATACAACCTGTTCGACATAGGGGCCGTCCGCGAAGTAATCGGGGTTCGCTGCCAGCTCGAGATGGTCGCCGGCCACACGCTGGCTCCACTTGAAGGCACCGGTGCCAACGGGTGCCTGGTTGAAGGCTGCTGCGTTCGGATCGGCCTCATTCTCGAGAAGGTGCTTTGGCACGATGAAGGTCTCGGTGAGAAACGACAGGTAAGGAGCGAAGACCTGCTCCATCCGCCAGGTGATTTCAGTTGGCGAGACCACCGTGAGGTCACGTACCAGCGAATGGCCGCCTGTGCGCCAGGCGCGGAATTTCGGATTGGTGATCAGTTCAAGGGTGAACTTCACATCCTCAGCAGTAAACGGCTTGCCGTCATGCCAGCGGACATCGTCACGCAGGCGAACGCGCCAGTTCAGGCCATCCGCCGAGATGCCGCCGTTCTTCTGCGTGGGCACTTCTAGCGCAAGATTGGGCTGGAGCACGCCTTGCGGATCCATGCGAAAGAGCGCGTCGAAGAGCGAGAAGTGGACCGCATCATCCGTTTCGATATGTGCCATGAGCGGATTGAACACGGTCGGTTCCTGCGAAAGCCCGACCACGACGCGACCCGCAGGTTTCTTGTCCGCTGCCGAGGCAACGTCAGGCTTGCCGATCAGGTTTGGGGCAGCAAAGCATGCAATGCCGCCGGCTGCCATCAGGCGTAGTGCGTCGCGCCGAGAAATATTCGTTTTGGTCGTAGACTCTTTTGTCATTTCATTCCCTCTCTTTTTGCTCATTAGGAACCTACTGCCGTGAGCCGATTGCACTTTCGCAATTGTCTCTGCTTCGTTCTCCCGGGATTGCCGCCACAAGTTCACGCGTGTAGTCGGATTGCGGTTTCAGGAAAATCTGAGACGGCGGGCCACGCTCGACGACCCGGCCCTTCTGCATCACAGCAATTTCGTCGCAGATCTGGCTGGCGACACGAAGATCATGGGTGATGAAGACCATCGATACGCCGGTCTCGCGCTGGATTTGGTCAAGCAGTTTGAGGATTTGGGCTTGGATCGACACGTCGAGAGCGGAGACTGCTTCGTCGGCAATCAGCAGCTTGGGCTTGAACATCAAGGCCCGCGCGATACCGATGCGCTGGCGCTGACCACCCGAGAATTCGTGCGGGTAGCGGCCGAAGGCGCCCGCATCGAGACCGACGTGGGATAGCAACGCCCGCGCCTCGTCGCGCGCTTGCGCGTAGGGCATACCATGTGCGACGGGCCCGACGGTCAATATCTGACCGATGGTGGAGCGCGGATTGAGCGAGGCAAAGGGATCCTGGAAGATCATCTGAATCCGCGGACGCAGCGGCCGGAACTCGGATTCAGAGAGCTTGACGATGTCCTTGCCCTCAAACAGGATCTGACCGCTGTCGCTGTCCTGAAGCTTGATCAGGAGTCGGCCCAACGACGACTTTCCGGAGCCGCTTTCGCCGACAATGCCAAGCGTGCGGCCAGCAGACAACGTGAATGAGGCGTCCTGCACCGCAGGCACGACACGCTGGCTTCCGAATAGCGCACTGCCGCTGCGATAAGTCTTGCACAAGCCATTGACGGTCAGGATTGTCTCGTCGCTTGTTTGCACCTTGAGCTTCCTGTCCTCGCCCGTGAGGCGCGGAACGGCTGCGATCAAGCGCTGGGTGTAGGGGTGGCTGGGTGATTTGAGAACCTGGTCGGCGGTGCCCTGCTCAACAATCCGCCCTTTCTCCATAACCACGACGCTGTCGGCAATTTCTGCGACGACGCCGAAGTCGTGCGTGATGAACATGACGCTCATACCCTTGCGGCGCTGAATGTCGCGGATGAGCTTCAGGATCTGCGCCTGCGTGGTTACGTCAAGGGCTGTCGTGGGTTCGTCTGCGATCAGCACGGTCGGCTCAAGGGCCAGCGCCATGGCGATCATGACGCGCTGGCGCTGACCACCGGAAAGCCTGAACGGATACTGATCGTACATCAGTGCCGGATCGGGAAGGCCGACTTCCGTCAGCAATTCGAGGGCGCGATCACGGCGCGAGACCTTGGTACCCACTCCATGCGCGGCCATCACTTCAGTAACTTGCTCGCCGACCGTCATCAGCGGGTTGAGCGCCGAAAGCGGATCCTGAAAGATCATGGACACGACGCGGCCGCGCAGCTGGCGCAGCTTTTTTGCCGGCGCCCCGACTATGGTCGTTCCGTCGAGATTGATCGCACCCGAAGAGACCGGAATAATCTTGGGCAAGAGACCCATGATTGTGTTTGCGGTTACCGATTTGCCCGATCCAGACTCACCGATGATGCAGAGGATCTGGCCACGCTTGAGGTCGAAGGATACATTTTCGACGGCATGAGTCCTTTCCATGCCTTTCGGCAGGTCGACTGTCAGGGCGCGCACCGAAAGCGCTGCGTCGTCTGCTCTAACAGCCTCGGTCATATTGGCCATCGATATAACTCCCTTGTTGCGCAGCTTCTTCATTGAGGCTTGGCCGCTGTTTTAAGCGTATTGCTCATAACCTCTCGAGCGGTGCGCAGCCCGTTTCTAGGCCTCAGCGCCATTCGCTACCAATCGGCGTTGGTTCTGCGATTAATATAAGATTGGTCTTGCCATTGGTGTCAATATAGATCAAATTGGTTTCGAGAAATTTTTATCGGAGGGCACATGAGCGTGGTGTTGAAGGATTTCATTGAGGCGGAAGGCCTGGAGCCTGGAGATCGACTGCCTCCCGAGCGGGACCTGGCTCTGAAACTGGGGCTGCCGCGTACCGCCCTCAGAAGGATGCTCAGTTCGCTGGAGAAGGAAGGTCGCCTCATCAGGCATGTCGGTAGAGGCACCTTTATCGCCGGCAGCGGCGTAGGTTCCAGCGCTCTCCGTCGGCCGGCAAGCAGTGACGGAGACACATTGCGGACCTATCCGGCGGAAGTCTTCGAGGCGAGGCTGATCATAGAGCCCAAGATAGCAGCGTTGGCAGCGTTACGCGCGACCAGACAGGAAGTCGAAGAAATGCAGAAATCAATCGCGCGAGGCAACGCATCGGAATCTTTGAGCGAATTTGAGAAATGGGACGCCGTCTTTCATCGCATTATCGTCCAGGCCGCGCGTAATGGCCTTCTGGCATCGCTCTATGAAGGTATTCACGCGGTGCGCGCCGGGAACCTCTGGGGAAAAATGAAGGAACAGTCGCTGACCTCTGAGCGCATGACGGCCTATATCGTCAGCCATCAGGCGATTCTCGATGCAATAAAGGATCGTGATAGCAGAGAGGCGGAGCGAAACATGTATGATCACATCATTGAAGCCAGAACGAACATACTCGGTCCGAGTATCTGAGAACTTGGTCTGAAATCTGGTGTTGGCGCGTTGACGCATGCCCGCCGTCTCGGCCGCGATCCTGATGTCGCCGATTCAGCCGGCGGTCTAAGCAAACTGTCGACGAAGCCAGGACAGGAAGCTCCGTTTCCTGGCATCGCCTTCGAAAGGAAGGCGGCTCAGCAGGATGTAGCTATAGCCGTTGCTGGAGAACCCATGAGGAGCCACCAGCTGCCCGCTTTCCACGGCGTCGGCGACCAGCGGCTCCGGGCCGATCGCAGCACCCAGCCCCGCGATTGCCGCCTCGATACTCAAATAGAAATGTTCGAAGACCTGGCTACCGGGTGGATTTGGATCTGCGATCTGATTGTCGGAGATGTACCGCGTCCACGCATCTCGACGGGTGGCCGAATGAATGCGAGGCAAGGAGATGATATCGTTGCCGCCGGAAGCCAAAAGACCTGGCGCGCAAACGGGGCCGACACGTTCTTCGACCACCGTTTCCATGAAAAGTTCCGGCGGCCAGCTGAAATCGCTTCTCCGGAGCGCCAGATCGATATGGCTCCTGTCGAAGCTTACAGGGCCGCCGGCGGCCAATACATGAACCTCAATCTCCGGATGAAGTGCATTAAATTGCGGCAGGCGCCGGATCAGCCAGCGCTGCGTGAAAGTCGGCTCACATGAGAGCACCAGCGGCGCCGACCCCCCGCCTTTGATTTCATCGCAACACTCACTGATCTGGCGAAACACCTCGCTCATGGTGCCAAGCAGACGCCGTCCTGAGGCAGTTAGAAAAACGGCCCTGTTTCTCCGTTCAAAAAGGGCCACTCCCAAGTCTTCCTCAAGCAAGCGGATCTGCTTGCTGACAGCGCTGTGCGTGACGAACAATTCATCGCCGGCACGCCCGAAATTCAAATGCCGTGCAGCTGCTTCAAACACTCTAAGCGCGGATAAGGATGGGAATCGTGCGGCCATATCTGTGAAATAAAGTGACGGATATCGGTCAGAATTGATCGTTTTTTCGGCAAAAGCAATAGCGCTAATATCCTCGTCGTCACGCAAAAACCGATAGGAAAGCGATTTTGAGGGTGGGAATCCTGGCCGATGATTTGACGAGCGCAACGGATGGCGCCTCACCATTTGTGAGCATGGGGCACAGATGCCTTGTCTTCACCGACTACCGGCGATCGTCGCCTGAAAATGTCGCGATCATCTCTGTCAACAAGGCAAGTCGGGCCGCATCCGTGAAGGATGCTGCCGATCGGGCGAGGCAGGCAGCAAAAAGCCTGGCGTCCGCGGAACTCCTTTACAATACCGTTGATTCCACGATTCGTGGCAACGTTGGAGCTGAGATAACGGCCGCCCTGGCGGCGTCTGGTCGGACCACCGCAGTCGTCGCTCCGGCTTTCCCCGCCGGTGGAAGAACCACTGAAGGAGGACGCCAGCTTCTTCATGGCGTGCCGTTGGAGGAAACCGAGTTTGCAAAGGACCCGCTCCACCCCATAGCGGACTCGCACCTTCGGTCTCTGTTTCCGGATATCCCAGAGGCGGAAATCCGTCACCTTGGGCTTGCGGAAATCAGTGCGTTGAAGTCCGGCGAACTGACCGCAGATCACCGGAAGTTGTTGATCGCCGATGCAATAGCGCAGGAAGATCTGGCCCGGCTGGTGAAATCGGCTGCGGATCCGAAGTCCATCCTTTGGTGCGGTTCTCCAGGACTGGCAATCGCACTGGCAGAATATGTGGGTCGCGCCGATGACGCCACACTGTTGCCCCTGGCGGCGGCGCTCAATCTCTTCGTCATTGGCAGCGTCAACCCCCTGAGCCGCGAGCAATGCTCACGGCTGATGAGCACTGGCAACACCCGGCAGATCATCATCGACGCCGACGTGGCGTCTGCCTCTGCCAACCTCGCGGCCGAAGACGCCGCTGCCCAATACAGACGATCCGGAACGAGCGGTAATGTTATTCTAACCACGTCGCACCGTGGCGCTTCCGCCAATCCTCGGGCCATCGCAATCGCTCTTGGCAAGGCTGCTCGCGCGATTGTGGAGCATCATCCGGTGGCCGGACTCTTCCTGACTGGCGGTGATACCGCCGAATCCGTGCTGAACGAACTTGAGATCGGCTCTGTTAAACTCCTCGGCGAGGTGGAGCCCGGCATCCCGGTGGGCCGCGCAACCGGCCCCGACCCTATTCACATCATCACAAAGGCGGGCGGCTTCGGCTCGTCCAATATCCTGCTGAAATCAGCCGAGTTGCTTCGGGGCCTCTGGCTTGGAGATAAGAAATGAAGAAACCTGTTGGCATAACGATGGGCGATCCCTGCGGCATCGGCCCGGAAATCATCGCGCGCGTTTTCGCAGACGGACTGCCGGAGCATGCGGTGGTGATCGGCGACGCCAAGGTGATGGAACGCGCGGTTCGGGCCTTGGCTCTTCCTCTCCAAGTGCAGCCCATCGCGTCGGTCGACGAGGCGGTGCCAGGCACGACGCTCATACCCGTACTCAACGTCTCGGATCTGCCGGACGATATGCCGATCGGTCAGGTGGACGCCCGCGCCGGGCGCGCGAGCTACGACTATGTCGTGAGAGCGATCGACGAAGCGCTGGCAGGAAACATCGGGGCGATTGTGACCGCGCCGATCAATAAGGAAGCAATGAAGAAGGGCGGGCTCAATTATCCGGGCCACACCGAAATCCTTGCTGAACGGTCCGGGACCGACAAGTTCGCGATGATGCTGGCAAACGACGAGTTGCGTGTCATTCTCGTGACGATCCACGTGTCGTTGCGCGACGCAATCGACCTGGTGACGCAGGATTCGGTGTTCAGAACGATCGAATTGGCGCACAAGGCTGGCAAGGCTTATGGCATAGCCTCCCCCCGCGTTGCGGTCGCCGGCCTCAATCCCCATGCCGGTGAAAACGGCATGTTCGGACGCGAAGATCTCGACATCATCGCGCCGGCGATCAAGCGCGCTCAGGAATGTGGAATAAATGCTTCCGGCCCGTGGCCCGGAGACACGATTTTCATGCGGGCCCGCAAGGGCGAGTTCGACATCGTTGTTGCACAATACCACGATCAGGGGCTCATTCCGGTCAAGTATTTCGGCATCGACAACGGCGTCAACGTCACCATCGGCTTGCCCTTCATTCGCACGAGCGTCGATCACGGCACCGCATTCGACATCGCGGGCCACGGCACGGCCGACCATTCCTCTCTTCGCTATGCCTTCGATCAGGCCCTGCTTCTCAACGCAATCTAGGAGCGCTTTCGATGCCCCAGACGCCCGACTTCATTTTCATGCTGACCAACCAGGATCGGACCGTTGCCGACGCGGCCGAGCGCCTCAAGGATGTGCTTGCCGCAGGCATCAGACATGTGGGGTTCAAGGATATTGGCCTCCCGTTCGATGAACTTTTGGGCCTTGCTTCGGCGATCAAGAAGGCGGGTGCGACGCTCTATTTGGAAGTTGTCAGCCTCGACGAGGAGAGTGAGCGCCGATCCGCGCAAGCCGCCGTTGACCTTGGCGTCGACATCTTGATGGGTGGAACCCGACCGAACGTCGCACTGCCAATTATCGCTGGGAGGAACATCCAGTACTATCCCTTCCCCGGTAAGATCGTTGGTCATCCGAGCAGGCTCGAAGGGACGATCGAAACAATTGTGGCAAGTGCCCGGCAATTGACGGCGATCGAGGGTGTGAGCGGTCTCGATCTGCTCGCCTATCGCTTCAACGGCGATGTCGAAGCGTTGATGACGTGCGTGTGCGAAGCCGTCGAGAAGCCTGTCGTCGTTGCCGGATCGATCGACAGTCCTGAAAAGATGGCGGCCGTCGTACGATCTGGAGCCGCAGGTTTTACCATCGGCACTGCGGCTTTCAATGGGGCGTTCTCAGGCAGTTCCAATCTGCGGTTGGAGATCGAGAAGGAGATCGACGTGCTCACGCGGATTCAGGCTGACGCGGGTGATATTACGCTGTCACCATTAACAGCCGGCTGAAGCGAACCTTCACCGACCATTAATTGCTATCTTTACGGCTTAGCGACAAGGTGGATTCGAATTTGGAGATCAGAAAGATGGATCTAACGACGTTCGGCCCCTCCACTCGCTTGGCGGCCACGACCACCCTCCAGACGCTTGAAACGCCCTGTCTGGTTCTCGACGCGGACCGGATGGACCGGAATATCACCCGTCTCAGGAACCGGCTCGATGGCATGGGCGTGTCGCTTCGACCGCATCTGAAAACCGCGAAGTCTATCGACGTGGCTCGGCGGGTCATGAGTGGGCCCGAGGGACCGGCGACGGTTTCCACGCTGAAGGAAGCCGAGAAATTCGCGGCCGATGGTGTTCGCGACATGATCTATGCGGTCGGCATCGCGCCGGCAAAGCTTGCACGTGTCGTCGAGCTGCGCTCCAAGGGCGTCGATCTCGTGGTCGTACTGGATAGCCTCGAGCAGGCGCAGGCGGTTGCCGCGGCGTCCCGAGACGCCGGAATGCGCATCCCAGCCATGATCGAAATCGATTGCGATGGCCACCGCTCGGGTGTGGTGCCGACCAATCATCCTCAGTTGCTGGAGATCGGCAAGGTCCTGGCCGCAGGGGCGGAGCTGCGTGGCGTTCTGACCCACGCTGGGGATAGCTACAAGGGCGGGGGCGTCGCGGAGCAGCAGCGCTATGCGGAAGACGAGCGCTTGGCCGTTGTTGATGCCGGGCGTCTTCTGCGCGATGCAGGTCTGCCGTGCCCGGTCGTAAGTGTCGGTTCGACGCCAACGGCCCACCACGCGAAGGACCTCACTGGAGTGACCGAAGTCCGCGCCGGCGTGTTCGTGTTCTTCGATCTGGTGATGGCAGGCATCGGCATTTGCCAAGTCGACGACATCGCGCTCAGCGTTCTGGTGACGGTTATCGGTCATCAGCGCGAGAAGGGTTGGATCATCACCGATGGCGGATGGATGTCGCTGTCGCGGGACCGTGGCACCGGCAAGCAGGCCGTCGATCAGGGATACGGCCTCGTCTGCGACCTCGAGGGCAACGCCTATCTCGACATCATTGTTGCCGATGCAAATCAGGAGCATGGAATCATCGCCGTGCGACCCGGATCGGACGCTCGTCTGCCTGATCTGGCGGTCGGAGACAGGATGCGGATCCTGCCGAACCATGCTTGCGCAACCGCAGCACAGCACTCAGTCTATCATGTTGTCCGCGGTGGCTCGCATGCAGTTGAGGCATGCTGGCCGCGCTTCGGAGGCTGGTGATGTCGGCCGTCGTAACCATCTACACCGATCTAGCGCCCCGCCCTGCAGGTCATTATGTCCAGGCCAAACTGTCGAGCGAGCATCTCTATATATCGGGGCAGCTCCCGATCCGGCCGGATGGGGCGCCGCTTCCCGATGATAGTTTCGAGACGCAGGCGAGGCAGGCGATCGACAACATGCTGGCGGTCTTGAAAGCCGCAGGCGGCAGCCCGGCCAACCTCGTCAGGGTGACGGCCTACATCGTTGGCGTCAGCAACTGGCCGCGCTTCAACCAGGTTTACGCAGCGCGGCTGGGAGAGGCGCGACCGGCGCGCACTGTGGTTCCGGTACCCGAACTGCACTACGGCTATCTCGTCGAGATCGACGCGATCGCCGTTCTCGCGCGAGACGCTCCGGCGCGGCAGGCAGAAAACAGCTCCGACTAATGAATTCAGGTCAGCCACGATGTCACCACTCCTCAAACGCATACAGAGCGATCAAGAGCTTCCCGCGAAGGCCGACGTCGTCGTCATCGGCGGCGGCATTATCGGCGCGTCGGCGGCATTTTTTCTCGCAGAGCGGGGGCTCTCCGTTGCTCTGATTGAAAAGGGATATGTCGGGGGTGAGCAGTCAAGCAGAAACTGGGGCTGGTGCCGCCGGCAAAATCGGGATGAGCGCGAACTGCCGCTCTCAGGGATTTCCATGCAGGCGTGGGACCAGTTTGCTGCGAAAATCGACGAAGACGTCGGCTTCCGCCAATGCGGCCTGTTCTATGCGACAGACAACCCGCAGCAGTTGGCTGAATGGGAACAATGGCTTGACCTTGCCCGGCAATTCAACGTCAATACGAGGATGCTAACTGCCCGGGAGGCGCATGACAGAATTCCCGCGCAAGGCCGCCGGTGGCTCGGCGGCGTCCATTCCCTCGATGATGGCAAGGGCGAGCCGGCCATTGCGGCGCCGACGATCGCGAACGGTGCCCGCAAGTTCGGAGCGACTATCCATCAGGAATGCGCCGCACGGGGCCTCGATATCGTCAACGGTGCCGTGGCTGGGGTCATCACCGAAAAAGGGATCATCAGCTCGCAGGCCGTCCTGAATGCCGGCGGTGCATGGGCCTCCCTGTTCTGCCGCCAATATGGCGTGCAGTTCCCGCAGGCAAGCGTGCGCCAGACCGCAATTCGTACACACCCCACAACCAATCTCGGCGAGGCGATCTATACACCAGAGTGCTCGCTGACCCGCAGGCTGGATGGCAGTTACACGCTTGCTATCAGCGGCAGGGCGACCTTGGATATCACGCCGCAAGGCCTGCGCTATGCGCGCTGGTTCATGCCGATGTTTCTGAAGCGACTGAAGGCGGTCCAGATTGGCATTGGGAGATCGATGTTTCATGGACCCGAAGCATTGGCAAGCTGGAAGGGGGACACGCTTTCGCCTTTCGAGCGGATCCGTGTTCTCGATCCCAGACCGAGCCGCCAGACGATCACGGCTATCCTGAAGGCGGCCACCCAGCAGTTCCCGGCGCTTGCAGGTATCGAAATAGCCGACAGCTGGGGCGCCTATGTGGATTGCACACCGGACGCGGTACCGGTCATCTCGGCGTCCGATCATGTGAAAGGCCTTTATCTGGCCGCTGGCGGTTCCGGTCATGGCTTCGGCATTGGCCCAGGCATCGGCCGCCTGGCAGCCGACTTGGTTGCGAACGATAGGCCTTGCGTCGACCCCACGCCCTTCCGGCTGTCGCGCTTCTTTGACGGCTCCAGAGTCGAGGTCGGCGGGCTGTGATCATGGCAGAAGGGCAGTGTAGTTTCTAGCCGACGCTGTCCAGCACCTTGTAATACATGCCGACCAGCGGCAGGAACCAGGGGTTCCGAAGTGCGTCCGGGACGGACGGCCAGTCGAGCCCCTTCATCGGATTGCGGCCGAGGATCGCATCGGCGGCCAGCATTCCGAGATGGGTCGAAAGCTTGGCCCCATGGCCGCAATAACCCATGGCGTACCAGACGCCATGATGAAAGCCTGCGCGGAACCGGTCCTTTGTTATGTCGACGAGGCCGCAAAGCTCGATCGACACTGGCGAGTCGCGGAAAGATCTCTGTGATGTCTGCCTCTAAGAGCCCCCGCAATGTTTGAAGTCGGGCAGCATGCTTCCGAAAAGCAATTGTCGGGATGGAATCCAGGACCACTGTGCCCGACCCCATAAAGGTCGGGCGTTTGCCGCTGGCGCTGGCCCTTTCCGCCTCCAGGATGGTTATTTAGGGCCGGACTTTTAAAATCACCTCGCCCCGCGATGTGATCCGTTTTCTCGGCCTCTCTCCGGTAAACCGAGATGGAAGAGAGATATTCAGACGTATTCAGGATTCTTCAGAGCCCGACGACGCCGGGCAGACCCGAAATCCCGGCAATCTCTGTATAGCCGTAATAGGGATTGGCCGGCTCGTGACCGCGGTTGACCCAGACCTTGTTTTTGATGCCGAGGTCGTGTGCGGACATCAGATCGTAACGGAACGAGGAAGAGCAGTGCAGTATGTCCTCCGGGTCGCAACCAAGCATATCGAGCATGTATTCGAAGGCTCGGAAGTGCGGCTTGTAAGCCTGAGCTTGTTCGGCGGTATAAACAGCGTGGAAAGGCGCGCCGAGCTTCTCGACATTGGACATGATTTGCGAGTTCATCGCATTCGACAGAATGACCAGCGGAATTTCCTTGGCTACCTTGGCAAGGCCGGCCGGAACGTCAGGATGCGGCCCCCAGGTGGGAACGCGTTCGTAAACCATCTGCGCGTCTTCGTCCTTGAAGTCGATGCCGTTTCGTTTGCAGGTCCTTGCCAGGGCGTTATGGACCACTTCCGCATAAGGCTTCCAGTCGGCCATGACTTCATCGAGGCGGTACGCAGAAAAGTCGGCGATGAATTGCAGCATTTTCTGCTCGCTCATTCTGTCGCCGTAGAGATCACGTGCGGCCTCCGCCATCTGGAAGTTGATGAGCGTACCATGGCAGTCGAAGGTGATGTATTTCGGGCGGAAAGTGGTCATGCGCGTCGTCCTTGCTTTGCGGGGAGTTGTTCAAGTTATGATCAATCATAGCCGGCGCTCGCATCTGAATTGGCCCGGAAACCGCAGAACATCGGCACAAAATGCTGGAGGGAACCATCATTTGCACTTGTGAGTGCTGGGTCACGGTGATCCGCGGACGAGGCAGACAGATACTGGTCAACTCCTCATGCGGAAACGGAAGCGCCCCTGTGAAGTATGGGGCTTGCGTCGCAATGATTTCGCATAGCGGGACGGGTTCAATCCTGGGAACCTTGTCATTGGGCAACGTAGCCGGCAGCGATCGACTGGGTCAGCTCCCAATCACTCACCGATATTACATTGTGACGGGATACTTCCAGCACTCGCTTCGAGCTCCAAGATACGCCTGCCGGTACTCTCTGCCAAAATCGCCGTGCGATATAAAACAATCTGCCTGAGGTCCTGCGAATACGGTCAATAGGCTCACATTGGGCCTGATATGATCAGCGCAGGTCGGGTCGCAATGCGCCGACGCATCCGATGAATTGATTGAGAGAGTCACGCATGAAAACGTTGTTGCTCAAGAAGCGTGAAGTAGGACGGCTCATCAGCATGACCGAGGTCATCGGCGCGGTCGAAGAGGCTTACAGGGCCTTCAGCAGCGATCAGGTGGAACAGCCCGACTATATCGGGATTCATCTGCCCTCGTTGCGTGGCGAGATCGACTTCAAGCTTGGCTACGATAAAGTTGCAGAAATCATCACCATGAAGGCGCATTCGGGAGGGTTCGCCAACAACCCGGCGGAACACGGCGTGCCGAACAGCATGGGTACCATTCTCCTGTTTGACGCCAGGAGCTGTGCGCTGATTTGTATCATGGATGGCAGCTTGATCACCGGCCTCAGAACTGGGGCGGCGGGAGCCGTCTCCGTCAAGGCACTGGCGAGAAAGAACGCCAGGACGATCGCGTCGATCGGCACAGGCAATCAGGCAAGAATGCAAATCCGGGCGATCAACGAGATCATGAAGATCGAAGAGATCCACGCCTGGGACAGCACCTACGAAACAAGTTCCAAGTACAAGGCGGATATCGAGCGCGAATTCGGCATTCCCGTCACCGTCGCAAGCTCGAAGAAGGAGGCGGTCGAGCGGGCCGACATCTTGATTACAACGACCCGAGGGAAAGGGTCCCTTGTGGAAGCGGAATGGGTAAAACCCGGTACGCACATCGTTGCAATCGGCACGGATCAGCGCGGCAAACAGGAGCTGGATCCGGAGCTTTTCCGAAACGCCAAAATCATCGTCGACTCGCTTTCACAATGCACGCAAAAGGGCGAGACTTGGCACCCGCTGGATAAAAACATCATTGCCAGGGACGATATCCACGGCGAAATCGGCGAGGTGTTGTTGGGGAGGAAGCCGGGACGGGAAGGTGATGACGAAATCACCATTTTCGACTCCACTGGCATGGCCATACAAGACAATACGACCGCCAGCAAAATTTATCGCAACGCCATTGCGAACAATGTCGGCACTTTCTTCCAGTTTTTTGAGGAATGACCATGCGCACTTACCCTACCATTCAGGACATCCGCGAAGCTCAGCAGCGGCTAAAGCCGCACGTGAGACACACGCCGCTATTGCGTGCCGACAAAATCGAGAAAGCGGCTGGTTGTCAGCTCTACCTCAAGCCGGAAACCCTGCAGATCACTGGCGCATTCAAGATCCGCGGCGCCCTGAACAAGGCTCTCTCGCTGCCCGGAGAAGAGATCGCAAATGGGATCATTGCGACCTCGTCGGGGAACCACGCCCAGGCGCTCGCTTACGCAGCCAAGATGCTCGGCGTAAAAGTGCTGCTGGTGCTGCCGGTCACCACACCCAAAATCAAGATCGCGAATACGGAAGCCCTTGGCGCGGAAGTCATTCTTTTCGATGGTGATAATGCTGCTAGATGGAGAAAAGTCTACGAGATCGCTGAAGGAAACAATTATGCGGTCATTCACGGCTTCGAAGACCCGGTCGTAATGGCTGGTCAGGGAACGATCGGGTGCGAGATCCTCGAAGATTTGGAAGATGTGGACACAGTTATCGTACCCCTTGGCGGTGGAGGTCTGATCTCGGGCATCGCCACGGCGATCAAAGAAACCAAGCCATCGGTGCGTGTTATCGGGGCAGAGCCTGCCTTGACGCCGAAATATTTCTACAGCCGGAAAAACAAGGAGCGCACATCGCTTCCGTTAAAGAACACGATCGCGGATGGTCTGAGGTTAAGCGTTCCGGGGCAAAATCCGTACCCGATTATCGAAAAATATGTCGACGAGATTGTTCTTGTTGAGGACGAACACATCATTGCCGGAATGCGCGCCCTTGCCAAGGATGCGAAATTGATCGCGGAACCAGCCGCCTCCATCGGAATAGGAGCACTGCTGGCCGGCGGCATAGACGTCAAGCCAGATGAGAAGGTGTGTGCGGTCCTGTCCGGCGGTAATTGGGATCTAAGCGACCTTGCCGAGATTTACAATCTGGCGCCGTGATCGGCCTCAGCTTCGGTCAGTGCACCATCCCGATCGCCGTTCGACGTCTGCGATTCTCATATCCTCTCCCACAGATGCAAATAGTCCGACCGCGGGACGGATCGGAATTTCAAGCGGCAAAGAGGATAGATCAAGAGCCATTCAAGGGAGCCACCAATGAAACACGCCCACAGCTTCTATATCGACGGTGATTGGATCGAGCCCTCGGTTTCGAAAACACTTGAGGTCATCGATCCCTCGACCGAAGAGCTGATGGGCACGATCGCCCTCGGCAGTGCCGCCGACGCTGAAAAGGCAGTCGCGGCCGCACGGCGAGCCTTTGCCTCCTTCTCGCACACATCCAAGGAAGAGCGCGTCGAACTGCTGAGGCGAATTGTAACGATCCTGAAGCGCCGCAATGACGAGCTCGGCGACGTCATCTCGCGGGAAATGGGCGCGCCGCTCGCCATGGCCCGGGCCGAGCAGGCAGGCATCGGCGCTGTCCATTTCGAGCAGACGATCAAGGCTATCGAGACCTTTGCCTTCGACTACATGCAAGGGACCACGCGCATCCTGCACGAGCCGGTTGGGGTCGTCGCGATGATCACGCCGTGGAACTGGCCGATCAACCAGATCGCCTGCAAGGTCGCTCCGGCGCTCGCCACAGGATGCACGATGGTCCTGAAGCCTTCCGAGATTGCTCCCTTCAACGCGGTGATCTTCGCCGAGATCATGGATGAGGCGGGCGTGCCGAAGGGGGTGTTCAACCTCGTTCAGGGCGACGGACCTACGGTTGGTGCGGCGCTGGCCAGCCACCCGGATGTTGATATGGTGTCCTTCACCGGGTCTACGCGCGCCGGCATTGCCGTGGCGCAGGCGGCGGCACCAACCGTCAAGCGAGTGCATCAGGAGCTCGGCGGCAAGTCGCCGAACATCATCCTGCGCAGCGCCGACTTGTCAGCCGCGGTCGCAGCCGGCGTGCGCCGGTGCTTCGGCAATTCCGGCCAGACCTGTACCTCACCAACACGAATGCTGGTGCCGGCGGAGCGAATGGACGAAGCAAGCTCGATCGCTGCGAGGGAGGCGTCTGCGCTGGTTGTCGGCCCCCCATCTGACCCTCGCACCGAACTCGGGCCTGTCGCAAGCGCCGCCCAATTCGACAAGATCCAGGCGTTGATCGAACGCGGCATCGCAGAAGGAGCGGAGCTCGTCGCCGGCGGCCCTGGTCGCCCTTCGCACCTCAATTCCGGCTATTACGTGCGCCCAACCGTGTTTGCCCGCGTCACCAATCAGATGACGATTGCGCGGGAGGAAATCTTCGGCCCGGTGCTGTCGATAACCGGTTATGACAGTGAGGATGAAGCGATCGCGATCGCCAACGATACGCCCTACGGCTTGGCTGCGTACATTCAGGGCGATCCAAAGGAAGCGCGAGCGCTCGCAGGCAGGCTGCGCGCCGGCAGCGTCCGCCTCAACAGCGCCGCCTGGGACAGTGCCGCCCCTTTCGGCGGCTACAAGCAATCCGGCAACGGTCGGGAATACGGGAAGTTCGGACTGCACGAGTTTACCGAGATCAAGGGCATAGCCGGCTTCTCGAACGAGTGAACGGTCAAAGTGCGGTGTAGCCGTTTCGGATGTCCGCGCTCGACCCGGTCCAGTCATTCCCCGCACGCTTCGCGGACGACCGCTGTGCGCCCCTAAAAACAGTTGTTGAGGAACAGCCTCGGTACTCGAAAGCGGACATTGATAGCGGCCGCGCAACAAACGCGCCCTAAGTCCGACGTGTTGTTGCGTCAAGCTCGGATCACACCGTCCTCTAACGCCAGCAGCTCACGGTGTGGAAGGGTGAAAGGCCATGCTTGCCCCTTCGAACGTATAGAGAAGGGGCGAACGGACCGCCCCGGTCTCATCGTCATAACGGCGCCTGAACCTTGGCTTTTCAGGCGCGCTTGAGGGCTGGCTCCAGGCCAACGGCAGCGGCTAGCCCGCCGATGTCCTTGATCTCGGTGTATTCGTAAAAGGGATTGGCCGGCTCATGGCCGCGATTGACCCAGACCTTGCTCTTGATGCCCAGGTCATAAGCGGTCATCAGGTCGTAGCGGAAGGATGACGACACATGGGTAATGTCTTCCGGTCCACAGCCGAGCTTGTCGAGCATGTATTCGAAGCCCTTCATCAGAGGTTTGTATGCCCCGACTTCTTCTGCTGTGATTACCATATGGATGGGTGCGCCCAGCTTTTCCACGTTCGACATGATCAGGTTGTTCATGGAGTTCGAGAGGATGACCAGCGGAATTTCCTTGGCCACTTTGGACAGGCCAGCCGGGACGTCAGGGTGCGGACCCCAGGTTGGCACCTCGTCATAGATGCGTTGCGCGTCTTCGGGTTTGAACGGGATACCGATACGTTTGCAGCTGCGTTCGATCGAATTGTGCACCACTTCGACGAACGGTTTCCATGGGCCTAGCACCTCGTCAAGGCGATAGCCCCTGAAAGCCTCGACGAAGGCGACCATCGCTTCAGGGGAGAGGCGCTCGCTGTAGACGCGTCGCGCTGCGCCGGCCATGTCGAAATTGGTGAGCGTGCCGTAGCAGTCGAAGGTCACGTACTTCGGTCGAAATTGGGTCATCGCGTGTATTCCTTCCAATTTTCATGGCACGGGTGTGCCTATTCAAGGTCATTTGGCGGGCATGCCGCCTGTCTAAAGAGGTCGCGGTCCCGACGGACCCCAATGCGGACGCGGCAGGTACCTTTTCGTATCTGGTCAATTTCCTCTGCTTTTTCAGATGCCGGGCCAATCCACCAAAGCGGATCAATCTGACGTGTTCGCTGCATTCCGACCAGTGGGAGCACACTGGCATAACTTTCAGGCAATGGCAACTGATTGTCCAACAATTTTCGAACCATTGGCCCCCAAAATTCCCCGACGACGTGTGCGCCTCGCCACCAAAGCAGCCCTCAGCATCCACATATGTCCTTGTATCTAAAGGATTTCTTTGTTGATTAAGCTTGAAATCATCGGAAAAACTGAGCTTGATCCCATTCGTCAGCGAAAAAAATTGTTGTACAAAAACGGAAGCATGGGATACTGAGGTCATCGAACCGCCCTTCCGAGGCAGGACAGGAATGAGTTTGAAGATGGGTTACAAGCATCAATGCGGGCCAGCCCGCGTCCCTGAGCTTTCCGAGGCGTGCCATACCGTGGGCACTGCGGAAGCCGAACGAATTGCCGAGCGGCTATATGGCACGCACGGCTCGGCAACTCGCTTTGAAACAGAAAAGGACGACACGTTCCTCCTCGACTGTGCCGCCCAGGGGAAGTTTGTATTGAAGATCGCTCATCCTTCTGAGCGGATCGAGGAACTCGATTTCCAGGTGTCGCTGATGCGTCATTTGGAGCAGCGAGCCCCTGACCTACCAATTCCCCGCACAATTCGCGATGTCGACGGGGCGGATTTGCCGACCGTCACTACGAGTGGCGGCGAGCGGAGAGTCGTGCGTCTTATTACCTTCCTTGCCGGCACCCCGCTTGACCGGACATCTTGCACAGCCCCGCAGCGTGAACGGATCGGCGAAATCCTTGCAAAACTGCGTCATTCCATGGCCGATTTCTCGCACCCCGCAGACGACCGGACGGTGGCATGGGACGTCACCCATCTGCTCGACCTCACCGATCTGTTGAGCTTCATCCCTGAGGGCGGCAAGCGGGCCTGGACCGTCCGTGCGCTCGAGCGGTTTGCCGAAATCAAGCCGACGTTCGATCTGTGCCGGCGGCAAGTGCTCCACAACGACTTCAATACGTCGAACCTGGTCGTCGATCACACCAATCCACAGTTCCTGACCGGCGTCATCGACTTCGGCGATGCAGTTCGTACCGCCATCGCCGTCGATGTCTCCACGGCGTTGGTGAACCAGATGCCAAAAACGTTCGACCATGGGAACCGGCGTGACCTGTTCGACGAAGCCCGCGACGTTCTGCGCGGTTATCTCCGCCATGCCGAACTGACCGATGAGGAGCTTCGGCTCATTCCCTTCCTGTCGATGGGCCGCCTTGCGGTTCGTGCGCTTCTGACATGCTGGCGCGCAGAGATTTTCCCCGAGAATAGCCGCTATATCCTGCGCAATACAGAAGCCGGCTGGGCCCACCTCGAGTGGTTTCATTCAATTTCGACCGCACAGATTTCCGATCTTCTGACACGATAGGAACAACAATGTCCGAACAAGCGACTACCCTGCCGAAGGGCTTCCGTGGCGACATGCCAAATGGCTTCAACCCTCAGGACACGTCTCATCTCACAAGTGAAGATCTGGCGCATGTCGCCAGGCGACAAAGGCTGCTCGGGCCTGCTTATCGGCTCTTCTACAAGTCCCCGGTTGAGATCTCCCGGGCGAAGGGTGTCTTCCTCTATGACAAGCACGGCAACGAATATCTTGATGCCTACAACAACGTGGTTTCGCTGGGTCACTCTCATCCGCGTGTCGTCGAGGCGATCCAGAAGCAACTCGAGGTACTCTGTACCCACACGCGTTACATGCAGGAGCCGCTGCTGGACTATGCCGAAGCCCTGATCAATACGTTCGGTGGCGAACTCGGCCGGACCGGATGCGCGATGTTCACATGCACTGGCTCGGAAGCAAACGATCTCGCCTTGCGCATCGCGCGTTACCACACACGCAAGACCGGAGTCATCGTCACGGCGGAAGCCTATCACGGCAACAGCGGCGCGGTGGCGGCAATCTCGCCGTCGCTCGGCAAGAAGTCGGCTCTGGATCCCTATCTTCGCACGGTCGCCGCGCCGGATTCCTATCGCCTCCCCGTCGAGGAAATCGGCCGGCGGATGGCGGAGGATGTCGCGCGGCAGATCGCCGACATGGAGCGGCATGGCGGCGGCCTGGCGGCCTTCATCGCCGATTCCGTCTTCTCCTCCGATGGTCTCTACGTCGATCCGACGGACGTATTGGCGCCAGTGGCGGAGGTTGTGCGCAAGGCTGGCGGCCTGTTCATTGCCGACGAGGTGCAATCCGGATTCGGGCGAACCGGTACCCATCTTTGGGGCCACAGCCGTCATAAGGTGGATCCGGATATCGTCACAATGGGCAAACCCATGGGCAACGGCTATCCCGTTGCCGGCGTGGTGCTGCGGCCCGAACTCGTTGCCGAATTCGGATCCGGCATGCGCTACTTCAATACGTTTGGCGGCAACTCCGTCGCTATCGCCGCTGCAAGCGCCGTGCTCGACACGATCCTCGAAGAAGGCCTCTTGGACAATGCCGTCAAGGTCGGCGGCGAAATCCTCGACGGCCTTCGGGACCTGCAAAAAGGATACGAATTTGTCGGCGATGTTCGTGGGGCCGGCCTCTATTTCGCCGTCGAACTTGTCAAGGATAGAGACCGGAAAACGCCGGACATGGACCGTGCGCTTGCAGCCGTCAATGCCTTACGCGACCGGCGCATCCTCATTTCCGCGACGGGAGCGGACGCACATATCCTGAAGATCAGGCCCCCGCTCATCTTCACATCGGCCAACGCGGCGCGTCTGCTCGAGGGCGTCGACGAGGCGCTTCGCTCCGTGCAGACCTAGGACCCGCCAGCATGCGACCCGGAGGTACATATCATCTCCCTTGCCCTGCGCCGCAGCATGTGGCGTAGGTATACGACATAAACAACGAGCAAAGCCAAAGCCATGCCGTCGCTGCCCGCCAAGAACCGAGCCGAAGATCCAGAGATGAATGTCGAGCCCTTGCCCGCCAGCGCGGTGGAAAGCCTGGCCCACGCCTTGCGACGGCGCATCTTGTCGGGGGATTTCCGACCGGGAGAGTTCCTCCGCGACGTGAAGATGTGCGAAGAGCATTCGACTTCGCGGCACACTTTCCGTACAGCAGCCCAGGTGCTCGTCACGCAAGGCCTGCTGCGTCAGATACCGAACCGAGGCTTTGTGGTACCCGAATTCGGGCCAGACGATATTGTCGATATCACGCGCGTGCGCGGCGCCATCGAGGGCGAGGCCATTCGTCTGATCGTGCTGACCGGCGTCATCCCATCTCAGGCGCTGGAGGCGGTCGATGTTATGCACAGGTCAACTCTGTCCTCCGACAGATCCCTGTTGGTTGCTGCGGACCGCGACTTCCACCGCGCGATCATCGCCGCCAGCGGTAGCGCTCGGCTGAAGCGGACCTATTCGGACCTCGAGGGCGAGATTGAGCTCCTCCTCGCACAGCGGCAGGATTTCTACGCCACCCCTGAAGAGATGGCGGAAGAACACGAGCGGCTCATCAACAGCTTGAGAAGCCGCCATTACGATACGGCGCGGGACGCGTTCCAGGAGCACTGGGAAGATCTCCAGATCAAGTTGCTCGATCAACGCTGAGCGCTCTGTGCGGAACTGACCGCACGGAAAGGATCACCTCTCAGGCGGCGCTGAGGATGCAGGTGTAGCGGGTTCGAGGCGGAGTAAGCACCATCTCGGATGCATTTCTCTCCGCTCCGCCAGAGCCTGCTTCATCGGCGGGGTCGCCGCGTCGACGCTAATCGTATGGCGCCGAAGACGCTGTTGCCGCCCCTGCAAGCCAACTTGAGTTAATAACCCTACGGAGAAGTTTGATGCGTGAATACTCCATCGCAACCATACCGGCCGACGGCATCGGACCTGAGGTGATCGCTGCCGGCCAGACGGTTCTTGCAAACCTGGAGATGCGACTTGGCGACGTAAAATTCACCTTCGAAAATTTCAGCTGGGGATCTGACTACTACAGGAAACATGGTGTGATGATGCCGTCGGACGGGCTGGAGCAGCTTAAGAACTTCGACGCGATCTATTTCGGCGCGGTCGGAGCACGGGATGTTCCCGACCATGTTACCCTGTGGGGGCTCAGATTGCCGATCTGCCAGGGCTTCGACCAGTACGCCAATGTCCGGCCAACCAAGATCCTGCCTGGCATAACTTCGCCGCTGCGCAATTGCGGGATCGGTGATCTCGACTGGGTGATTGTGCGGGAGAACTCCGAAGGTGAATATTCTGGCCATGGCGGCCGCGCTCACCGCGGCCTACCCGAAGAGGTCGGCACCGAGGTCGCCATCTTCACCCGCGTCGGCGTCACCCGCATCATGCGCTACGCCTTCAGGTTGGCCCAATCCCGGCCGCGCAAATTGCTTACCGTCGTTACGAAGTCCAATGCCCAGCGGCACGGCATGGTCATGTGGGACGATATCGCTTGTGAGGTGGCGGAGGAATTCCCCGAGGTTACGTGGGACAAGATGCTGGTCGATGCAATGACGGTCCGGATGACGCTCAAGCCGCAGAGCCTCGACACCATAGTGGCAACGAACCTGCACGCCGACATACTTTCCGATCTCGCTGGTGCGCTTGCCGGTAGTCTGGGGGTTGCACCGACGGCGAACATCGATCCGGAGCGTCGCTTTCCCTCGATGTTTGAGCCGATCCATGGCTCCGCCTTCGACATTGCCGGCAAAGGCATCGCTAACCCAATTGCCGCATTCTGGACTGCTGCCCAGATGCTCGACCACCTCGGCGAGCGGGAAGGCTCGGCCCGCCTCATGCGCGCTGTCGAACGGGTGACCGGCGCCGGAATCCTAACCCCCGACGTGGGCGGCTCAGCTACTACCCAGGAGGTTACCGAGGCCGTCTGCGACGCGATCCACTCTTCGAACTTCTAGGGACAGGTGGCCGGCGATGACCTGGTACGATCACAAAGCAAGGAAGCCATTTCGCTGCTTTGGCCGGGGTCGACCCCGCATTGATCGCCTCGCGGCATCTGCCGCGGGCCAAAAGGCAGATGTGTCGTGATCGGCGACCGGAAAGACATCCGCCGGCGGCCCCTCGGGCACGTGTGAACGGAAGGGTGCCGAAGGCCTCGTGGTCAATAGCCCAATTCAGCGACATCAGCCACGTCCGCGCCATCCTCATCAGCGGGAACTAGCCAATGAAACTTGATCGGATTGACATCAAGATACTGAACGCATTGCAGACAAATGGCCGAATGACAAACGTCGAGCTCTCGGAAATGGTCAACCTCTCGCCAAGTCCCTGTTTGTTGCGGGTAAGAAAGCTGGAGGCGAAGGGATATATCCAGGGTTACTCCGCGCAGATCAATATCGCAAAACTGGCCCAGACGCTGACGGTGTTCACCGAAATCACGCTGAAGAACCACCGTCCACTTGACTTCGCGAGATTTATCGCCGCGATCGAGGAGGTCGATCAGGTTATCGAGTGCCATTTGGTTTCGGGAGGCTACGACTATCTCGTAAAATTTGTCACCGCCGGAATCGACGAGTACCAGACGATCATGGAGCGGCTCCTCGATCTGGAGATCGGCATTGACAAGTACTTCACCTTCGTCGTCCTGAAATCGCCCCTGATCAAGGTGCATCTGCCGCTTGCAAGCCTACTCAACAGTAACCGCGTCTCACGCTTCGGCAGCCGGCATCTCGTGCCGGTGGAATGATGATAGACGTCACTCGAGGAACCAATTTCAAAGCGGCGGATCAATGGGTGTTGCAACAAGGGATCGAGATGCTGAAGCAGGGATACTGCATCGTCGATTGACAGCAGAACTGAAGGGCAGCCGCCTCTGTCACAATGGGACTCCCGTTAGCGGGCAGCGTTCACGTAAAGGCCGATGAAAGAGTGTTTGCGGTGTTTTCTACGGGAATTAGAACTTAATCGACCTTGCAGTCGGGACTTCTGACCGCCAGTCGCGCGGGCACCTCTGCCGCGAGACGCTGTTCTTTCCCAGAGGCCGTCAGATGTGTTATATCGCCGCCTCACACTTCAGACTTTCACGTCAGCCAATAGCTTGGCTCGCAAGGCAGAAAGTTTGAACGGCCGGTGTTTCAGAACGGCCCTCGGCGCGGCGGACCATCGCAACGACTCCACCCTCCTGAGGCAGCCCCCAGCCTTCGAGCGATGACGAAAGGCCGGTCTGTTCGGGAATATCGACTCGCACAATGCGACCTTCCTTGCTGGAGAGGATGAAGGCAAGCAGGTCCCTCGCCTGTTTCGAGTTTTCCGCCACCACAGGCCCGACGACTTCACCCTTTCCGAACAGCCGCGTTGCCGCAAATGCGACGATGCGATCACCTTTCCGTATGGCGGCGAAACGCCCCTCTTTCGCCAGAGCAATGTGTACCGCGTCACGGTCGGCGCCGAATGCCGCACGATCGAGCGCTTTGATTTCCGGCAGCGCTTCGGGCCCGACCCAGTCAACATTTTCAGGGGCATCGACGTGGGTGGCGACCCCTTGGTGGCGGACGATCTGGTGCGTCGCGACGAATCCGAGTTTTTCGTAAAGAGGCAAGCCGTCACTCGTCGCCGTCAATCGGCATTCACGATCACCAGCGAGTTCCAACACTGCGGTGGTCAATTTTCTTCCAACGCCCCGGCCACGCTGGCTTTCGTCGACAATAATCATGTTAATGGCTGAGCAAGTGTCGCCGAAGGGGGTCATGAGGGCGGTGCCCACAACACGGCCGCCCGCTAGCGCAACCCGTCCCTCGCTCAGAGACCATATCATTTCCCAGTCTTCCCTCCGGTGCGCCCAGCCCGCTGCACGCGACAGCGCGAGGCCTCCGCCCAGATGGTGAGCCTCGAAAGGCGCAAGAACGATTGAGTCCGTTTGCATGATTTCATCCATTCGTGGGTCTCTGGCCCATCAGTGATAAGAGCGACGGGTCTCTGAAGCCGCGGCGAAGGATCGAGTTTCCCGACCCTCCCGGACGGCACGGATATACAAGCCGAGTAAAGAGGAGCGGAAACGCCGCCGATCTGATCTCAGGAGGCCACTGAAACGACTTGCCGACCGCGTCGCTCCGTGCCGCCCAGAGATTCGAAGAAGCACGTTAAAACCGCATGGTTCGCTCGAACGATCAGGTAACGGTGACGAAGATCTTCCGCACCGTCTCGATTGTTTTCCAGACCCCGACGTAGCCCGGTTTCATCACGAAGCTGTCGCCGGCGCGATAAATGACCGGGTCCTTACCCTTCTCCGTTAATTCGATCACACCGTGCACGAGATGGCAAAATTCAAACGTTTCGCCCTTGATGGAGTGCGTTTCGCCGGGCGTCGCCTCGAAAACACCGGTATTGACCTTGCCGTCCTTGGCGGTGTCCTGCAGCCACGTCTTGAAGGCGGGGCTGCCCGAAATGAGGCGATCCGGCTCGGCAGTTCTATGCTTCGGCTCGAACGATGGATTGGGTTCGATCGTTTTCAGCAGGGGCATTTATCTCTCCTATTCTTGCTGGAGGCACTGCGCCTCATCATTGGATGTTTCGAGCCTGCCGGGCGTCGGCACGTCATTGCCGATGCGTTGCGTAACGGCGTTGCCCTCTGCGACCTAC
Organism: Rhizobium sp. CNPSo 3670; assembly: GCF_057784555.1. Lineage (NCBI taxonomy): Bacteria > Pseudomonadati > Pseudomonadota > Alphaproteobacteria > Hyphomicrobiales > Rhizobiaceae > Rhizobium > Rhizobium sp. CNPSo 3670. The sequence continues at coordinate 29,034 of NZ_JBXSOL010000040.1, forward strand.
AAAGTAACGGCGATATACTTCGTTTCGAGGTATTCGAGCATGCCGTGATGGCTGCCTTCGCGTCCGAGACCGCTCTGCTTCATGCCGCCGAATGGCGCGGCAGCGTCGGAAACGACACCGCGGTTAATTCCGACCATCCCGCTTTCCAGCCTGCCGGCGACAGCAAGCACGCGCTTGAGGTCTCGGCTGAAGATATAGGATACAAGCCCGTACTCGGTGTCGTTGGCCAGATCGACGACCTCGTCCTCGGTATCAAACACAATCACTGGCGCAACCGGACCGAAGATTTCTTCGCGAAGTATCTCGGCGTCCGGAGAGACATTGGCGAGAACGGTTGGCAAATAATAGAAACCCTGGCCGCTCAACTTGCTACCGCCTGTCACCAGCCGGGCTCCTTTGGAGATCGCGTCGTCTACCAGGCGTTCCACCTTGGCGACCGCCGCATCGGTGATCAGTGGGCCGAGTTGCGTATCCCGTGCCAGTCCCGGCCCGACGTTGAGCGCTGCCATCTCCTCCGCGAAGCGCCGAATGAAGTCAGCAGAAATTCCCTTTTGAACGTAGAAGCGGTTTGCCGCCGTACAAGCCTCGCCGCCGTTGCGCATCTTAGCGACCATTGCGCCGGCGACCGCCGTTTCCAGGTCGGCATCATCGAATACAATGAAAGGCGCGTTGCCGCCCAATTCCATTGAACAACTGACGACCTGGTCCGCGGCCTCGCGCAGCAGTATCTTGCCAACACCGGTCGAGCCGGTGAACGACAGCTTCCGGACGCGCTTGTCATGCAGCATTGCGCTGACCACAGGGCCGGCTTTTTTCGTGGTAACGATGTTGACCACTCCGGCAGGAACACCTGCCTGCCGCATCAGTTCTCCGATCGCGAGCGCTGTCAGAGGCGTCTCGGCCGCGGGCTTCAGGATGCAGGTGCAGCCTGCAGCCAACGCCGGAGCAATTTTTCGGGTCGCCATTGCTGCCGGGAAATTCCACGGCGTTACCAATACGGCGATACCAATCGGCTCATGGCTCACAATGATCTGGTTTGCGCCCGAAGGTGATGGCCCAAATTCACCTGGAGCCCTCACAGCTTCCTCGGCATACCAGCGGAAAAACTCGGCCGCGTAGGCGACTTCCGATCTCGCGTCGGGAAGCGCCTTGCCATTTTCCACCGTGATCAATTGCGCCAGCCACTCGGCTTGTTCGAGAAGAAGGTGAAAACACTTCATCAGGACATCCGCGCGCCGACGCGGCGGAGTTGCTTTCCAGGCCGCAGCTGCCTTTTCCGCCGCGCCGACGGCGGCCATTGCGTCCTGGATGTCGCCGTCACTGACCGTCGCGATTGCGTCTGCCGCCGAAGGATCGATCACATCAAAGGTTCGGCCACTCTTTGCCGAAACCCATTCGCCGCCAATGAAGAGTTGTGTGGGAGCATTGCATACCACAGCAGCCGCCTGCGAAGGGGCGGCAAGGCTTGTTTCAAGTGTCGGAGTTGTTTTCACGTTCAGCACCATTCGCTACCAATCAGGATCATCGTGCGATCAATATAGAATTGGTTTGGTGATTGGTGTCAATATAGATCAAATTGGTCTCGCGGATTATTTTCGATCTTCTCAGACCGCGCTGCCGTTGCGGTAAGCACAACAGCTCGAATGCCTCGCGTTCTCTCTGCTAGCTACAGGGAGAACGCTAGCGAAAGGAGCTTTCTCGTCGACGTGCCATGCGGGCGTTTCGGAAACGGCCGTACGCCACTTAATGAGCCGCGTCTCGTTCTTGGCTTCAGATTGATGCAGCTGCCTCAAACGCATGAGGCAGATCGGTGGGCAACGGCGAGGCCCGCGGCGCAGGCCGGCCCATCTCCGTAAATCCCAGATCGTTTTCGAATTCAGAAGAGGTCTGCTTCTTTCTTAGGATGAAGCAGTGTTGGAACGAGCGCGCACCTGCCGTGTTCAGCTCGCCGGGGGTCTTCATCTCCGATTTTCAGTGACCTCGCGCACCGCTGCGACGGCCTCGTCAACGGCGAAACGATCGACGTCCAGATGGGTGACCCAGCGCATTCGCCCACCCGGCCAAAAACTCGCCGCAATGCCGCGCTCACGCAGCGCCTCGGATAGCCGGGTCGCCAGCTCGGGTGCGAGCTCAACAAAAACCATGTTGGACTGCGGCGGTTTAACCGTCAGTCCTGTGATTTCCGAGAATCCATCGGCGAGAGCCTTGGCGTTTGCATGATCCTCGGCGAGACGTTGGACATGATGGTCGAGGGCGTATAGCCCCGCCGCCGCAACTATTCCTGCCTGCCGCATCCCCCCGCCCAGCATCTTGCGCCAACGGCGTGCCCGCCCGATCAACCCGACATCCCCGACCAGCACCGATCCGAGCGGCGTCCCGAGCCCCTTTGAGAGGCACACCGACACACTATCAAAACCCTCAGCCAAACAAGCGACATCCACGCCGAGCGCCACGGCCGCGTTGAAGATCCGCGCACCATCAAGGTGAGTGGCGAGCTTCCGATCCCGTGCAAATTCGACAACCTCGTCCAGATGACCTCGCGGCAGTACCCGCCCGACGAACGTATTCTCGATCGATACAAGTCGTGTGATCGCAAAATGTGGATCGTCCGCCTTGACCGCGGCGTGAAGGTCATTGATGTGGATCGTCCCATCAGCCCGGACTGGCAAAGGCTGCGGCTGGACCGATCCGAGCACGGCGGCGCCTCCAGCTTCCCACAGATAGGTATGTGCCTCATTTCCACAGAGATATTCCTCTCCGCGTTGGCAATGGCTCATGATCGCAGCCAGATTGGCCATGGTACCGGTCGGCAGCAGCAGTCCCGCTTCTTTGCCGAACAGTTCGGCAACGCGCGTCTCGAGCGCCTTAACCGTGAAATCATCCCCCAACACATCGTCGCCCACCTCGGCGGCCGCCATCACCGCGCGCATTTGCGCGGTTGGGCGGGTAACCGTATCAGAGCGGAAGTCCAGGCGGGTAGCATTGGCTTGCATGATCGAGACCCTATCGGTTTGGCTGTATCGGTCATACTAGCGAAAGCATAGGCTCGGACTATCGATATAAACTGACGGATTATGGTGATAATTTATCACCAATCATGCGATCTACCCGCGTTGAGTGATGGCGCCATATGTGGCGTTGCAACTGACTTTGACCACCATCGATCTTTGAGTTCGATCTTCCACGGTCTGTCTGCAAGCGGCTGCCGCCCTGTAACGTCACATATGCTGCCTCGCTTTCACAGAGTGCGGCGGCCGTCTTCGATGGAGACAACATCCGAAACGTTGCCGTAATTGTCCTACTCTGCAGATTCGAGGAGCCGCGCTTCAGGAGAGGACCCGCCTCGACCGTTCCTCCGAACTTCGAGATCGAAATCGATATGATTTCAAACGTACCGGTGATAGTTTGTCACCAATGAAGCGGTCGGACATTCCATCCCTCGATGATCTGCGTGCCTTTGAGGTCGTTGCGCGCCTGGGTTCCGTGCGTGCGGCCGCGGCTGAGTTGAATTTGACGCACGGTGCTGTCAGCCGGCGTGTTTCGAAACTTTCCGAACACCTCGACATTCGTTTGCTGGAAGTTGATGGGCGTGGCCTAAGGCTGACGGGAGAGGGTTCGCGGCTGGCGCAGGCGACGACAGACGCTTTGTCCCTCGTCTCGGCGGCGCTGGAGGATATCCGCAAAGTCGACCTGTCACCGCCGATCGTCGTTTCATGCGAACGATCCGTCGCCATGCGATGGCTGATCCCGCGCCTGTCGGAATTTCAGGATCGCCATCCCGAAATCGACTTTCACCTTTCCGTCGGTGGTGGGGGTTTCGATTTCGCCCGCGACCGTATCACCCTTGCGATCCGCAGGCTTGATTTCGCGATCGATGCGAATTGGCAGGTCGAACGGTTGATCGAGGAGGAAGTCGGTCCTGTCATGCATCCGGCCATGACGGATCGGTTTGCTGCCGGCGATTATGTCGCGCTTGCTGCAAAGACCCGGCCGGATGGATGGCAGAAGTGGTCTACCGCCCATCCGGACGCGCCGAAGCCGCGCTCGACGCGCTTTCTTGACCATCATTTCCTCATGGTGGAGGCCGCAGCCAGCGGTCTTGGGGTGGCCATGTGCCCAAAGATCATTGCCATTGACGATATCCGCAAAGGCCGCCTGACCGCACCATTCGGCTTTCACCCTGATGGTTCACATTACGGCGTTATTCGTTCGGCGCTGGCGAGGAAGACGTCTGGAATCGATCAATTCGTGTCTTGGCTTCTCGCCACCATCCAAGAAGATTTTCATGCTGCGCCATGAGAGAAGCGATATGGGCCGGCTCGGCCGGATTCGTCAGAGCTGTCCCGACCCCGGAGGATCGGTAGAT
>NZ_JBXSOL010000041.1:0-33143 GCF_057784555.1 Rhizobium sp. CNPSo 3670
TACCCTCGGGGCGAATGTCGAATTCCTCACCTATACCGGGACTGCCGCCTTCACAGGGACTGGCAATGAGCTCAGCAACACGCTGACAGGCGGCGCCGGCGCCGACACGCTTGTCGGCGGCGGCGGTGACGATTTCCTCGACGGTGGGGCGGGAGCCGATCATCTGATTGGCGGCATTGGAGACGATGACTATGTGGTCGACAATATCGGCGACGTGGTGACGGAAAATGCCGGGGAGGGGAGCGATACGATCTTCACAACGCTTGCGACCTATTCATTGGCAGGCGTCGCCGATGTTGAAAACCTGACGTATACAGGAACGGCAGCATTTACGGGTACCGGGAACGCGTTGAACAACGTCATTAGAGGTGGTGACGGTGCCAACATCCTTGATGGCGGGGCCGGCGACGATACCTTGATGGGAGGGTATGGCAATGACACCTTTATCGTCGACAGCCTGAACGACGTCATCATCGAAAATGCCGGAGCCGGAACCGACACGATCAAGACGGCACTTGCAAGCTACTCGCTGGCTGCAATCAGCAATGTCGAAAACCTCACCTATACGGGCACTACTGACTTCACGGGGACGGGCAACGAGCTTGCCAATACGATTACCGGTGGGGTTGGCAACGATGTCCTCGATGGGGGAGCCGGCATCGACACGCTTGTCGGGGGTGCTGGCAATGATACCTACGTCATCGACAATGTCAGTGATGTGGTCACCGAAGCTGCCAACGCCGGGATAGATACGATCAAGACGGCGCTCGCCAGCTATACTCTGGCCTCGCTCACAAATGTCGAAAACCTTGTCCACACCGGGTCTTCTGACTTCGCGGGAACGGGCAACGCATCGGCGAACACGATCATCGGAGGGGCTGGCAATGACACGCTCGATGGTGGAACCGGCGCAGATACGCTGACGGGCGGCACCGGAAATGACGTCTATGTGGTCGACAATGTCGGTGACTTGGTGGTCGAGAATGCCGGCGAGGGAACCGACACAGTCAAGACCTCGCTGGCGAGCTACACACTCGGGGCGAATGTCGAAAACCTCACCTATACCGGGACGGCGGCATTTACAGGAACGGGCAATTCGCTCGACAATGTCATCACCGGCGGCAGCGGTGCAAATCGGCTGTCAGGTGGCGGGGGTGACGACATCTTGATCGGCGGCGTGGCCGCGGACACGTTCGTCTATGGCGCCAACGGTGGCATAGAAACGATCGTAGGCTTTGTCGCTTCCGGAACTGCCCACGATGTGCTCGCTGTCGATAGCTCGGTCTTTGCCGACTGGGCGCATCTGTTGGCGGCCTCCACACAATCGGGCAGCGATGTTATCATCACTGCAGACGCCGATGACAAGATCATTCTCAAGAACGTGACGGTTGCGAGCCTCCAACCAGCGAATGTGCAGTTCGTGTGATCCATGGCTCGTCCGGTACCAACCGGGCGAGCCCACTACTTTTGACTCCTGGTTCTTTAGAAGCGTGCTGGGTGGTCTCGACAGTCAAGTCGTCCAAACGGGCGCGCGAATGGTTTGAGGCTACCTGTGAAGGGGGCGAACGGCTTGAGGGTTTGGCACAAGAGGATGGCCAGCTTTCGGGCTCAGATTTAGCCGCCTTAGCTGAGAATACCCGGCAGGTTGTCTGGGGAGAGTTCGTTGGTTTGGCACCCACGAAGTCAGACAAGCCGTGGATGATAATCCGGGCTGTCGACAGCACGTTCTACGAGATCATTTCGGATGACGAGCCGCTGCTGAGCAAGATCAGCTCGACCTATAAGGACGTCCGAAATGGGAGAGGCTCCGATCACGTCATGGCTCTTGGACCATGGCGACGAATGATGGCAGCCAAACGCGAACGGCAGCCAGAGCAAGAAATGCCATGAAAGACCTCGCCGTTTTATCATAGCGTCTGGCAACGCGGCGAAGCTGCTTGAGGCGGTTGAACATCCGTTCGATACGGTTTCGATCCTTGTAGGCTCTAAAGTCGCACGCAGGCGGGTTCTTCCGGTTGGCCTTCGGCGGGATTACCAAGCTATCCGATCTCTGCTGATTTGCTCGCAAGTCGATCGTATGCGAGATCCACCGTCGTCCCCAGCCGCTTTGCCTGCCCGTCAGCATAGTTCCGAGCGTATCGCTCATCGACGAATTCAACTTCTTGTCTTGCTCCAGATTCGATTATGGCCACAACCCACTTCCCATCCCTCTGGGCAACAGAGACAGTATTCGCGCTCACGGCAACCCTCCCAAGAGCACTTGCAGCTCTCTCACTGAGCTGTCACCGGATCGTACGCTCAGCTTGGCCAGAGTCCAGTCGCCACTTCGGTCGATGTGAAGCTCTGAAGGGGTTTCAACGTCTAGCGCAGACGCGCTAGTTTGCGGCCCAGTTTGCATGTTTTGTTGTGTTCGAGCGACTTCGCGAAGGCTCCCCGAGAAAATCGCCGATCGCGTTTGCTGGCATGGGGGCGCCAAACAGATATCCCTGCATCTGATCGCAGCCTGCTTGTTCGAGCCACAGTGCCTGACCAGCAGTTTCGACGCCCTCGGCGGTGATCAACATCCCGAGTCCATGAGCGAGCGCGATGACGAAGCGTACGATTGTTTGGCACTTCTCGTCGGTCTCTATGTCCCTGATGAAACCCCGGTCTATCTTGATCGTGTCGAAAGGGAAGTTCATGAGATGATCGAGGGACGAGTAGCGCGTGCCGAAATCGTCAAGCGAGACCTGGACCCCTAGCACATTGAGAGTATTCAGAATGTCGAGGTTTTCGGTCGTGCGCTCCAGCAGGACCGACTCGGTTATTTCCAGCTCCAGCCGCTCGGCATCGAATCCGGCCAAATCCAGTGTGTCGGCAATTCGGTCGGGCAAACCCTCCCGCAAAAACTCCGCCGACGAGACGTTGACCGCCAACTTGAGGTGTGTAGGCCATTTTGACGCTTGGCGCGTGGCAGTTGCCAGCACCCATTGGCCAAGTTCGGACATGATCCCATCTGCCTCGGCCATAGGGATAAATACACCCGGGGGGACCAGGCCCGCCATGGGGTGACGCCAACGCACCAACGCTTCAAAGCCGACGATCATCGCCTGAGACCCGACGATCGGCTGGTACTCGATGTAAAACTCATCCTTCTGAATCGCCGTCCGGAGGCTGCGCCTGAGCATTTCGCGGTGCTCGATGATCAGGAGCATTGATCGCTGAAACGTTCTTGCGCGCCGCCTGCCATCACTCTTGGCCGCATACAACGCGATGTCGGCGGCTTTCATCAGTTCCTCGCTGTCATTGCCGTCGGTTGGAGCAACCGCCAACCCAACGCTTGCGCCAACGAAGACGGTGATGCCATCGATTGTGAGCGGTTCCTTGAAAGCCTCGACGATGGTCTCGGCCAGCCGCTCTGCCTCGGCGGGCTGGCCGACGCTTCGTTGAATAACCGCGAACTCGTCGCCAGCGAGGCGGTAGGCCGTGTCATTTGGCCCGAGCGAATTGCGTATCCTCTCCGCAGCTATCCGCAGGACGATGTCTCCTGCGCTGTGACCAAGCGTGTCATTGACAAGCTTGAAGTCGTCGAGATCGATCTGCATCAAAGCGAATTCCGCGCCGGCGGGCAGCAGCGCCGGTAGATCACTGCTAAAAGCACGCCTGTTGGGCAGGCCGGTGAGCAGGTCGTGGGTCGCTTGATGGAGCAGAAGGTCGCGGTCGTCTGCAAGCGCTCCTTGTGGCGGCGAGGCCGTTGCTCTGCTCTCCCGGACACCAACGCCCCCGTCTGCCCTGAAGATCATCAGCTGACGCTTGACTGGCAGCGCCACCTCGATAGTGGTCGCAATGCCGCCGGAGATAACGCTGACCAGCGCGCTTCGATAGGGCTCATTCGATAATTCAGGATAAATTTGCCACAGAGTAGCGTCGGCCAACGTGGCCGGTTCGTGCAAATCGGAAAAGTCTCTGGAATAGCCAGTTAGGTGGAAGTTTCGATCATAGATGGAAACGGGCTCGCTCCTCTCGAAGGGACGTCTTGCTGAGGCAACGCCGGCCATTTTGCACCTCCTGTCGATCAAACCATCTAAGTTCGGCTTAATGTATCTTTTCCTAACCGAGCGCCTGCCAGATGGGATGAACGAGTTCTCGCCTGATCCTTTCATTCAGCACAGATTACAAATCTTGGGTAGAGGGAATGACGTGCCGCGCCGTTGGATGGGTACCGCTCCAAAGGGCAGGCGCCGCCAGCGAACCCTTGAAGCCTCTTGTCCGGATCGTGTGTCGCTCCACCTTTTTCGAATGAAAAGCGGTACGACACACTTGTCGCGTTTGGGGAGGCATGCGGCCACCATTATGAGCGGCGGTACAGCTGAGCAATTCGGCGCATTGTGTGTGCGTCCTGGAACTGACGGCTCGCTTGACGTTCTGCTCATCACCACCCGAGAAACGCGCAGATGGTCAATCCCGAAAGGCTGGCCGATCAGAGGGCTTTCCTCACATGAGGTCGTAGAGCGCGAAGCGTGGGAGGAAGCGGGGGTCAAAGGTCGAGCGAAGAAACGGATCTTTGGCTATTACACTTATATCAAGACACTTGATGATGGGCGGCAGCTTCCCTCGATAGTGGAAGTCCATCTAGTTTCAGTGCGCCGCATGAAAAAGAGCTTTCCGGAGTGCAAGGAACGCAAAGTTGTTTGGAAGACGCCCCGAGAGGCGGCGTTGCTGGTGGAAGAACCTGAACTCAAAAGTCTGATAAGAAGTCTCGATGGACACCGCTCTCTCACCTGACCCGCTACGTGGGAGTCAAGTAGCCGCCTCGCTCGAATTGCTCCGGCTCTTAATATCGTCTCAGTAGGGATAATGCTCGAAGCACCACCAGCGCGTTTCGACCGTCTTCGATTGCGAAAAGCCGAAGCTTCCCCACTTCGCGCAGCCGGCGACACAGCAATACTGCTCGGCGATGACGTTCGCCCCCCGGGCGCCGTCGAATGTCCCTCAATGCTCATGCGGAATGATCCCCTCGTTCCATATGGTTGCCGCCCGCCAAGCCTCGTGCTCGCGTTGCTTGGCAGCATCCCGGAAGAACGACATTGTCTTCGCCGCGGCTTCCGATCCACATTTCGTGCACACGACCCGCGACGGGCCATCTGCCCACGATGCACACGGCAGTCCATAGCTGAATTCGATCTTCACTCAATCAAGCTTCCCCATCGACGTCACCATCTTCGTCCAGCTCGTGCACCGGCAGATAGGTGTTCTTCTCCATCCACTCGCGGACGATAAACCTGAGGGTATTGTTGCGCATCTTGCGCCGAACTCGCCAGACAGATCCCGGAGCGCTTCTTCTACATCGTCATCAAAGGCGATCGATCCCATTTCACCCCGGCCTTCCACCGCTGTTTTCCACAGGCGCACGACGCAATTGAACGATTTTCAGCCGAAAGCAGTTTATTTGTATGACCAAAGAGGAATTCTGCGAAAGGTTCTTTCAACGCGTTAGTTTCCATTATCGCGCGGGCCGCAGACCTTTCGGGCTGGATCCCAAAACCTACTGCGACAAGATCGCCCCAATCTATTGGCGCGAGTTGGGGAATGAATTCAGCCCCGAAGAATGCGCCGATCAGGACGCTGCTTACTGGCCCTGACGAGCCCCTCAAATGTGAAACGGGAGTTGGGGTCGGTGCCGGTGAAGACGGTCGATGCTGAGACCAGCGCAGCCGGGGAGAAGGGCGTTGTACTTCTCGAGGAGTTTCTTGCGCCCGGTCTGCGGGTGCGGAGATTTGCCAGCCGCCGCGAGGTGGGGTGGAGGCTTATGAGTTAAGAAATAGTGCTGCACGGTTGCAGCGTCAGCTCGCCTGTTTAAGACATACGACATTCATATGCGCTGCAATTGCCTCCGCGAGAGCATCCGGTGATTTCTCGCCGCCAAGCGTCCTTCCTACCGCAAAACGCATAGCCGCATGGCCCAGCTCGCACTCCAACGAGACGTGGTGCGCTTGCACCAATTTCGAACTGCGTTCGTGACTAAATCGATACCGTCATCATCAAGGGAAAGGAAATATTCCAGATACATGGTCTTGCTCTCCGTTTGGGCGGGAGCACACGTATCTCTCAAGCGATCGAAGCCAGGAGTTCACGACCGACGACCCACAGTACGCTTAATCCGGCTATTCACAAGAGGGGGAGGAACCCGACTGTCACAAAGTCCGGAAAGACCGAAGCCGGCCCTGACCGAACGTCGCTATGTAAGTAGACCCTCGGGATAATTTTCCCCCAAGCAGCATACCCGAACCGGAAATGGGTTAATGTTTGCAGTGCTGCTCGAATGGGAGACATGGGTCATGGAGGCTTCCGAAACCATAAAGCTGCTGGAGGAGCGCCTGGCTAGGGCCAAGGCGCAGCTGGAGGAATACCGCTCGCTGTTCGACGCGATCGACGAAGGATTCGTTACCGTCGAAGTGATCTACGACCATCACGGCCGACCGATCGACGCGCTCTACCTGCGAGGAAATCTGGCGGCGTCGCGACTGACCGGTGGACGGACTTACAACCGACGGCTACTTAGCGAGCTGGTACCCGAAGCTGAACAATATTGGATAGAGATCTATGATCGAGTCGGCCGATCAGGGATACCGGAGCGCCGGGAGGAATATCTCGCTGCGCTCGATCATTGGTACAGTTTCCACGTCTCCCGAATCGCAGAAGCGAGTAATGGCTTAGGCCCCCGTGTCGCTGTGTTGTTCCAGGACGTTACTGAGCGGAAGCGGGTAGAGGACGCACTGCGTGCGAGCGACAAGCGCTATCGCACGCTTTTCGAGTCGATTGATGAAGGCTTCTGCATCGCCGATCGAGTACCGGGCGCGGTCATCGATTTCAGATACGGGGCTGTGAACCCGGCATTCGAGCGGCATACAGGCATAGCCAATGCTGAGGGCCGGACCATGCGCGAGGTCGTTCCGGACGTTAATGAAAGCAATTCGGATCGCTATGCCCGGGTGGTGGACAGCGGCGCGAGCGAGAGCTTCACCGCATCGGCATTCGGTCGCGAATATCAGGTTGAAGCCTTGGCGACGGGGCGCCCGGGGCAGGTCGCGATGCTGTTCCGCGACATTACCATGGCCAAACGGGCGGAAAGGACGCTGCGCGAGAGTGAAGAGCGTCAGGCTTTTCTGCTAAAACTCAGCGATGCGCTACGGGCAGAGCCAGACGCGGACTCCGTGGCGACCCGCGCATTGCTGCTGCTCTCCGACCATCTGGGCCTCGACCGCTGCTACATCACGTATTATCGCCCCGAGGACGACGAGGCAGTATTTCCCTACCAGGTCGGCAACGACACTGTGCCGCCGCTGCCGCCAACAGTGCGTCTGTCGGACTTCCCCGAGGCCTATGCCGAGATCCGTGAGCGGACGTTTGTCCTAAATGACGATCTTGAAAGGCGCGATATCTCAGAAGCCGAACGTGCCAACCACAAAGCACTAGGTATGAGAGCCATGCTGGCTTCTACCCTTCGAAAGGGCGCAAGTTTTCCGCTCGCCTCGTTGGCTGCGGTCTCGTCTCGACCGCGCCAGTGGAGCCGGGCTGAAATTGCGTTGGTCGAGGAAACGGCAGAAAGAACATGGTCTGCGATAGAACGTGCACGCGCCGACGCAGCCCTGCGGGAGAGCGAGGAACGCTTCCGGCAGTTCGCAGACGCCTCTGCGTCCGGCCTCTGGATCAGGCAGGCCGAGACTATGAGAATGGAGTTCATCAGCCGGGCCCTCGCGACGATCTATGGTACCGCGCCCGATGCGTTCATCGGAGACATTGAGCACTGGGCGGCGATGATCGTGCCTGAGGATCGGGACGCCGCTTTGGGACACATCGAGCAGGCTCGTCACGGTAAACCTGCCATCTATGAATTCCGCATCCGGCGCAACGATGGTTCATTCCGTTGGATCAGGGACACGGGCTTCCCCCTTTATGACGAGAAAGGCAACGTGCAGCGCGTTGGCGGCATCGCTGAGGACGTCACCGAGACAAAAATCGCCGTCGCCCACCAGGGCGTGCTCCTACACGAACTGCAGCATAGAGTGCGCAACATCATGACGATGATCCGTTCCATCGTGGTGCGGTCCGCCGACGGAGCTGTTGATGTCGAGGACTACAAGACGTCGCTCGCTGGTCGGCTGTTGGCTTTGGCCAGGGTTCAGGCATTGCTCACGCGTCAAGCCAATGCCGGCGGATCGCTCCGCGGCATCCTCGAGAGCGAAATCGGAGCGCAGGCGCATTCGGAAAGCCAGTATGAACTGACCGGCCCCGATCTCATGCTGTCCCCCAAGGCCGTCGAAGTCTTGACCCTGGCATTCCACGAACTCTCCACCAATGCTTTGAAATATGGCGCCTTATCGGTCACTGGCGGCAAGGTATCGGTCACGTGGACATCGTTCGAGAAGCAGGGAAAGTCATGGATCGCCATCGACTGGGTCGAGGAAGGCGCGCCGTCGCGGCCGCCACCGACACGCCGCGGTTTCGGCTCGGAGCTGATCGAGGCGAAAATCCCCTACGAGCTTCGTGGCGCCGGCAGAACGACAATCGAGCCGGGCGGCGCGCGTTGCCACATTGAGTTTCCGCTTCGCGAAGCCGAGAGCATTTTGGAAACAGATGCCCCCGTGCCGACTCGACTATACCAAGGAACCGTCGATATGACCGGAGCGCCTGATCTCACTGGAAAGATCGTCCTTGTCGTCGAGGATGATTATTATGTCGCTCAGGACACCGCGGCGGCGCTTCGCGGGGCCGGTGCGGAGGTCCTTGGCCCCTGCCCAACCGAGGAGCACGCGCTGCACCTTCTCGAGGACGAGACCCCGACCGTCGTTTTGCTCGATCTCAATCTCGGCGGCGGCGGCCCGCGGTTCGAGATCGCACATAAGCTAGTTAAGCGCGGCATACCGTTCCTGTTCATGACCGGATATGATCAGGACGTGATCCCGGATGAGCTGGCCGATGTCGTGAGGCTTCAAAAGCCGATCGCGTTGCGTGACATCGTCGAGGCGGTCAGCAGACTATGACAAGTTGGAGAAGCAAGTCGCGCCGTAGGGTATCGCGGGTGGTATGGCATCTCAACGTCCCGCAGCCTGGGGGTGATCGAAGGCTTTGTCTCATCATTGATGACCCAGCGAAAGCGATCTCGTGCTGCGTTCAGGCATAGGTCGTAAAGGCGCTGCTCCTCGCCGAGGCAGCCGTCCGAGGCGAGCCGTTGTTCACGGAGCCTCGTCGACGCCTTGTTACAAGGATGTTCACGGTCAGGGCTAAAATGATCGCATAAAGTATCGACAGGAACTAGCCCCGCAGGCAAACAAGAAGACAAGGGTTAGCAGGCACATAGCTGTTTGCGCAGGTGGTTTGCGGTTCGATTCCGTTCAACTGCTGGCACTGCGCTCTGTCCGTCCCCCTACCCATATCGAACGTGCTCCGTCGATGAGCGCAATTTATGAGGCCTCGGCGGGGGAGAGGATGCGAGTGCCCTGGCCGCATCTCCGTTGTCCAGCTTGCGCAAATTTACTGACTATACTAGATTTGAGGAAATGTTATAGGACGCCTCAAGTGAAGCAGATTGATCTCATGTTCAGGACGATGGTCGCGGAGCTGCAGCAACGGACTTTTGATGCGCAGTGGTCGGCGGATTTTCCGCCCACCGGTCGCTTTGTCTCGGTCAAGGTCGATAACCGCTCATACTGGTATTTTGACCACCCGGACGGCAAAGGCGGGCAAAAGCGGCGCTATGTCGGTCCCGCCGATGATGACGAAATCACAACCCGGGTTGAAACCTTCAGGGGTGAAAAGGACGATTACCAGAATCGGCGAAAGATGGTGGCGGCATTGACACGCGAAGCTGGTCTTATTGCTCCGGATCGCTTCACGGGCACAGTCGTCGAGGCGTTGGCATCGGCCGGTTTGTTCCGGCTCCGTGGCGTCCTCGTCGGCACAGTCGCGTTCCAATGTTATGCGGCCCACCTCGGGACTCGGCTGCCTATGGCAGCGATCCTTACAGGTGACGCGGACCTGGCTCAAGATTACGCGATCTCAAGCGAGGTCGAGGACTCTATTCCGCCGATTATCGCTCTCCTTCAGTCCATCGATCCGTCCTTCCGCGCCGTGCCCCATGTCTCCGGTTCTCCCCGCTCTAATGCCTTCCGCAACTCCAAAGGTTACCGGGTAGAGTTCCTGACGACAAACCGCGGATCGGAAGATTACGCGGATCAACCGGCGCAAATGCCCGCTCTTGGCGGCGCGGCTGCCGAACCTCTCCGATACATGGATTTCCTGATCCGTGATCCGGTGCGAACGATCTTGCTGCATGGCGCCGGTGTCTCGGTCGTGGTACCCGATCCAACACGGTTTGCTGTCCACAAACTGATCGTGGCTGGCCAGCGTCAAGATGATGCCGGTGGAAGGGCAAAGAAGGAAAAGGACTTGCGTCAGGCCGGAATGCTATTCGAGGCATTGCAAGAAACTGGAGCTAGCCGCGATCTGGCAGATGCTCTTGGCGAAGCATGGGGCAGAGGCCCATCTTGGAGAACCGCGATCACAGCGGGCGTTGATGCCGTCCAGAGGCAATATCAACCGGCCGTCCATCGTACGTTCGGCATTCTACCGGCCGATGAAATAGAAAAGTCCCGAGTCCAGTTACGGGACAACGATGATTAGCAAGAAGATCGATATCCTATTTAATGAAGGGAATTAATCGGATCTGGAGCATTCTACCGGGTGAATGAGCCCGGCTGTATCAATTACGATTTCCACGTCGATGCGCAAGACGACTGCACCTTCGTCTTCTACGAGAACTGGACAAGACAGGCCGATCTCGATGCCCATATGGATATGCCGCATCTGGTCCCGCTGCAGGGCCAAATTGACAGATTGCTGGCAGAGCCAATAGCGATCCGGCACTTGCGAATGATAAGTTCGCATAAGCCAGCGTGAGACAAGCATCGGTGGGGAACACGGATTGAGGACCAGACCCCAGAAGACGAGCGGTCGCGATGCTTCGGATTTGCCTGGGGTTGCCGCTATTTTTCAAGGCATTAGTGAGCTCTGTCGCCTCGAAGGTAAGATAGCCTGGTTTGGTCAATATTCACTTCAATCGAGCTGAACGCAATCGCGCTGCGCTTCGCCAGGATATCGCTGCCTTGATGACATCGTCTGGCGCTCCGGACGCGGGCGTTGTCGCTAACCAGCGCGCAACAAGCCTCTCGGCCAAGCACCGATTGCCGACCTCCACGACAGCAGCAGCGTAGAGTTTCGATTATGCGGGGAACTTTCGAATGCGGGCAAGGTTCAAGAGCGGCAACAACCCGGAGCCGAGCTATGTCCAGGATATCTCTTCGAACGGTCGCACTGTTGACCGCAGCCACTGCTGTCGTTCTGTCACCGCCGCTCTTCGCCCACGCCCAGACGTTGGAAAGGCTGACGAACGAAGCCAAGGAACTGGTGGCACCGGTCGCCGGGAGGACGGATGACCGTCTGGAGAAAGTCGCGACATTCGAGCATCAGGTCACCGGCGTTACCGTCTCCGAGGATGGCAGGATCTTCGTCAACTTTCCTCGCTGGTCGGAAGACGTTCCGATCTCCGTCGCCGAATTGATGAAGGATGGATCGATCAGGCCCTATCCCAACGATGAGTGGAATTCCTGGCGCAACGCGAAGATGTCGGAGATTTCTCCAAAGGATCACTTCGTGACGGTACAAAGCGTAGTTGCCGATGGCAGGGGCTCGCTTTGGGCTGTCGACCCGGCTGCGCCCAACAGCGAAAAGACGGTCAAGGACGGCCCGAAACTGGTTCAGGTCGACCTGAAGACCAATACCGTCAAGCGCATTTACCCATTCGAAGCTGGGGTCGCCGGCCCGGCTAGCTACCTCAACGATGTCCGCATCGCTCCTGAAGGCACCTTTGCCTACTTAACAGACGCTGGATCGCCAGGAGGTCTGGTCGTTCTCAACCTGAACTCCGGCAAGGCATGGCGCGTGCTGAGTGACGACCCCTCCACCCAGTTCGAAAAAGGAGTTGTCGTTCATGTTGACGGGAAGCCGCTTCGCAGACCCGATGGCCGCCAACCACAATTCAATGCCGACAGCATCGCGCTATCCGAGGACGGTGAGACACTCTACTGGAAGGCCCTGACCGAAAATACGATGTACCGGATTTCAGCTGAAGCCTTGCAGAAAGCCTCCCAGGACCCATCTGCGGCTAGACCGGCAAAGTACGCCGACACGGAACCGACCGACGGATTGTGGATAGACGACCAGAACCGTATCTATCTCAGCACGATGCAGAACAACGGCGTCAAGATCTTGGGTCTCGATGGCAAGGTGACGCCTTTTCTGGAAGACAGTCGACTCCGTTGGCCAGATACCTTCGCACAAGGACCAGACGGAGCGATATACGTCACGGCATCGCATATCCAGGATTCGCCTTGGTTCAATCAAGGTTGGACCGACGATTCCTTCACGCTATTCAAGTTCATGCCGCCAAAGTGAGCCATGATCACCATCAGGCGATCAAACAGAGGCGCTATGCAACTGCGCGGGAGTGTACTTAGGCGTCTCAACGAGGCGCTGACGCCTCAGTCCGCGTTGAAGAATCGTATCTTGTACGCTTTTCCGAACAGGCTGCGTCGCCCCACTCAACGCAGATGCTAATCCCGGGTTCAAAGGTAACTACCCTTTCGCCTTGGTCGCTGCACCTCCACTGATCACTCCTTCGAAAATCTCTGATCGCTCCAGGAACTATTCAAGCGGGTGGAGGTTCGCGGGGCTTATCGGTGAGCCGTCAGTTGCTCGATCTTCCGAGGTCTCGCGTACTGTTCACCCCTGCAATCGACCAGACAGATAAGGAGAGAGGCATGCGCGCGCTCGTTTGGCACGGCAAGGAAGATATCCGGTGCGACACCGTGTCGGACCCCGAGATCGAGCATCCACGTGATGCGATCATTAAAGTCACGAGCTGCGCTATCTGCGGCTCCGATCTTCATCTGTTTCATAATTTCATCCCGGCGATGATGCCCGGCGATATCATGGGGCACGAAATGATGGGCGAGGTGATCGAGACCGGTTCCGAGGTGAACGGCAGCCTCAAGAAAGGCGACCGGATCGTTGTCCCCTTCACCATCACATGCGGCGAATGCGATCAGTGCAAACGCGGCAATTTCTCCGTCTGTGAGCGGACAAACCGCAAGAAGGAGATGGCCGACAAGGCGTTTGGCCATACCACGGCAGGCCTCTTCGGCTACACACACCTGACCGGTGGCTATCCCGGCGGTCAGGCCGAATACCTTCGGGTCCCTTTCGCGGACAAGACACATGTCAAGGTGCCCGACAGCTTGACGGACGAGCAGGTTCTTTTCCTTGGTGACATCTTCCCGACAGGGTGGCAGGCCGCCGCCCAGTGCGACATCGAGGCCACCGACACCGTGGTCGTCTGGGGCTGCGGCCCCGTTGGCCAGATGACGATCCGCAGTGCCGTGCTGCTCGGAGCCAAGCAGGCGGTTGCCATCGACTGCATTCCGGAACGTCTCTCCATGGCTGAAGCAGCCGGCGCAATCACCATCAACTTCAAGGACGAGAGCGTGATAGAGCGTCTTAACGACCTGACGGGCGGTAAAGGCCCCGAAAAATGCATCGATGCAGTAGGGCTGGAAAGTCACGTCTCGATCGGCCAGCCGGATACACTGTTGGATCGCGCCAAGCAGGTGGTGATGTTGGAGAACGACCGTCCGCATGTCCTGCGCGAAATGATCTATGTCTGCAGACCGGGCGGGATCATCTCCATCCCCGGCGTCTACAGCGGGCTCGTCGATAAAATCCCGATGGGCATGGCGATGAACAAGGGCCTTTCCTTCCGCATGGGACAGACGCATGTGCGTCGGTGGACCGATGATCTGTTGCGGCGCATCGAGGAGGGACAGATCGATCCCTCCTTCGTGATCACCCACACTGTCGGCCTCGAACAGGGACCGGAAATGTACAAGGTGTTTCGCGACAAGCAGGACAGCTGCATCAAGGTTGTTCTGAAACCCTAAGGAGGTTCCGAAATGGCATTCCTCACCAAGATGACGCGTTCCGAAGGCGATCCGAGAATCATCAACTCGGGGCCCAGTTCGCTCAGTTCCTCTGATAGGCTGGCGCGCAATCTCGGATGGTTGAGCATCGGACTAGGGGTCATCGAGCTGTTGGCAGCCGAGAAGATTACGAGGGCGCTCGGCATGCGCGGCAGGGAAAATCTGATACGCGCCTTTGGGGTGCGGGAGATAACGTCCGGGTTTATGACGCTCTCGGTCGAAAAACAGGCGGGGCTTGCCAGCCGGATCGCAGGCGACGCTCTTGATATTGCCACTTTGGCGACGGCCATGAGACCTGGCAATCGCAAGCGGGACAATGCGGCACTGGCATTGTTGATGGTTGCCGGCGTCACGCTTCTCGACGTCATTGCCACGGGAACCAACACAATCCGGCATGCGCGCCACACAGGTCAGCGACGTGATTACGCTGACCGGAGCGGCTTTCCCAAAGGCGTGGAGGCATCGCGCCGTGCTGCCCGGCAACAGATCGAGCATTTGCGGGCGAGCTCAGGCAATGAAAGCCGCAGCGCCTAAAGCCGGCCAGTGGCGGTGAGGATTGAGAGCTGGTTGCGGTAGCGCCTGTCGCGCCTATGCATCTAACCTCTGGAGCGTTGGCGCAAACCGCCTTCGGCAGAGAGGTAATGCAACATTCGCCAGCGCCGCGACCTGACCAGCTAACTCCGGCGTTGACGCGCTATAAGGAGCGGCAAACATGGGTCTCGAACAACTTATGGGCGCTGGGCTGGTGTTGATCTTCCTCGCCGACATCTTCTTCACCGTCCTTTACGCTCGCGCTGGCACAGGGCTGCTTGCACCCCTCTGGAACCGCCTCGTATGGGCTTGCATCAAGGGACCAGCGGGACAGTCCGGCCCCGCCCGTACACAAATCCTGTGCTTCGCTGGGCCGGTCATCGTCGTTACACTGATCGCATTCTGGGCTCTTGGGCTGACGATCGGCGCCGCTCTCGTCATCCATCCTGAGCTCGGGTCCGCGATCCGACCGAGCAGCGGTGGTACTCAAACCGATTTTGTGACCGCCTTACTTGTGGCCGGCAACAGCCTCTCGATCGTGGGAGGCGGAGAGTACGCGCCGCATACGTCAGGCACCCGCGTCGTCTTCCTCCTTAATTCTCTCATCGGCGCGTCAGTGCTGTCGCTGGTGTTGAGCTATCTCGTGCAGGTTTATTCGGCCCTGCGTGAGCGGAACGCTCTGGCGCTAACAGTCGATCTGATGACGGGCGGCACTGGTGACGCGGCCGAGATGCTGGTTCGGCTTGGCCCTGGTGACGATTTCGCTACGGCCACCAGCGAACTCGGCAACCTCGTGCATTCCGACAACCGGTGAATCCAACAAGGTTGCGCAGCAAGAGTATTTCAGGCGGAGTTATTCGCTAGCCTTGGGAGTTTTGCAGAAGGCCGGTATCGCAACGCAAGCGGACGCGGAGCGCTATGGTGATCGACGTCGTCAGTGGGAAACGCTTGTGCGCCGGGTGGGCCCGACCTTGGGCTACGAAATGGATGAGATCGATTGCCGCCGCTCGCTGGACTCGTGAGAGGGGCGGCCGAAGGGGGATGATGTCCCAGGGAGTGGTGTAGCAGGGTAGCGGTGGCCATCAGTGTTTTTCCGGTAGGGTCAGTTTGTCGAAGACCAACCTGATGGAAAGACCACCGATGACCGACGAGATGATGAACCTGCGCTCGCTTGTTGAGAAGAGCGCCGACGCCGATTTGCTTCGCGAGATGATCGGGTTTGCCGCCGAGAAGCTTATGGAGCTGGAGGTTGGTACGAAGACCGGCGCGAGCTACGGCGAGAAAAACGCCTTTCGGCTTGCCCAGCGCAACGGCTACCGCGAGCGCGACTGGGAGACACGGGCCGGGACCGTGGAGCTGCGTATCCCGAAGCTTCGTACCGGCACCTATTTCCCGAGCTTTCTCGAGCCGCGTCGCATGGCCGAGAAGGCGCTCACCGCGGTGATCCAGGAAGCCTATATCCAGGGCGTTTCGACCCGCTCCGTCGACGATCTGGTCAAGGCCATGGGCATGAGCGGCATCTCCAAAAGCCAGGTTTCCCGCCTGTGTGAGGAGATCGACGACAAGGTAAAGGCATTCCTCGAAAGACCCATCGAGGGCGACTGGCCCTATCTGTGGATCGACGCCACATATCTGAAGGTCCGCCGCGGTGGTCGCATCGTCTCGGTCGCCGTCATTATCGCCGTCGGCGTCAACACCGATGGGCGGCGCGAGGTCCTGGGTATGGAGATCGGCACCTCCGAGGCCGAGCCGATCTGGACGGAGTTCCTGCGCAAGCTGACACGGCGGGGTTTGCGCGGCGTCAAGCTGGTCGTCTCCGATGCGCATGAAGGTTCTCTCCGCGACCTGGCAGCGATGCCGGGTCCACTTCATGCGCAATGCGCTCGCCCATGCCGGAAAGAGCGGTCGACGGGTGGTCTCCGCCTTCATCGCCACGGCATTTGCCCAGGACACACCAGAGGCCGCCAGCCAGCAATGGCGCAATGTCGCCGATCAGATCAGGCCTAAAGTACCGAAGCTTGCCACCCTCATGGACAGTGCCGAAGAAGACGTGCTGGCCTACATGACCTTTCCTCGTCAGCACTGGACGAAGCTGCACAGCACCAACCCTATCGAGCGACTGAACGGCGAGATCAAGCGCCGAACCGACGTTGTCGGCATCTTATAGGAAATTCCGCTCTGGCGGAAAATGTTTCTGGCGAAGCAGATCGAATGGAACGAGGTCATGCTCCACAATTCGGGCCGTGAGTATCATCGGATGGCGTGTCTTCAAATTGGCGGTCCAGGCTGGCCAAGTAAAGTCAAATCGGTCACAGAAGTGTCTGCTGTGCAGGAGTGTCCGATCGGCGCGTTTCCGTTTCCCCTCGCCGCCGCAGCTCCGTCTCGGCGCTGAAGCGGACATCCGTATCGCGGTCGCTCAGGAAAGCAATGAGCGCCTCTGTGCTAAGACGATCCCAGCTCTTGCCCCGGTCTGGACCGGCCGGCACTCGTGGCAGCAGGCCGGGCTGAGAACTCCAGAGCAGAAGTTCATCCAGGGAAGCGGCATTTAGCTCGTCGCGCAGATGGTGGGCGGTGACATAGGCATCGGGCATGGCTCGATGGGCGGGAAGGCCGATCTCGTGGATCAAACCTTCCGGCCTTCGCAGATAACGGAGCATCTGGTTCGAAAACCTTGGCAGCTCCGGCCAGACACGCAATGCGCATTTCCAAGTACAGATCCATGGAGTACCAGCGGCCAGTCTCGGCGTGCAATAGCGTTGCTCGAACGCGGCGCGGTGGGCGGCAAGGGCGACGATTGGGTGCGGTGGCCGCAAGATGCTTGGCGCTGCTTCTTTCCAGAGTGGCGCCCCAGTAACCTCCCAATCCTGGATATGATGTATTGCCATCGTGTCGGGCGAAATCGGCTTTCCAGGATTGACCAGAAGCGCGCCGCGCTCCCCAGAAACTTCCCACCCGCCATCCTCGCCTTGAACGACGTCCTGCCACCCGATCTCGCAGACATCGCTCGGCCCGTTGCCAGCGGTTTCCAGGTCGATAACTCGAATACAGGATGGGAACATTGCGGCTTTGACCCTTGATCTGCTCCAGCTTCCTCTAATCAAAAACCCAAGCCGAGCTGCGGTTGTTCCTCGCTTTCGGCCGCCTTCTTGTCATTGGTGAGCGACGACAGTGTCACGCCAAGGAGCCGAACCGGGAGCTTGAACGGATAGACACCCGCCAGCAGGGCATTGGCGGCAGCGAGAATATCGCCGACACCTGCATAAGGGAGGGCAGTTGTCCTGCTCCGCGTCGCTTGGGTGAAATCGGAGTGCTTTATCTTCACAGTCACCGTCTTGCCGCTGAAGCCCTTGGCCTGGCAGTAGGACCAGACCTTTTCCGCAAGTGGCCGGAGTTCGTTTGTCGCAAGGTCAAGGTCGCTGATATCGACCGCAAATGTGTCCTCGGCGCCGACCGACTTCCGCACTCGGTCCGGCTGGACCTGCCGCTCATCGATGCCCCGTGCAATGCCATAGAAGTACGGCCCAGACTTCCCGAAATGCTCGACGAGAAACTGTAGGGACTTTGCCCTCAGATCCGCACCGGTCTCGATACCCAGGCGGAGCATCTTCTCCGCTGTGGCCGGGCCGACGCCATGGAATTTCTTGACCGCCAGCTGCTCGACGAAAGCTGGCCCGTTCTTCGGCGTGATGACTGCTTGGCCATTGGGCTTGTTGAGGTCGGACGCCATCTTGGCGAGGAACTTGTTGTAAGAGATACCGGCGGAAGCATTCAGTCCGGTGACCGCCTTGATCTTGGCACGGATTTCCAGCGCGATCTCGGTGGCGATCGACATGCCCTTGAGGTTTTCGGTGACGTCGAGATAGGCTTCGTCGAGCGACAAAGGTTCGATCAGCGGCGTGTATTCCGCAAAGATATCGCGGATCTGCTGGGAGACGGCGCGATAGACCTCGAACCTCGGGTTCACGAAAATCAGGTCAGGACACTTTCGAGCTGCCGTGACCGAGGACATGGCTGAGCGCACACCAAACTCGCGGGCTTCGTAGCTTGCTGCTGCAACAACGCCCCGGGCGGCCGCTCCGCCAACAGCCAAGGGTTTGCCACGCAGTTCCGGATTGTCGCGCTGCTCGACAGACGCGTAGAAGGCATCCATGTCGACATGAATGATTTTTCTGACGGTTGAGACGGCGGTGAGATCCATGGCATTTGGTGTCACTGGCGAAAACGAAACAGGAACATAGCAGCTGCCGACGACGCATCCAAGTCCTCACCCGCATCTCCTGCATCTGCCGAGGGAAACTCCTCGCTTCTTCAGGCGTTTGATCGATAACCCTAGCGAAGTGGAGATTGACCTATGGCCGAAGACAGCACCACGACCATCACAGCAGTTTTCGAAACGCGTGTGACTGCCGACCTTGCGGTGGAACATCTCGTCCAGCAGCATGGCATTGCCCGACCGGACATCTTCGTCCAGTCGGCCTCCGCGATGAATACCGCCGGCTCTGCTCCCTCCGGCGGGGACGCCTCTCATGATGGTAGTGCGCGCAGCGATGCTCCGCTTGAAGGAGAGATCGAAGTTTCCGTCGATATCAATTCCAGCATGATCCCCGCGGTTCAGCGGACGTTCGGTGACGTTGGCGCGATCCGGGTTTCCGGACGCTGATCTCTAGCGTTTTGAGCCGTCACCATCCGTTCCCCCCGGCCCTGCATCGGTCGCATTCTGTCGACGCCACGTTCGCGGTCGATCCAGCGCATGACGGGTGTGACCGCAATTCCATGGGCGACGACGGAGATGGCTTGTCATGAAGACCGGCGCCCACAGGCTTTCAACCTGGATCCAGCCGGCGAGCTCCTGTCGCGTCATGCGAAAAAATTCCCATTCCTGCCATCAAATTGAATCCCTTCGCGGATTTCTTCGATGGCCACTCTCGCGCAACTTCCACGCGCCACATGCGCATTGACTCATTTCCGCTTTGAGAACAAATAAAGAACGCAGTTCACCATCTCAAGCCGAAAACGGGTTGCCGTAAAGGAGATCATGACCATAGCCGTCGCCACTTCGAACGCCGTTCTCGACGAGTTGCGCGAGAAAATCGCCAGCCTGGAAGGGAGCGGTCTGCGCAATCGCACAGTCCTGCCGTTCGGCGTCGGCGAGATTGATGCGCAGCTGCCGGGCGGTGGCCTCACTTCTGGGGCATTGCATGAGGTGGCTGGCGGCGGCAATGGCGCGATTGACGGGGCTGCTGCTGCCCTCTTCATCGGCGGCATCGCTGCCCGCACCACCGGCAAGGTTGTCTGGTGCCTGACGCGCTTTGATCTCTTCTTTCCCGCACTCGCCCAGGTGGGGCTTCATCCGGACCGCGTTATCTTCGTTGAGTGCGACAAGGAAGAGACGGTGCTCGCAAGCTTCGAGGAGGCGCTGCGCTATGGCGGGCTTGGCGCGGTCGTTGCCGAACTGGTGCGCCTGCCGATGACAGCCTCACGCCGGCTGCAGTTGGCGGCTGAAAAGTCTGGCACGCTGGGCCTGGTGATCCGGCGCTGGCGGCGCCAGACGGAAGCTTCTGACTTCGGCATGCCGACGGCGGCCGCAACGCGCTGGCGGATCTCGGTACTGCCCTCCGAGCCGCTGCCGGTTCCAGGCGTCGGTCGGGCGCGCTGGTTGGCGGAACTGATGCGGGTGAGAGCAGGAGAGGGAGGCGAATTCGTTATCGGAGCATGTGATGGCCAGGGTCGTATCTGTCTTTCTTCCGACACTGCCAACCGACCGGATCAGACGAGCCGATCCTTCGCTATCGGTTGAAACACCGCTGGTGATCGTCGCCAGAAGCGGTTCGAAGCGCTGGATTGCGGCGGCCGACCAGGCAGCAATCAAGCTCGGCCTTCGTGTCGGCATGCCGGCCGCCAAGGCGCGGGCCCTGATCCACGGACTGATGATGATCGATGCCGATCCGGCGGCGGATTTGGCCACCCTCGAACGGCTGGCGCTCTGGGCCTTGTCGCAATATTCTCCTGTGGTCGCCATGGATCCTCCTGACGGTATCGTCATGGATACGGAAGGCGCCGACCATCTGCAGGGTGGCGAGGAGCTGATGCTCTCCGGTCTCGTCAACCGCTTCCGCGGGAGGGGTCTTTCAGCGCGAGCGGCGATCGCCGACACCTGGGGTGCGGCGCATGCGCTCGCTCGGTCCACCGGTCGAGAGACTGTTATCGTCCCGCGCGGAGCGACCCCCAAGGCTGTGAATCGTTTGCCGCTGTCGTCGCTGCGGCTGCCGGCCGAAATCGTTGCAAGTCTCAGCACTCTCGGCTTTGCCACTGTCGGCGATCTCGCCGCCACGCCGAGGGCGCCGCTGACGCTACGCTTCGGCCCGGAGGTGGGACGGCGACTCGACCAGATGTTCGGCCGCCTCGCCGAGCCGATCGATCCAATCCGCCCGGCTGATATCGTTGAGGTCCAAAAATCCTTTGCCGAACCGATCGGCGCACCGGAGACGATTGAGAAATACATCAACCGCCTGGTGCGGCAGCTCTGTCAGGCGCTCGAGAAGCGGGGACTTGGTGTGCGGCGCGTCGACCTCATCGTCCAGCGCGTCGACAATACGCTTCAGTCGCTCCGGGCAGGTACGGCCAAACCTGTCCGCGATATCGCCTGGCTCACGAAACTCTTCCGCGATCGCATCGAGAGGATCGAGCCCGGCTTCGGCATCGAGAAGCTGAGCCTGGCGGCCGTCATCGCCGAGCCGCTCGTCGAAGTGCAGTCGGCCTCCTCGCTGATCGAAGAGCAGGTGACCGACGTGACGCCGCTGATCGATGTGCTTGGCAACCGCGGCGGCCAGCGGATTTTCCGAGTCGCACCGGTGGCAAGCGACGTCCCGGAGCGCAGTGTCCAGCGGATCGCGCCGACGGCTGACGAAATCGGCACCACCTGGCCGCTCCACTGGCCGCGGCCGGCGCGGCTTCTGGCCCATCCTGAATTGATCGAGGTGATCGCGCTTCTGCCCGATCATCCGCCGGTCTCCTTTACGTGGCGCGGCAAGCGGCGCCGGGTGAAGCGCGCAGACGGGCCGGAGCGGATTTTTGGCGAATGGTGGCAGCGCAGCTCCGAGTGGATCGCCGTTCGCGACTACTTCGTCATCGAGGATGATACCGGCGAACGCTTCTGGGTCTTTCGTTCCGGCGATGGCGTCGACGAGGACACCGGATCGCACAAATGGTTCCTGCATGGGGTGTTTGCCTGATGCGCTACGCCGAACTCCAGGTGACAACGCACTTCTCCTTCCTCCGCGGTGCAAGCTCGGCCGACGAGCTGTTCGCCACCGCCAAGCTCATGGGCCTCGAAGCCCTCGGCGTCGTCGACCGCAACAGCCTCGCCGGCATCGTCCGGGCGCTGGAGGCATCGCGCGCCACCGACATGCGGTTGGTCGTCGGTTGCCGGCTCGATCTGGCCGATGGCATGTCGATCCTCGTCTATCCCACAGATCGCGCCGCTTATTCGCGGCTGACGCGGTTGCTGACCTTGGGCAAGGGCCGCGGCGGGAAGGCGAATTGTATCCTGCAACTCGATGATGTCGCGCTCTATGCCGAAGGGCTGATCGGCATCCTCGTGCCCGGGATGCCGGACGACACCTGTGCCGTGCAGCTCAGGAAGATGGCGGAAGTCTTTGGCGATCGTGCCTATGTCTCGCTCTGCCTGCGCCGGCGCCCCAACGATCAACTGCGGCTGCATGGCCTGTCGAACCTGGCGGTCAAGTATCGGGTGAAGACCGTCGTCACCAATGACGTGCTGTTTCATGAGCCCGGCCGGCGCCAGCTTCAGGATGTCGTCACCTGCATTCGGACCGGAACCACCATTGACGATGTCGGCTTCGAGCGCGAGCGGCATGCCGACCGATATCTGAAGCCGCCGGAAGAGATGGCGCGTCTGTTTCAACGCTATCCGGAGGCGGTGGCGCGAACGGTGGAGATCGTCGAGCGCTGCACATTCTCACTCGAGGAGCTGGTCTATCAGTATCCGGAGGAAGCGCTAATTCCCGGCATGACCGCCCGGCAGTCACTGGAGCATTATACCTGGGAAGGCGTCAGGACGCGCTATCCCGAAGGTCTGCCGACGCATGTCGAAAAGACCATCCGCCACGAGCTCGCTCTCATCGAGACGATGGAATACGCCCCCTATTTTTTGACGGTGTTCTCGATCGTCCGTTATGCCCGGTCGCAGGGCATTCTCTGCCAGGGCAGGGGATCGGCCGCCAATTCCGCCGTCTGCTATGTGCTCGGGATCACCTCGATCGATCCCGAGACCAACGATCTCCTCTTCGAGCGCTTTGTCAGCCAAGAACGCGACGAGCCGCCCGATATCGATGTCGACTTCGAACACGAACGGCGGGAGGAGGTCATTCAGTGGATATACAAGACCTACGGCCACGACAAGGCGGCGCTTTGCTCCACTGTCACGCGCTATCGCGCCAAGGGCGCCATCCGCGATGTCGGCAAGGCGCTGGGCCTGCCCGAGGACCTGATCAAAGCGCTCTCCTCTGGCATCTGGTCCTGGTCGGAGACCGTCGGCGAGCGGCAGGTACGCGACCTTGGTTTCAATCCGGAGGACCGGCGTCTCGCATTGACGCTCAGGCTTGCCCAGCAGCTGATGGGAGCGCCGCGGCATCTCGGTCAGCATCCGGGCGGGTTCGTCCTCACCCATGACAGGCTCGATCATCTCGTACCGATCGAACCGGCGGCGATGGTCGACCGCCAGGTGATTGAGTGGGACAAGGATGACGTCGAAGCGCTCAAAATGATGAAGGTCGACGTGCTCGCGCTCGGCATGCTGACATGCATGGCAAAGGCTTTCGCCCTGATCCATGAGTACAAGCACCAGGATTTCGACCTTGCCACCATTCCGCAGGAGGATTCGGCGACCTATGCGATGATCCGCAAGGCCGACACGCTTGGGACGTTTCAGATCGAATCCCGAGCTCAGATGTCCATGCTGCCGCGCATGAAGCCGCGGACCTTCTACGATCTCGTCATCCAGGTGGCAATCGTCCGCCCCGGGCCGATCCAGGGGGACATGGTGCACCCCTATCTCCGCCGGCGGGAAGGCAAGGAGAAGGTCGAATATCCGACACCTGAACTGGAGGCGGTCCTTCATAAAACCCTCGGCGTGCCGCTGTTTCAGGAGTCTGCGATGAAGGTAGCGATGGTCTGTGCTGGGTTCACCGGTGGCGAGGCCGACCAGCTCAGGAAATCCATGGCGACCTTCAAGTTCACGGGTGGTGTCTCACGCTTCAAGGACAAGCTGGTCACGGGGATGATCCGGAACGGCTACACGCCTGAATTCGCCGAGAAGACATTCAGCCAACTTGAAGGCTTCGGCTCCTACGGTTTCCCGGAAAGCCATGCGGCGTCCTTCGCACTCATCGCTTATGCCTCCAATTATGTGAAATGCCATTTCCCTGATGTCTTCTGTGCGGCGCTTCTGAACTCGCAGCCGATGGGTTTCTATGCCCCGGCCCAGATCGTCCGCGATGCCCGCGAGCATGGGGTCGACGTCCGTCCCGTCTGCGTTAACCGCTCGCGCTGGGACTGCACGTTGGAGCCGATCAAGGGCAGCGACCGCCATGCGGTGCGGCTCGGCATGCGGCTGGTGCGCGGATTGGCAACAGCCGATGCGGCGCGCATCGTCGCTGCCCGCGCCGATGAACCCTTCGCCGCGGTCGATGACGTGTGGCGGCGATCCGGCGTGCCGGTCGCCTCGCTGGTCGAGCTCGCCGAAGCCGATGCCTTTTTGCCGTCACTGTGCCTCGAGCGCCGTGATGCGCTTTGGGCGATCAAGGCACTGCGCGACCAACCGCTGCCGCTGTTTACGGCCGCGGCGGAACGCGAGGCGTGGGCGGTTGCCGAGCAGCAGGAGCCGGAAGTCGAACTCAGGCAGATGACCGACGGTCACAACGTCGTCGAGGATTATAGCCATATCGGCCTGACGCTCCGGCCGCATCCGTTGAGATTCCTGCGGGCCGACCTGGCCAAACGCCGGATCGTCACCTGTGCGCAGGCGATGACGGCGCGCGACGGACAATGGCTGATGGCTGCCGGTCTGATGCTGGTGCGCCAGCGGCCAGGTTCGGCCAAGGGCGTGATGTTCGTCACCATCGAGGACGAAACCGGCATTGCCAATGTCGTCGTCTGGCCAAAGCTCTTCGAGCGGTCGCGCCGCGTGGTGCTCGGCGCCAGCATGATGGCGATCAACGGCAAGATACAGCGGGAAGGGGAGGTGGTTCACCTCGTCGCCCAGCAGCTCTTCGATCTCTCGGCCGACCTGTCGGGGCTTGCCGGGCGTGACGGATCGTTTCATCCGCCGACCGGCCGCGGCGACGAGTTCGCTCATGGTTCGCCCGGCAGCCCGGATTCGCGTGAAAAGGCGCCGCCCGGCGTCCGGGCGAGGGATATGTTCGTGCCAGATCTTCATATCGATACGCTGAAGATCAAGAGCCGGAATTTTCAGTGATGCTGAGGCCGGACGACTAGTTCTGCGGTTGCAATCTGTTCAAGGCGAAGGATGGGAACGAGCGTCTTAATTGGGCCGAAAGCAGCCGTTAGCTGTTAGCTGCCACACCGGAGTTCCAACGGAAGAGGGTGATGGATGGCTATTGAAGCGAGGCTCGGGCCAGTAGCTCTTCGGCCACCTTTAGGTCGATGGTATTGCGGCCTTCGGTAAACTTGTTGATGACGGGCTGAAGGATCGCAACGGCTTCCACCTTATTTCCGTATTCCATCTCAAGTGCGGCGAGATCGCACGAAGCTCGCAATTCCCATCCGCGCGCACCCATCTTTCGACTTGCATGAATGGCTCCTGCGATGGAGGTGCGCGCCTCATCCGAAGAGGGATTATTTCGCAGAAGGGTACCCTTCATGCGCAGAAGCTCTGGGCTATAACAGAAGTCTCCATTGGTTTGGACCGATTGGATGGCCTTGTCGACGCGCTCCAAGCCTTCCTCGACCTTGCCCAACGCAGCTAATCCCTTGATCAGCGAGAGTTCTAACATAGTGGTAAAGACTTCATATGTTGACCCATGGAGCCTTTCGATACAGCGACGGATGATATCGACGCCACCGTCGGGATCGCCCCGGCGGATCGCGACTTCTCCTTCGAATCCTCTAGCGACCGACACGTACGGCGACAGGGAATGCAGCCCAGCCCGGGAAATTAGCCAATTTATGTACTCCTGCGCGCTCGCCAGGTCGCCCCGCCAGAGGAATACCGCGATACCCCCGAGTAGCGCGATACAGAGGGTTAGCGAATGGTCCGCGGCTGCAGCCTCCTTTATTGTCTGCCGCGCCATGGATTCGGCTCGGTCAGGAAGGCCCTGCAGCCAAAGGTTTCTCGCTAGGATGCCGCCTGCTAGCCCGCGACCCTGGAAGCCGACATAGCTCCCGGGTGCCCGGCTTGGGAGTGGATCGACCGACAACGAGGCCTCCAGCTCCAGCTTTGCTTTACCGATTTCACCGCTGAAATGCAGCGAATTGCCGAGAAAGAAGTGCCCAAGTGAAATGGCCGAAGGCTCGTCGGTTGCCTCAGCGACAGATGAACAGCGATAGGCACACTGTAGCGCCGATTTAAAATCTCCCGTTCGGAGGTAAAACATGTTCAATGGTCCAAGAACCTTTAGCTGATCGACCGCATCTCCGCGTCTTTCGGCTATTTCGAGGCTCCTGGTGAGGGGAGGAAGCGTGTCACGACCGCCGCGAAGATACATGCGGGAGATGCCGCGGCCAGCCTGAAGATGCATCTCCTCACGGGTTTCCTCATGGTTGTCGCCCATTGCAGAAAGGGCGCGCTCGGACCAGCGCTCGCATTCGGGAAAGAGCGACATCGCCTGAAATACGGGAACTGCCGCAGCGGCGAGACTGATGCCTATGTCGGCGTTGCCGTTGTCGCCGAACGCCCATTCCAAGGCTGCCCGGACGTTGTTGATGCCGAGGAAATACGGCAGTCGCTCGGGCCCGTTCGAGAGCGTTGGCCAATCCGGACCGAACTGCTCCAACCAACGCCGGTAGTATGCCGCGTGACTCGCCGCCAGCTCGGCGCGATCGTCTTCGGTCTGTCCATGTAGCGCGTAGGCGCGGGTGGTATCCAGCAATCGATATCGCATCATCGCGCCGAACGAGGTCGCGCTGAGGAGCGACTTTGCAACGAGACTATCGATGGCACCAAAGAGTGCAGGTCGATCAAGGGAAGGTGTGGCGATCACCTCCCACGCGGCATCGAGCGTGAAATCGCCAACGAAGATCGACAGTCTTCGTAGAACGGTGCGTTCGAGTTCCGACAGCAGCCCGAAGCTCCAGTCGAGGGTTGCCTGCAACGTTTTCTGACGAGGCGGCGCGTTGCGTGAACCGACCCACGCTAAGGCAAGATGCTGATCAAGCAGGGCCGCCGTCTGGGAAAGTCCGTATGTCTCGACCCGCCTTGCGGCCAGCTCCAGCGCAAGTGCCATGCCGTCAAGCTTACGGCAGATTGCTGCAATGATAAGGGCGTCCTCGTTACTTGCTGCGAAGGCAGCCCCGCTCGCGGCGATGCGTTCGACGAACAGTTGGGAGGCGGGGTAGGAGAGGATGGCTTCGGCAGTGATGCCCGGCTCGTCTGGAGCGCAGGCCAATGTTTCAAGTTTGTAGATGCTTTCGCCTTCGATCCTAAGCGCTTCGCGGCTCGTGACGAGGATGCGTACCTGTGGCGCGGCGTCGATTATACTCGCCGCGAGGTCTGCCACGGTATCGACCACGTGTTCGCAGGTATCGAACACGAGAAGGATGCGCTTGTCACGAAGATAGGCGAGCAGGCTGGGACGCACGTCGTCGGAGCCGACCGGTATTCCGAGCATCGACGCGAGGGCCGGCGAAACGAGGTTTGGATCGCTTATCGTTCCAAAATCGGCAAGTACCGCGGCTCCATCGAACGCCGCCGCCAAATGATTGGCCAATGCAATCGCGACCGTGGTTTTGCCGACGCCTCCGCCTCCGACGATGGAAACCACCGGATACCTCGACAGCCGGTCCGAGAGGTCAAGAATATCACCGTCGCGCCCGACCATGCGTTCCAAACGGTGGGGAAGATTGGCATGCCTGAATTTTACGGCGTCATGACCGGGGGCCTGTGCAGGGGCCGAGCCTTTGATCGGTGCAACGAAGCAGTAGCCGCGGCCGGGGATCGTGGTGATGTAACGGGCCCCATTCTGCCCGTCGCCGAGCGCCTTGCGCAACCCGGTCATGTGGAAGCGCAGGTTTCCCTCTTCAACAACAACGTCCGGCCAAACCCGTGACATCAGCTCATGCTTGCTCAAAAGGGTATTGGGAGCGGACACAAGCGCGATCAAAAGGTCCAGAGCACGTGCACCAAGATCGACAGGAACTCCTTCTTTCACAAGAAGGCGCTGGCCCACATTCAGACAAAAGGGGCCGAAGCACAGCTCACCTGCCGCATCGCCTGTCGCCGGCGTCATTTCATCCCCTCTAATCACCCCACCGCGCCTCTTTATACTCCAACGCCTTCTTCGCTGCCATTGCGGCCCAACATTCGGTTTACCCACCCCGTGCACTCAGACGAGATTGTAAAAGGCATTGATGTTCCCGCGCGTCGCTCGGCAGTATGGACACTCAAGCCGAGCCGCTTCAATCAAACGCGATGCGATGTCGCGATCCAGTCCCGGGAGGTAGATATCGAGGCGGACACCGACGACATATCCCTGATCGTCCGACGATAAATCCACATCGGCATATATCCTGACGTCGGAATGGAGCTTAACTCGCCTGAGGTCGGCGACATGTTTCAGCGAACTTGCGAAACTCGCGGACCAGGCAATCGCGACAAGCTGCTCCGGGTTCGTGCCCAGCCGATTGCCGGCAGGATTTGAAAGTCTAATGTCGAGAGCGCCGTCCGAGCTGCGCGCGAAGCCGTTCTCTCGGCTGCCAATTGTCTCTGTCCTGGCAGTATGCACATGTTGCATGATCGTACCCCGGTGAAGGAGGGAGGCGCGCGCATATGCACGCGCCGAACAGGTCAGCTAGCTTTGCGCAGGCTTCGCAACCCGGTCCGAACCTCGTCTGTGAAGAGCCTCGGCTGTTCCCAAGCTGCGAAATGCCCGCCCTTTGCCACCTTGTTGTAGTGGATGAGATTGGGGTAAGCGGCCTCAGCCCAGGTTCGGGGCGTTACGAACAACTCCTCCGGGAAGACACTCAACGCGACTGGTACTTTGATGCCCTTGGGCGAAAAGAAAGGAATCTTGTTCTCCCAATAGAGACGAGCGGCCGAAACACCCGTGTTCGTCAGCCAGAACAGCGTCACGTTGTCGAGCACGTCGTCGGGCGACAAACCCTCAGGTTGGCCATCAAAGGAGCGGGAGATCATCTCCAGGCTCCGTGCGTCGTGGTCGAGCATGAAGGTTGCAAGACCCATGGGCGAATCCGTCAATGCCACTAGGGTTTGTGGCCGTGTGCCCATTTCGAAGGCGTAGTAGACGTGCTTGTAGAAGAATGCGAGCTGTTCGTAGGTCGCCTTCTCCTCGTCAGACAGGCCTGCAGGAACTGGACGGCCGGCGAAAGCCGCCTGGTCGATCTCCGGAGGAACCGTCTCAGGGAAGTTCGTATGGATCCCGAGCAATTCCGGCGGAGCCTGCACGGCGATCTGATTGGTTACAATTCCACCCCAATCGCCTCCCTGTGCGGCAAACCGATCATAGCCGAGCCGCCGCATCAAGGTGATCCATGCGCTCGCAATACGCTCCGGACCCCAGCCGGTCGCTTCCGGCTTCCCGGAGAACCCGAAACCGGGCATCGACGGAATGACGACGTGGAAGGCGTCAGAGGCATCACCACCATAGGCAGTCGGGTCGGTCAGCGGCTCGATGATCTTCAGTTGCTCGACGATCGATCCAGGCCAGCCATGAGTGATGATGATCGGCATGGCATCCTGGTGCTTCGAGCGGACATGGATGAAATGGATATCCAGCCCATCGATTTCGGTGAGGAAGTTCGGATAGCTGTTGATCCGCGCCTCCACCTTCCGCCAGTCATACTTCGTCTGCCAATGCTGGAGGACCTGCTTGATCGTCTTGAGCGGCACGCCCTGCGAGAAGTCGTCGACCGTTTCCTTTTCAGGCAGCCGGGTGTGTACAAGCCGATAACGCAGATCATCAAGATCAGCTTCTGGAATGTCGACCCGGAACGGACGGATTGCTTCGGGATCGGTCGATGCAATTGAACGCTTAGGAAACGCGTTTGCGATAGCGAGTGCGGCGATGCCGGTCGCGGTGGCACCCAAAAGTCGGCGTCGATCCAGGTCGATAACTTCGGTTCTGGTGGTGGTCATGGTCTCTCTCCTCGAGAATTGCGGTTGAGAGTCTGCACCGTTGTGCTGCCCTAAAAACTACGCCGAGCCGCCCCGATGCTCACG
The DNA here is from genome assembly GCF_057784555.1 of Rhizobium sp. CNPSo 3670. Classification (NCBI taxonomy): domain Bacteria; kingdom Pseudomonadati; phylum Pseudomonadota; class Alphaproteobacteria; order Hyphomicrobiales; family Rhizobiaceae; genus Rhizobium; species Rhizobium sp. CNPSo 3670. Next base: position 30,037 of record NZ_JBXSOL010000041.1, read on the forward strand.
TTAGGCGTTGTTAATCCTTGTTTGTTGGAGAGTGGCGGCAATCAACGTCTAACAACGACTAACGTGCGATTCTGGACGTGCGGCAGTACCTCTGTTGGCAGCACAACGGGTGCAGACACTCAACCAACACAGAGGAGTTTCGCCATGACACACAAGGTCCTTTTCACCGGTAAGACCCACAACACGAATGGTCACGAAGGCGGCGCGCGCAGTAGCGATGGTCACCTCGACATCAAGATGAAGCAGCCGCATCCAGCAGCAGAAAATCTGTTCGGTGCGGCTTGGTCGGCCTGCTACATGGGCGCTATCGAATATGCTGCATCGCAGAAGCACATCAAGCTTCCGGAAGGTCTCGCGGTTGACGCCGAGATCGACCTGAATCTCGAGGATGGTTCGTTCTTCCTCCGTGCCCGCCTCAACGTAAGTGTTCCCGGCGTCGATCCTGCGGTCGCAACGGCGCTGCTGGATGACGCCCACAACATCTGCCCGTACTCCAAAGCGACGCACGGCAACGTAGATGTTGTGACGACCCTCATCTGAACCGAAGCCCGGCTGGCCAGCCACCATGGTAGGCCAGCCGGCTGGCTTTAAAGGTAGGAGGCTTCAATGCACGAGACATTGCGACAAGTCGAGGCGAGCGGCGATTTTGCCGAACTACTGGATACGACGATCTACATGCCGCTACCGAACGACTGGGTGGTCGGGATCACCGACGTCGTCGATTCAACCTCGGCTATCGCCCGAGGCCATTACAAGGATGTCAACTACGCGGGCGCTTCGGCCATAGCAGCGCTAGGCAACGCCCTTGGCAACTTCGACTTCCCATTCGTGTTTCGCGGTGACGGCGCGGCATTTGCCTTCGATCCCGGCGCAAAGGAAACCGCGATTGGCGTCCTTCGTCGGGTCGCCGGTTATGCTCGCGATCAGTTGCACCTCAACCTCAGGACCGGCCTCATGACAGTGGCTGATATACGCGCTGCCGGACGGGACGTGAAAGTCTCGCACTTCGCCGCATCAGAAACAGCTACCTATGCCATGTTTGCCGGTGGAGGACTGAACTGGGCTGATCCGGAGATCAAAGCAGGAAATTTCGCGCTTTCGCCTTGTGAGGAATACTCAGCGCCTGACTTGAATGGATTGACCTGCGAGTGGGCACCAATCCCAAGTCAACGAGGTGATATCCTCTCGCTTCTTGTGGAGCCACAGGATCATACGATGCCTGATGCGTTCACCATGTTGGCAAGACAAATACTTGCTGTGCTCGGTGTAGCGGATGGCTCGTCGCGCCCTGTTCCCGGCGACGTCGCGATCACCAGCGATGTTGCTGACTACCTCGGTGGCAAGGGATGGACCGATGTCGTTTTGAATTCGGACTACAGACGGTACGACGATGTCCTTCGCCTGACTCTTGACTGTACGCCCGAGCAGATCAAGAACGTCGAAGCGCTCCTGGCGTCGGCATTCGATCGGGGCGAAGCCTACTTCGGACTGCACCGCCAATCTCACGCGTTGATGACCTGCCTCGTCCCAGCCGGTGCTCGTGGGTCCCATCTTCACTTCCTGGACGGTATGGGCGGTGGCTATACCGCCGCGGCCTCACAGCTGGAAGCACAAAAGCTTACACATCGGGCGCGCTGAAGAGAGCATCAAAAGTCGGCGTTAGATGCCAAAAATCCGAAGATTTACAACAACCAACGTTTCTCGAACATCAGAGATATTCATGACCCTTGACCGTTCCGCTCCCGCCATTTTTGTATTTCTCTGGTCAACTGGCTGGATCATTGCGAAGTACGCGGCTCTTCACTCCGAACCGTTCTCGTTCCTCACGATCCGTTACGTGCTTTCGGCGGCCGCCTTTTGCGCTATCTGCCTTGCCATAAGGGCTAAATGGCCCAGTGGCGCATTGGCGTGGCGGGCGGTCTATTCGGGCGCTTTCCTGCACGGCCTCTATCTTGGCGGTGTCTGGTGGGCGGTGGCGCACGGCGTACCGGCCGGCATCTCCGGCATCATTGCCGCCATGCAGCCACTTCTCACGGCACTGGCGGCCAGCCTACTCATTGGCGAACGGCTGCGCCCTTCACAGACGGCGGGTCTGGCACTCGGCTTCGTCGGCATCGCCGTCGCCATTTCACCGAAGCTCCTTCAACCAGGTACGTCCGATCTCCTTCATGCCGGTATTCCGCTCGCCGTTAATTTGGTAGCAATGTTCGCTGTCACCTACGGAACGATTTATCAGAAGAAGCATCTTCAAAATGGCGATCTGACCGCAATCGCGACGTTGCAATATCTTGGTGCACTGGCGTTGACCGCCCCCTTCGCGCTGGCCTTCGAGACCTTCCGCTTCGATGGCGCTCTCGAAACCTACGTCGCTCTTGCCTGGTCAGTATTCGGGATATCGGTTGGGGGTATTGCGCTGCTTCTTTATTTGATCCGCCGAGGTCAGGTTTCGCGCGCTGCATCCTTGATCTATCTCTGCCCGCCTACGGTAGCGGTCCAGGCCTTTATCGCATTCGGCGAGCCCCTTAGCCCTCCACTGATCGTTGGCACGGTGATAGTGGCTGCTGGGGTTTACCTTACCAATCGGAAGGCACCTCGAGCCGTGAAGGCATGAGCTATTCCGTCGGCGCGCAGCGGCTGTCGGTCGCTGCGCGCAGAGAATGGTCAGCTAGCTTTCCGCAGACTTCGCAACCCAGTCCGAACCTCGTCCGTGAAGAGCTTCGGCTGTTCCCAGGTTGCGAAATGTCCGCCCTTGGAGAGTCTGTTATAGCGGATGAGGTTAGGGTAGGCGGCTTCCGCCCACGATCTCGGTGTTACGAACAGTTCGTCGGGGAAGACACTCAACGCGACAGGCACTTTGATCACCTTGGGCGAAAAGAAAGGAATCTTGTTTTCCCAATGCCGGCCATCCACGTGGTGGCTGGCGCCGAGGCCGGCGTCCGAAGTGAGCCGTTGTTCGCGGAGCCTCGTGGACGCCGTGTTGCAAGGATGTTCACGTTCTGGGCTAAGATGATCGCATACCTCCTCCGGAGGAGATTATGTCGGCACCGTCGCCAGCGTATGCCGCACGAGGCAAATCGCGTGGCTCGCTGGTTCAATCCTTTCAAGAC
>NZ_JBXSOL010000042.1:0-33008 GCF_057784555.1 Rhizobium sp. CNPSo 3670
GAAGTTGTGATTTTCTCGCAGGACTGCCATTTCCCAGCCTGTTACTTCAATCGTGCCGTTCTTTTTCCGTGCCGGCGACAAATCTGTGCCTGGTGACGGAACTTTCGCCATAATTTCATCCGAGCGAAGGGAACCTTGATGCCTGAGGCTTGCTAAAATGCAACGGCGCCACAATTAAACAGAGTCTCGCTATGCAACCGATGCGTAAATCAGTTACAGCAACGACGTGTATCGGCTTAGCATGCGGCGCGAGATCAGGGGTGCGCACCCGTTGAGTTCCCCTTGCCAAGGCCGGTCCCCATCTGCGGCAAACCGGCAAAACAGCGACATGATGCGGAGAACCAGACTGGACAGCTTGACGACGTGGAAATCGCCCGCGCTTTCCAGTGATGCCATCTCTGCGACGCGGCGCTTCGTCCATCGCCTGATGCTGCTTTCAGCCGTCGCAATGGCGCTGAACGGGTGTCAGCCGCTGATCGAACAATCCTACCAGCCGAGCATCTCGCCTTCTTCCAATCCCCAGATCGTCGACGAGGTGCAGAAGAACGATCCGCGGGCGGCGATGGGCGCCCGCGAGCATCCGCGTATCGTGGCAAGCTACGGCGGCGAATATAAGGATGCCAGGACCGAGCGCCTCGTCGCGCGCATTGCCGGCGCACTGACGGCAGTTTCGGAAAATCCGAGCCAGTCCTACCGGATTACCATCCTGAACTCGCCTGCGATCAACGCCTTTGCGCTGCCGGGCGGGTATCTCTACGTCACCCGCGGCCTGCTCGCGCTTGCCAACGACGCCTCGGAAGTCGCCGCTGTGCTGTCGCACGAAATGGGCCACGTGACAGCGAACCACGGTATCGAGCGTCAGAAGCGCGAAGAAGCCGAAGTCATCGCCAGCCGCGTCGTCGCCGAGGTCCTCTCGAGCGACATTGCCGGCAAGCAGGCGCTGGCCCGGGGCAAGCTCAGGCTTGCCGCCTTCTCCCGCCAGCAGGAGCTGCAGGCCGATGTCATCGGCGTGCGCATGCTTGGCGAAGCCGGTTACGACCCCTATGCCGCCGCCCGCTTCCTCGATTCCATGGCGGCCTACAGCCGCTTCATGGCGGTCGACCCGGAAGCCGACCAAAGCCTCGACTTCCTTTCGAGCCATCCGAACTCCGCCCAACGCATCGAGCTTGCCCGCACCCATGCGCGCGCCTTTGGCCAGGAGGGGACGGTCGGCGACAAGGGCCGCGATTATTATCTTGACGGCATTGACGGCCTGCTCTACGGCGACAGCCCGGAAGAGGGCTACGTGCGCGGTCAGACTTTCCTGCATGGCGGCCTCGGGATCCGCTTCGACGTGCCGGCGGACTTCAAAATCGACAACAAGGTCGAAGCCGTGATGGCCACCGGCCCCAACGACATCGCCGTCCGCTTCGATGGCGTCGCCGACAACCAGAACCAGAGCCTCACAAACTATATCTCCAGCGGCTGGGTGACCGGTCTCGACCCATCGACCATTCAGCAGATTACCGTCAATGGCATGGAAGCAGCCACTGCGCGCGCAAGTGCCGACCGCTGGGATTTCGATGTCACCGTCATCCGCAACAATGCGCAGATCTTCCGTTTCCTGACCGCCGTGCCGAAGGGCAGCGATGCCCTCGAACCGACGGCCAATGTTCTGCGCGCCAGCTTCCGGCGCATGACACCGGCGGAAGCTGCCTCGCTGAAGCCGCTGCGCATTCGCGTCGTTACCGTGCGGCCCGGCGAGAACATCTCGACGCTTGCCGCCCGCATGATGGGCACCGACCGCAAGCTCGATCTCTTCAAGCTCATCAATGCCCTGCCGACGGGTGCGGCCGTTTCCCCCGGCGATCGCGTCAAAATCATTGCCGAATAAAAAAGCCCGGCTGGCGCCGGGCAGTCGGTGCTGCTGGAGCGGAAAGACGTTCAAGCGTAGGCCGCCATATGCGGATCGGCGCTGACCAGCGCGCTGCGAAGCTTTTCCATCGCCCGGCTTTCGATCTGGCGCACGCGCTCCTTGGAAATGCCGAGATCGGCGCCGAGTTCTTCGAGCGTGGCGCCGTCTTCCGCCAGGCGCCGGGCGCTGATGATCTTCATCTCGCGTTCGTTGAGATGTTTCAGCGCCGAGGCGAGCCAGACGCGGCGCCGCTCGCCGTCGATCATATTGGAAACCTGCTCGTCCGGCAGCGGATCGTCGCTGACGAGGAAATCCATCTTCTCCGCGCTCTCGGCATCGCCGGAGACGGAAGGCGCCTGCAGCGAGGCGTCGTTGCCGGAAAGCCTGGCATCCATGGTCTGCACATCGGCGAGGCTGACGCCGAGAGCCGCCGCGATTTCCTGATGAATGGATTGCAGTGTCAGTTGCGTATCGCCCCTAGCAAGCTTAGCGCGCAGGCGGCGCAGATTGAAGAATAGCGCCTTCTGGGCCGAACTGGTGCCGCCGCGCACGATCGACCAGTTGCGCAGGATATAATCCTGGATCGACGCCCTGATCCACCAACTGGCATAGGTCGAAAAACGCACGTCACGTTCGGGTTCGAAACGCGCGGCGGCTTCCAGCAGGCCGACATAGCCCTCTTGCACGAGGTCGCTCATCGGCAGACCGAAATTGCGGAACTTGCCGGCCATGGAGATAACCAAGCGCATATGCGCCATGGCGATTTGGTTGCGCGCACCGCGATCGTCGTGATCTTTCCAGCGAGTGGCGAGATCATGCTCTTCCTGGCGGGCGAGATATGGGGCGGCCATCGCGATTTTGATCATGCGCCGATCTGCAGACATGTTCTTCATTTCGATCTCCCGAAACAGGCCTTCGCCCTCAAAATGAACAATAAAACTCACCTTCCGGAACATCGCTGTCCGGACTGAATGGGTTCCGAATGCAAAAGGGCCTCGCCCTAGACTTCTCAGGGAAAGGCCCTATTTCTTATCATGTGCCGCTAAGACGGCTGGGTCGGACCTGTTTCTTCACGTTGCCGAACGGGCAATATTGAAAAGGCATGAGCCGCTCCTCACCGAATATTGACGGAATAGCAGTTCGCCCGACGAGCCAGCGCCCGACGAGCAGTCCGCAATTACGTGTGATAAACGCGTCAGTCGGGAAAAAGTTCCAATAAAAAACCCGGCGCGAAGGCCGGGTTTTTTCATGGGAGAGACAGGCTTGCCTTAAGCGGCTTCATCCTGCGAATCGTCTTCTTCGATCGCCTTGCCGCGCTTCGGACCCTTGTTGAGGTTGGTCTCGACGAGGCGGACGGCTTCGGTTTCCGACATCTTGTTGACGGCGGCAATTTCGCGCGCCATGCGATCGAGTGCTGCTTCGTAGAGCTGGCGCTCGGAATAGGACTGTTCGGGCTGGTTCTCTGCACGATAGAGATCACGCACGACTTCAGCAATGGAAATCAGATCGCCGGAATTGATCTTGGCATCATATTCCTGGGCGCGGCGGGACCACATGGTGCGCTTGACGCGCGCCTTGCCCTGAACAACCTTCAACGCACGATCGACGAAGTCCGTTTCCGATAGCTTGCGCATTCCGATGCTCATCGCCTTGGCGACCGGAACCTTCAGGCGCATCTTGTCCTTCTCGAAATCGATAACGAAAAGTTCGAGCTTCATGCCGGCAACTTCTTGCTCTTCGATAGCGGTGATGGTACCGACGCCATGAGCGGGGTAGACGATCGATTCACCGGTCTTGAAGCCGTGACGTGCTGTAGAAGGCTTTTTCTGCTGAGTCGTCATTCTATTCAAAAACTCCCTGTTACGCTTCCGGCGGCGGCCGGAGCCGGGTCAGTCAGGCCCGGATGAGACGGGTAGATCCGTCGGGTGACTTCACTCTGGTCCCATCAGGCAAAAGCAAATGTGTCTTGCGCGCCATCTTGGGATGCGACGCTCAAGGCGTTGATATGTCACGGAAACCGTGGGACGGATTGGTTTTGCTTTCGTGATGGTTTTGGGCATGCGTCATGCCACAAATGGAACAGTGCACGAAACCTATCACAAAAATATGAGGAAATCAATAATTTGCTTCGCCTGAGTCATGCGAGCAACACAGATCACCCATATGCCGGACGCAGGATTTAAAACGTTTCACCGCATGGCCGCTCAAATGCAGCGGCCGCATCGCGCAGGGTCTTAGTCGCCGGAACCGGGTTTTTCGGAGAAGTATTTCTCGAATTTTCCCGTCTGGCCGTCCATTTCCTTGGCCTCCGGCAACGGGTCCTTCTTGACCGTGATATTCGGCCAGATGCTGGCATACTCAGTATTGATCTTCAGCCACTTGTCGAGGCCCGGCTCGGTATCCGGCTTGATCGCCTCGGCGGGACATTCCGGTTCGCAGACGCCGCAATCGATGCATTCGTCGGGGTGGATGACGAGAAAATTCTCGCCTTCATAAAAGCAGTCGACCGGGCAGACTTCCACGCAATCGGTGTATTTGCACTTGATGCAATTGTCGGTCACGACATAGGTCATGAAGAAACTCCAGGATTTCATGCGGATGGGACCGGGCAACCTGGAACGTCGCGCCTATCCCCGTGCCGGGCGAAAAGCGTGGACAGGCTTGGCAGGCAAGCACGCTTCCGGCAGGTTTTCAGTGACCTATCGGCTTTAGCGGCGGATTTCAAGGATAAACGATCTGCAAAAGCCGCCACCACAGACAGAGTTTTCTAATCCTCGTCCGACATCAACCTGTCGATTGCACGTCTTTCCTTTTTGGTCGGACGGCCGGTACCGGTCGCGCGGGTCGCTTGCTCAAACGGCGTGAGACGTTTTGTCTCATCCGGCGGCAGGGACTGGTCATCATAGAGCAGGCGAGCCTCTTCATAGGGACCCCGCCGTTCCCCGGCGAGACGCACGATGAGAATGACGTCGCGCCGCTCCAGCGTCAGTTCGACGCGGTCGCCCGGCTTGACCGTCTGGCTCGGGTGACTGCAGCGCTCGCCATTGATGCGCACATGCCCTGACTGGACGTGGCTCTGGGCCAGCGAGCGCGACTTCACCACGCGCGTGAAGAACAGCCACTTGTCGATGCGCTGGCGCGAACCGCTTGCCGGCTGTGTCTCCCCGCCCATGACTACTTCTTCATCTGTTCCTTGAGGGCTGCGAGCTTGGCGAAGGGCGAATCCGGATCGATCGGCTTCTCCTTGCGCGGCGGCTTGGCCTCGAAGCGCAGCGGCTGGGCGCCGCGATTGTTGTTCCGGTCGTTACGGTCATTGCGATCGTTACGCTCGCCGCGGTCCTTCCGATCGCCACGGTCCTGACGATCACCGCGCGGCTGGTCCTTGCGCTCGCCCCTTGCCTGCTGCGGCCTGCCGCCGTCGCGGCCGCCACCATCCTTGCCGCGGCCGTGACGGTTGTCGCGCCCGTCGCCGCTGCGATTGCCCTCGCCGCCTTCACCGCCGTTCGGACGACGATTGCGCTCGCCGCGCTCCTGGTTCTGGCCGCCCCTGCGTTCGCCGTGGCCGCCGCGTGCCTGGCGGTGATTGTCATTGCGACCGCCGAGACGCCACAAAAGAACCGGCTTTGGTTCCGCCGGCTCGCCAGCTTCCCCGGAAGCGGCAGTCTCTGCCGACGCGGCTGTCTCGGTCACTTCGGCCGCAGCGTCGTTGTCGGTCGCTTCTGGCGCGGGGGTGTCGGCTGCCGTCGACGCCGCCTCGGCTGCTGATGGCTCGGAAGCAGCCTCTTCCGTCGCCGCGTCGGCATCGTCGTGATCGGCTTTTTCTACCGCTTCTTCCCCGGACATTTCCGCGGAGGCGGCAGGGGCTGAAGCTGCGTCCTGCGCCGCAAGATGGGCCGACGCCTCTTCCGCCTTCACGGCATCGGCGCGATAGCCGAGGCCCTTGAGGATCTCTTCCATGTCCTCGAGCGTTGCCCCGAGAATCGACAGCATCGCCGTCGTCGTCGTGAAACGGCGACCGTCATAGGCGCCTTCCGGACGATTGTTCTGACCGGGCTTCCATTGCAGCAGCGGACGGATGATATCGGCAAGCCGCTCCAGAATGTCGATGCGCACGGCGCGCTTGCCGAGGAAACGGAAGCCGGCGAGCTTGTAGAACATCCGCTCGAAGCTCGGATCGGTGACAACGGAGGTGCGGCCAGCGGCAAGCACGGGAATGAGATCGCCATAGCCCGGCTTGTCGAGACCGTAGTTCTTCAACGCCCAGAGCAGCGTGATCAGTTCGGCCGGTGCCGGCTTCAGAAGGGCCGGAACGAAGATATGATAGGCCCCGAAACGCACGCCGTAGCGGCGCATGGAGGCGCGAGCCTCCTGATCCAGCGACTTCACTTCTTCGGTGACGTCGCGGCGGAAGAGCACGCCGAGATTTTCGACCAGCTGGAAGGCAAGACCCTTGGCAAGACCCTGCAGGTCTTCGGCGCGCGACAGATCGTCCAGAGGCTTCAACACCGTGCTGATGTGATGATTGACGAAACGTTCGATGCGGGCGGCGACGTGATCGCGGGCATTGCCCGTCAACTGCTCGTCGGCGAGCAGGATCACGCGCGGCCGCATGACGTGATCGCTGCCGGAAAGCCGCGCCACCGGGTCGCCGAGCCAACGGATCAATCCATCCGAACCGATCGCCAGATCGCTGTTACCCGCGGCATGCAGCCGGGCTGCACGGGCCTCGAACTCGAGCGCCAGCGCCTTCTGCGACGCAGCCTGAACCGCCTTGGCATCCGGTCCATCCGTTCCCGCCACCGGCGTGAAACGGAATCCGCTCAACTGCCCTACATGATGTCCTTCAACGAAGACATCGCCATTCACACTGATTTCAGCTTCCAGCATCGCATTCTCTCTCAGGCGCTTCATGAGCACAGATGTCCTGCGATCAACAAAGCGTTTCGTCAACCTTTCATGTAACGCATCGGACAATCGATCTTCGATTTCCCGCGTCTTTTCCTGCCAATGTGTCGGATCGGCAAGCCAGCCGGGCCGATTCGAAACGTAGGTCCAGGTCCTTATCTGCGCGATTCGCGCCGAAAGCGTGTCAATTTCCCCATCAGTTCGATCCGAGCGATGAACCTGCTCCGCAAGAAACTGCTCGTTCACCGTGCCATAGCGCACGAGATCGGAAAAGAGGGTCGAAATAAGATCGGCATGTTGGGCCGGAGTGATACGCCGGTAATCGGGCAGCGCGCAAGCCTCCCAGAGTTTTTCGACGCGGGCCGGCCTGTCGGCGAGGTCCATTACCTCGGGGTAGCGCGAAAGCTGCTCGAGCGCCTGCTGGTCGACCGCCGGCAGCGCCCGCGTCAGCCCGGGCACGCGCGGCCCGGCCTCCAGGCTGGCGCGCAGCGACTGAATTGAGGAGAAGTCCATCTCCGTCGTGCGCCACTGCAGAACCTTGACGTTGTCGAATTCATGTCCCTCGATGCGCTGCACCAGTTCCTCGTCGAAAGGCGAGACCTGTCCCGTGACGCCGAAGGTGCCGTCCCGCACGTGCCGCCCGGCGCGGCCGGCGATCTGGCCGAGTTCGGCCGGATTGAGGTTGCGGAACTGATAGCCGTCGAATTTCCGGTCCTGGGCGAAGGCGACGTGATCGACGTCGAGGTTGAGGCCCATGCCGATCGCATCGGTCGCCACCAGATATTCGACGTCGCCCGCCTGATAGAGCGCGACCTGCGCATTGCGGGTGCGGGGGCTCAGCGCCCCCAGCACGACTGCCGCACCGCCGCGCTGCCGGCGGATCAGTTCGGCGATGGCATAGACCTCGTCGGCGGAAAAGGCGACGATGGCGGAGCGCTGCGGCAGCCGGGTGATCTTCTTCTGCCCGGCGTAAAGGAGATGCGAAAGCCGCGGCCGCTCGACGATGGTGATACCTGGCAGGATATGCTGCAGGATCGGCCGCATCGTCCCTGCACCCAGCAACAGCGTTTCATCGCGGCCGCGAAGATGCAGGATGCGGTCGGTAAAGATATGGCCACGCTCGAGATCGCCTGCGAGCTGTACCTCGTCGATCGCGACAAAGGCGGCTTTGGTCTCCCGCGGCATCGCCTCGACAGTGCAGACGGAAAAACGCGCAGTGGGCGGCGAAATCTTTTCTTCGCCGGTGACCAGCGCCACGTTCTGCAAGCCGACCTTCTCCACCACCCGCGTATAGACTTCGCGGGCCAGGAGCCTGAGCGGCAGGCCGATTACGCCGGTCCCGTGTGCGACCATGCGCTCGATGGCATAATGGGTCTTGCCGGTATTGGTTGGTCCAAGCACCGCGGTCACACCGCGCCCGCTCAGAATCATCGGCTGCGAAGTCAGAGTCATGGTCCATGCAAGTGAGGCAGACGCGCCCCGGGAAAAATTTTGCCATCTCGATGGAGGCACAGAACACATGGACAGCTACCGCCGCAAACGCAAGGGCAGATTTCAAAATGCGTCGGGGATTGCGACTTTTGCGAGTCGTCTCGACGGTGCGTATTTCCAATTCGGAACAGCGTGAGAACGAATCAGAGACGAATCGCTGACTCCTATTGATTCAGCTTTTGTTCACGGCTAAGTATTGATTTTGAATCACTTTTTCCTACTAAATGCTGAATCGCGGAACTCTCTCCTATTGGTATTTTGTGACCGTGCCGGAGGTCTGGCATAAGCTTTCTGCCAAGTGAAAAATGCGTCGAAATTAACGTCTCGATCAAATCCGGAACAAATCAGAGACGAATCGCCGACTGCTCGGCTTTCCCCTTTCGTTCACGGCCATATCTGGTGGCGTCGCCATGTTCTGCCGCTAGATGCGGGGCAGGCGGCGAGGTCTCGTCACGTCGGTGTTAATCTTCCGGCGAGCAAATTCACACAGCGTTAAGCCGGACCCGCTTGCCCGGTGGGGTCGATCAAAAACGGAACGAATCACCGACGAATCGGAGACATCGAGACCTTCCTGCTTTGTTCACCGCAACATATTGTATTTAAATGCTTTTTAAACCATACGGACGGTTTGTGAGGGGTGACGGATCACAAACCATGAATCGCCTTGCGTGCTAATTTACGCGCCCAACCGGGAACAAAAATCGCCAATGCGTGTTTCTTGTCCATCCAGATTGCGGATGAAATGAAGGAAAAACACCATGCTTGGCACGATACTTCTCGTTATCCTCATTCTGCTCTTGATCGGAGCTCTGCCAAACTGGGGTTATAGCCGTGGCTGGGGCTATGGACCTTCCGGCGGTTTGGGGCTAGTTCTCGTCATTATCATTATCCTTGTACTAATGGGCCGCATTTAAAGCCCGACAACTTGGGGAGTTACGACATGATGAAGAAGATTGTTCTTATCGGCGCGCTCGTGGGCGCTCTCGCATCCTGCACGGCGACCGAACAGGGCACGGCGATCGGCGCCGGCACCGGTGCGGTCATCGGCGGCGCGGTCACCAACAGCTGGGGTGGTGCCGCTGTCGGCGCGGTTGCCGGCGGTCTGACCGGCGCCCTCATCGGCCAGTCGGTCGAACGCCGCGGCTACTGCATCTATCGCGACCGCTACGGCCGCCGCTACGAGGCTCGTTGCCGCTACTGACCGACAAGTCATATCGGACTCCCAACGGGCGCTTCGGCGCCCGTTTTCTTTGCCGGCGCGTTCGTCAATGTGACGTTGACGAACGGTCGTGAAAGTCAAATCTACTGGCGCCCACTAGCTTGGCGCATATTTCCTTCGTGAGCGCAGGGCAGGTACCATTGCCCGAGGCGCTGAAAGGAATATTTGCATGGACCAGATTGTCCTGAATTCCACCGTCGCCATTCTCGTTGCCGCGGCTTTGCTGAGATCCGCGGTCTCAGCTCTTCGCAGCGGAGATCGCTCGCCGCAGCGAGTGCCTGTCAAGATTCGGGTTCAGCGAGACCGGAACACCGGCAAGCGCTTCTGACCTCCCGAACAAAAGCAAAGGCGCGTCCTGCAACGCGCCTTTGCAAATCAACAAACGTTCGTCCTGTCTTAAACGAAGAATTGCCCACCATTGGCCGTCAGCGTCGAACCGGTGATGAAACCAGCATCGTCGGAGACGAGGAAGGTGACGCAGCGGGCAATTTCTTCGGGCTCGCCGAGCCGGCCGACCGGGATCTGCGGAATGATGCGTTCATTCAGTACCTTCTCCGGCACGGCAAGCACCATTTCCGTTCCGATATAACCGGGGCAGATGGCATTGACGGTGATGTTTTTCGCCGCCCCTTCCTGAGCAAGCGCCTTGGTAAAGCCGAGATCGCCCGCCTTGGCCGCCGAATAGTTCGCCTGGCCCATCTGGCCCTTCTGGCCGTTGATCGACGAGATATTGACGATGCGGCCGAAGCTGCGGTCGCGCATGCCGCTCCAGACCTGATGCGTCATGTTGAACAGGCCGGTCAGATTGGTGTTGATCACCTCGTGCCACTGCTGCGGCGTCATCTTGTGGAACATCGCGTCGCGGGTGATGCCGGCATTGTTGACGAGGATTTCGACCGGCCCGATCTCGCGTTCGACCTTGGTAATCCCTTCACCGCAGGCAGCGTAGTCCGAAACATCCCATTTGAATACCGCAACGCCGGTGACGTCATGAAAGGCATGAGCCTTCTCGTCATTACCGGCATAAGTGGCCGCAACCCTGTAGCCGGCATTTTTCAGCGCCATGGATATCGCTGCGCCGATGCCGCGTGTACCTCCGGTGACCAGAGCCACTCTGCTCATGTTCCGCTCCCCTCTGTGTTTTCGCCTGCTCGTGGCGGCATTTAATCAATGACGGATCGTATGCTGTCTAAAGTGCTTCAAAGCACATGGCGACGCCCATGCCGCCGCCGATGCAAAGCGTGGCGAGGCCCTTCTTCGCGCCGCGGCGCTTCATCTCGAACAGCAGGGTGTTGAGAATGCGCGCGCCGGAGGCGCCGATCGGATGGCCGATCGCAATCGCCCCGCCATTGACGTTGACGATCGACGGATCCCAGCCGAGATCCTTAGTGACAGCGCAAGCCTGTGCGGCGAAGGCTTCGTTGGCCTCGACGAGATCGAGATCGTTCACAGACCAGCCGGCCTTTTCGAGCGCCTTGCGCGACGCCGGGATCGGGCCGGTGCCCATGATGGACGGATCGACGCCCGCCGTTGCCCAGGAAACGATGCGGGCAAGCGGCTGAATGCCGCGCCGCGCCGCTTCCGCCTCGCTCATCAGCACGGCGGCGGCAGCGCCGTCGTTGAGGCCGGAGGCATTGGCGGCGGTAACCGTGCCTTCCTTGTCGAAGGCCGGACGAAGCTTGCCCATCGCCTCAAGCGTCGCGCCGTGGCGGATATATTCGTCGGAATCGACGGTCACGTCGCCCTTACGCGTCTGGATAACGTAGGGAATGATCTCGTCGGTGAAGCGGCCGGCCTTCTGCGCGGCCTCAGCCTTGTTCTGCGAGGCGACGGCGAACTGATCCTGGTCATCGCGCGACAGCTGCCACTGCCGTGCGATATTCTCGGCGGTGATGCCCATATGGTAACCGTGAAAAGCGTCGGTCAGGCCGTCCTTGATCATCGTGTCGACCATCTTCATGTCGCCCATCTTCGTGCCGCTGCGCAAATGCGCAGCATGCGGCGCCATCGACATGGATTCCTGGCCGCCGGCAACGATGATGCTGGCATCGCCGGTGGCAATCTGCTGCATTCCGAGCGCGACGGCGCGCAGGCCCGAGCCGCAAAGCTGGTTGACGCCCCAGGCCGTTGCCTCCTTGGGAATACCGGCCTTGATCGCCGCCTGGCGGGCCGGGTTCTGGCCTTCACCCGCGGCCAGCACCTGGCCGAGGATCACCTCATCCACCTCGCCGGCATCGACACCGGCACGCGCGAGCGCGCCCTTGATGACGGCCGCGCCGAGTTCATGCGCGGGGACCGTTGCAAAAGCGCCGTTGAACGAGCCGACTGCTGTCCGACCTGCGCTGGCGATGACGATGGATGAATTGCTCATGGGGTGGCTCCTCGTTTTTCGTCTTACTTACATAAGGGGAAACTGGCAAAGCTTTGAGCACAAGTCAAACGGGAAGACCGGTCGCCGCCATTTTTCGGCGGCAGCCGTCAAGGCCGATTCGTTTGATCTGCTAAAGGTTTGCCGCAACGCACAAAGAGATTGTCACCGGCCTTCTTTTGCGTTTACAGTCTGAAGTGGAGGAACATCCAAAATCAGACGGGGGTTCAGGAGACTGATATGGCGAAGAATGAGGGTCAGATTGTCATCAAGAAATACGCCAATCGCCGCCTGTACAATACAGGCACCAGCACCTATGTGACGCTGGAAGATCTGGCGGAGATGGTGAAGAAGGGCGAAGACTTTACCGTCCAGGACGCAAAAAGCGGGGACGACATCACCCATTCAGTGCTGACGCAGATCATCTTCGAGCAGGAATCGAAAACCGGCAATACGCTGCTTCCGATCTCCTTCCTGCGCCAGCTCATCACCTATTACGGTGACCAGATGCAGATGGTCGTGCCGAGCTTCCTCGAACATTCGATGCGCGCCTTCAGCGAACAGCAGGCCCAGATGCGCGAACAGGTAAACCGCGCCTTTGGCGAGACGCCGCTCGGCAAGAACCTGCAATTGCCGATGCAGATGGTCGAGGACCAGGTTCGCCGCAATACCGAGCTGTTTCAGCAGGCAATGCAGATGTTTTCGCCATTCATGGCGCCGCCAGCGGCCAAGGAAAGCCGCAAGGCCGAGGCTAAGGACATCGACGAGTTGAAGGAGCAGCTCCGCGCTCTCCAGAATAAACTCGACAACCTATAGTCCGATCGAAACATCCCGCCCGGCGCTCCGGATCGAAACGGCAAAACCGCCGATCACATCGATCAGAGCGATCGTCATCAAAATGAAGAACACCTGCGTCGCAGCGTCCTGGACGAGCAGGAACTCGACCAGGAAGGCGATGAAGACCAGCATCGACAATATGTGATTGAGCAGGTTGCCGGGCCCGGTTCGCGTTGCTTTCAGGATTTCGAAGAACAACACGACGAGGGCGACGACAATGAAGAGATCGCCGAGCGCCATGCTCCAGATCGCGCCCGAGAGCATCGACAGCACGATGATGTCATGCTGCAAGGCGGCGATGCCGCCGCCGCCCATCAGGCCGAGCATCGCCAGATTGTAAAGAATAAACGGAATAATCATCAGCGGCATTGCGGCTACCATCGGCAATCTCCTTGCGCAGCAAGAATACTGCCGCAATCCGCTGTCCTACTGCAAGTCGTTGCAAATATTATCTTGCCGAAATGCAAAAGGCCGGCATGAAGCCGGCCTTGAAACTTGCGATCGGACGAGCCGGTCGGAAATTACGCGCCTTCCTTCGGCGTCAGAACCTGACGGCCGCGATACATGCCGGTCTTCAGGTCGATATGATGCGGGCGGCGCAGTTCGCCGGAATTCTTGTCTTCGACGTAGGTCGGAGCTTTCAGCGCATCAGCCGAACGGCGCATGCCGCGCTTGGACGGGCTCGTTTTTCTCTTCGGTACAGCCATTTTTCTTACTCCACTTGCGGGCAAAACATTCCCACGGCCAGACTGGCGGCCGAAACGGACATGTCGCGATTTCGGAAATTTTGCGCGCTTATACATGCAAGGGGCGGCCTTGACCAGTCCCCATTCGTATTTTTTGCGAGGCCGATGATTCGAGCCTCAGACCTCGTCTTCCGCCACGATCCAAGGCTCGGCCCGGGCGGCCTCTTCCCATTTCCGCCAGGCCGGATGCGCCTTCATCGTCTCCATATAGGTGAGTGTATCCTTTCGGTTGACGAGATCATAGACGTCGAACCGGTTGACCACAGGCGCAAACATCGCATCCGCGCCACTGAAGCGCCCAAAGAGAAACGGCCCGCCGGATTTCTGCAGAAAGTCTCGCCAGATCGTCTCGATACGGCTGACATCGGCGTCGACGTCGTCAGGCAATGCGATCGTCCCCTTCGGCCGGCGAATATTCATCGGGCAGGCATTGCGCAGGGCTCGGAAGCTCGAGAGCATTTCCATCGAAGCGGACCGGGCAAGCGCCCGGTCGGCGCGATCATCGGGGAGAAGGCCGGCATCCGGGTAAAGCTCGGCGGCGTATTCGATGATCGCCAGCGACTCCCAGATTTTCAACGCGCCATGCTGCAGGACCGGCACCCGGCCACTCGGCGATATCGCCTTGATTTTGGGATTGCCGCCCGCATCATCGAAAGGGATCAGGATTTCTTCGAAATCGACGCCGGCGCTCGTCAGCGCCATCCACGGCCGGAACGACCAGGAAGAATAATTCTTGTTGGCGATGTAGAGCGTCGGTCTGTCCATAGGCCTCTCCCGTTCAGGCATCGAAATCGAAGATCAGCAGTTCGTGGAAATGGTTCATGTCCTCGTACACGCAGAATGCCGGTGGCGTCAGCTCGAAAACGGGGACTTTGCGGCTGACGTCCTCGACCACGTCGTCGAGCATCGCCTGCCAGCGCGGCAGGGCTTCGTCCTCCAGCCAGTCGATAGGATAGGCGAAAGTGACGTGGAACTTGTAGTCCGCATGGTTCGGCTGCCGATAGCCGAGAAGATCGGCAAAGGCGTCGCGCCAGGCGCGCATGATCCTGCGATCCTTCTCCGTCGCCCCATCGACAAGCAGACCCGAGGGACGAGCACCGATGACCCCGACATTGAAGGGCCCGGCCATCGAAAAACTGTCGAGACGCGCGGCCAGCAGCGCGGTCATGTCGTCGATCGGCGTGTCGAGAGGGAGGTCCTCAGGCCAGCAGTCCTGCCGGCGCCTGGTCTCAATGACGCCTTCGAAAAGCGTCATGTGAAGGCTCGAGATCGGCGTGAAGAGAAATTGCGACGCCTCGGGCATCGCCAGATATTTTTCACGCGCCTCGATCAGTGCCGTGAGCGTCGTTGAACCTTTCTCGGGATGACAGACGATGGTGTTGCCGGCTTCGGGCAGGAAACCGCCGATCCTGCGATAGCGGCTGCCGAGATGGGCAGGTGGGTTTTGATTGTGCGTCTTCGAGTAAAGGAGAAGTTCGGGAGAAAAGGTCGGGGCGGTCATGGGCGATTCGGGGGCTCTGGTTGGATTGCATTCGCCCATACGGCAGAACCAAGAATGTCAGATGACGGCCACCGCTTCTAATGACAAGTTCTGATCTTATTCATAGATGCACTTGATGTAGTCGCCCGAACCCTGCGCACGCCTCTCGATGACGCCGGCAAGCCGGCGAAGGCCCCTTCCAGGCTTGCCCGCATTGCGGTCGATCGGGTTCGGCAGCGAGACGGCAAGCAACGATGCCTGGCGTCGCGTCAGCTTCGAAGCCGGCACCTTGAAATGATGCTGGGCCGCCGCCTCGATACCGTAAATGCCCGGACCCCATTCGGCGATATTGAGGTAGATTTCCATCAGCCGCCGTTTCGACAGGACGAAATCCGTGGTGACGGCGAGGGGAAGCTCCATCGCCTTGCGCACGAAGGAGCGGCTGTTCCAGAGGAAGAGGTTCTTGGCCGTCTGCATCGGGATCGTGCTGCCGCCGCGTGTCGCCTGACCTTTCAGCGTGTCCTCGACCAGCATCCGCATCTCTGCCCAGTCGACGCCGCCGTGGAAGCAATATTGACCATCTTCCGACATCATCACCGATTGCACCAGGACCGGAGAGATCTCATCCAGCGACACCCATCTGCGGTCATAGCCGCGCAGCAGCACCAGATCGCGCAGCATCAGCGTCGAGACGGGATGGATGAAGGGCAGCAGGTAGAGGAAGATCAGCGCGTAAGGAAGGATCAGCACGGCCAGAACGGCAAAACCGACGCGTCTCAGCACAGGCCGATCTTCGAACCATCGCCGACGGGCCGGCATGTCGGCGATATCCTCTCTCTCCGTCGCTATATCCAATGTCCCCAGCCCATTTCGCTCCCTTTCGTTCTCATAACGCCTGCGAGCCGCTTATGCCAGAGGACAAGGGAAATCTTGCGGCAGTCATCGACAATTCCGTTGCAAGCCCCGATGCCCCATGCCAAACAGCGCCCATGGACGCGAACCGGAACACTTTCGAGACGAGGCTTAGCAACAACGCCCGCGAAATCGAGGCGCTGCTCGATACATTGCTTTCGCCGAGCCCTCTTTCCGATGAAATCGTCAGGCCTAACACCCTGCGCAGCGCCATGCATTATGCCGTGCTGAATGGCGGCAAGCGATTGCGCCCATTCCTTGTGGCCGAAAGTGCGGCCCTTCTCGGCGGCGATGTGCAGGCGGCCCTTCGGGTCGGCGCCGCACTCGAATGCGTTCACTGCTATTCTCTCGTGCATGACGACCTGCCGGCCATGGACGATGACGACCTGCGCCGCGGCAAACCGACAGTGCACGTCAAGTTCGATGAAGCCACCGCGATCCTCGCCGGCGACAGCCTGCTGACCTATGCTTTCGACATCGTTGCCGCGCCGGAAACCGCCCTTCCCGATACGAGCAAAGCGACATTGGTGCTGGCGCTCGCCCGCGCAGCCGGTCTCGGCGGCATGGCCGGCGGCCAGGCGCTCGATCTGGCGGCGGAAAAGCAGGCTCCCGACGAAGCCGGCATCATCCGTCTGCAGGCGATGAAAACAGGCGCGCTGATCCGCTTCGCCTGCGAGGCGGGCGCCATTATCGCGGCAAGCCCGCCCGAAGATCGCCGCCGCCTGCGTGCCTTTGGCGAAAAGATCGGCCTCGCCTTCCAACTCGCCGACGACATCCTCGACCTGACCTCGGATGCTGAGACTATGGGCAAGGCGACCGGCAAGGATGCGGCCCGCGGCAAGGGAACGCTGGTGGCGCTTCACGGCATGGAATGGGCCGAGACCGAGCTCCGCCGGCATGTGCGCGATGCCGAGGACCTGCTCGCCCCCTACGGGGCGCGCGCCTCCACCCTCACCGCCGCTGCGCATTTCATCGCCGACCGCAAGAGCTGAGGCGAAGGTCAGGCCGCCAATATCTCCTTGAGGGCGGAAACCAGGCGGGCGCATTCCTCGTCGGTGCCG
This sequence comes from Rhizobium sp. CNPSo 3670, assembly GCF_057784555.1. NCBI lineage: Bacteria > Pseudomonadati > Pseudomonadota > Alphaproteobacteria > Hyphomicrobiales > Rhizobiaceae > Rhizobium > Rhizobium sp. CNPSo 3670. Next base: position 16,914 of record NZ_JBXSOL010000042.1, read on the forward strand.
ATGCTGATGCGCAGGAATTCCGAAATGCGCGGCTCGGCGAAACGCCGGACGAGGACGCTACGCTCCCGCAGCTCGGTCAGAAGTGCAACGCCCGGCCGGCTTGCGTGCCTCGCAAAAATGAAATTCGCCTGCGACGGCAGCACCTCGAAATCCAGCGCCTCAAGCTCCCGGACGAGGTTTTCCCGGCTGGCGATGATTTTCCGCCGGCATGTCTCGAACCAAGCCTCGTCTCTGATCGCCGCCGTCGCCCCGACCTGTGCCAGGCGATCGAGCGGATAGGAATTGAAGCTGTCCTTGACGCGCACCAGCGCCTCGATCAGGTCCCGGTGCCCCAGTGCGAAGCCAACGCGCAGACCTGCGAACGAACGAGATTTCGACAAGGTCTGGATGACCAAAAGGTTCGGATAGCGAGAAATGAGCGGCACTGCGCTTTCCCCGCCGAAATCGACATAGGCCTCGTCGATCACGACGACCGCATCCGGATGAGCAGCAAGAAGCGTCTCGATCCCGGCCAGCGGCAAGCCGATACCCGTCGGAGCATTCGGATTTGGGATGATGATCGCGCCGCACGGTCTGTCGTAATCGGACAGCTGGATCCGGAACTGATCGTCGAGCGGTATCTCGATAGTCTCGACGCCATATAGCAGGCTATAGGTCGGATAGAAGCTGTAAGTCACATCGGGATAGAGAAGCGGCAGATCGTGGTTCAGCAGCGCCTGGAACGTATGGGCGAGAACCTCGTCGGAGCCGTTGCCGACGAACACTTGTTCGCTCGTCAGCCCCAAACGGGCGGCGATCGCCTCGCGCAATTCGGTGGCGGCGGGATCGGGGTAGAGCCGCAGACGGTCGTCTGTCGCTTGCCTGATCGCCTCGATCGCCTTTGGGGACGGCCCATAGGGATTCTCATTGGTATTGAGCTTAACCAGGCCGGGAATACGCGGCTGCTCCCCCGCGACGTAGGGCCGAAGCTTGCTGACATTATCAGACCAATACCGGCTCATTCGAACGCGCGGGCCTTCATTCCGCAGCCGTCCGCCGGCCGAAGCGCTTCTCGATATAGTCGACGACAAGCGCCTCGAAGTCGGCGGCGATATTGGGGCCGCGCAGTGTCAGCGCCTTCTTGCCGTCGATAAAAACGGGAGCGGCCGGCATCTCGCCGGTACCGGGAAGCGAGATGCCGATGTCGGCATGTTTGCTTTCGCCCGGTCCGTTGACAATGCAGCCCATGACGGCGACGTTCAGCGCCTCGACGCCGGGATATTTCTCGCGCCAAACCGGCATGTTCTTGCGGATGTCGTTCTGGATGTTCTGGGCCAGTTCCTGGAAGACCGTCGAGGTCGTGCGCCCGCAGCCGGGACAGGCGGCAACGACCGGCACGAACTGGCGGAAGCCCATGACCTGCAGGATTTCCTGCGCCACCTGAACCTCGCGGGTACGGTCGCCGTTCGGCTCGGGCGTCAGCGAGACGCGGATCGTATCACCGATGCCGTGCTGCAGCACGAAGCCCATGGCAGCCGACGAAGCGACGATGCCCTTGCTGCCCATGCCGGCTTCGGTGAGGCCGAGATGCAGCGCGTGATCGGAACGTTCGGCGAGCATGGAATTGACGGCGATCAGGTCCTGCACCTGGCTGACCTTGGCCGACAGGATGATGCGGTTGCGCGGCAAGCCGATCTCCTCGGCAAGGGCGGCCGACAGCAGCGCCGACTGCACGATCGCCTCGCGCGTCACCTGCCGGGCCGAAAGCGGCGAGCCGGCCTCGGCATTCTGATCCATCAGCGCCGTCAACAGGTCCTGATCGAGCGAGCCCCAGTTGACGCCGATGCGTACCGGCTTGTCAAAGCGGATCGCCATCTCGATGATCTCGGCGAACTGCTTGTCCTTCTTGTCCTTGAAGCCGACATTGCCGGGATTGATGCGGTATTTCGCGAGTGCCTCGGCGCAGGCAGGATGATCGGCAAGCAGCTTGTGGCCGATATAGTGGAAATCGCCGATCAGCGGCACGTCCATGCCGAGCCGCAACAGCCGCTCGCGGATCTTGGGCACGGCGGCGGCACTCTCGTCGCGGTCGACGGTGATACGGACCAGTTCCGAGCCCGCCCGGTGCAGGGCTGCGACTTGCGCAACGGTCGAATCGATATCGGCGGTATCCGTATTCGTCATCGATTGCACGACAATCGGCGCACCACCGCCGACGATGACGCCGCCGACATCGACGGCGACGGAAGCGCGGCGCGGTTTCGGATCAAAATCGGCGGCTGACAACATGCAGAGTTCTTGCACCCCTAGAAACAGTGCCTTTCAGGTGGATCAAGCCCGGCTGCTTGTCAACCGCCGACTATATCACTTTTGTTTGGAGGCGCTCAGTGGCCGCCTCCGGAGACCCCATCGGCATAATGGGCCAGCTTGGAGAACATCAGAACGAACAGCAGCAGCACCGGCAGCGCCATGAAGACGACGGCAAAGCCGATATGTTCGGCAACGAAGCCGATCACCGACGGCGCGACCAGCATGCCGGAATAGCCCATCGTCGTAACCACCGAGATGCCGATGCCGGGTTTGAGACCGGGTATATTGCCCGCAGCCGAGAAAGCGATCGGCACCATGTTTGAAATGCCGATGCCGCAAAGGGCAAAGCCCAGAATGGCGATCTCAGCGTCCGGGGCAAGGCTCGCAAGCAACATGCCGACGATGGCAAAGAGCGTGCAGATGCGCAGCGTCTTGACCCCTCCGAGGCGGTCGCGCACCAGGTCGCCGGCAAAACGCATGGTCGCCATGGTCGCCGAAAAGGCTGCGAAACCGAGACCGGAAAGCGCCACCGACGCATCCATGTCCTGCCGGAGATAGAGCGCGCCCCAATCCAGAACCGCGCCTTCCGGCACCATGGAGAACAGCGCCATCAAGCCGAGCAGCCACGGCAGCGGCACCATCGGCAGCCTCGTCTTCTCCTTTTTCGCATCGGGATGGGGCGGATCCGCAAGGATCATCGGCCAGGCGACAGCGAGGAAGATCGCCGCCAGCGCAGTCGCGAGCTGGGCATGGCCGAGAACGCCGAGTTTGGCAATCACGATGCCGCCGAGGCCCGAGCCGATCAAGCCGCCGAGGCTCCAGAAAGCATGGCAGGACGACATGATGGCGCGCCGCATGGATTTTTCGACGGACACCGCATTGGCGTTCATCGCCACATCCATGGCGCCGATGAAGCCGCCGAACAGGAAGAGCGAGATTGCCGCGGTAAACACATTCGGAGCGAGCGTCAGAGCCAGGAGCAGCGGCAGCACGCAGACGGCGGTTGCCCGAACAACGACGCGAGAGCCGTGCCTGGCGATCTGCGCGCCGGCGATCGGCATCATGACCAGCGAGCCGACACCGAAGACGATGATCATCAGCCCGAGCTCGAACTTGCTTAGCCCGAGACGCTCGGCAAAATCCGGAATCTTGGGTGCCCAGCAGCCGACGACAAAGCCGTTCATGAGAAAGAGCAGGGAAACCGCTGCCCTGCTTCTGGTAATGAAGCCGCTGCGGACCCCCGACGGCGCATTCACATGACTGTCCATTTTCGGTCTTTCCTCGCTATCGGGCTTGGGAGCGCCCGTTTTTTCTAAACTCCGTGACGACGGCTCAGTTCGTTTTTTCGGCGATGACGGTCCGGCAGCCGCGCTCGCGATAACCCGCAAGAATGGCGGGATCGGCATCGTGCTCGACGACCAGGCATTCGCAATGCGCAACCGGAAGGATGCTGTGGGGCGCAGCCGTGCCGAATTTCTCCGAGGTTACCGCCGCCATAACCCTTTTGCTTCTCGATGTTGCAAACCGCTTGAATTCCGCATCCTCGAATCCGAAGGTGGTGATGCCGGCCTCGAGATCGATGCCGCAGGCGCCGAGAATGCAGAGATCGGGCGAAATCTGCTCCATATCCCGCAAGGCCTTGGCGCCGAGCGCTCCACCTGTCTGCCGGTCCACCATGCCGCCGATCAGGATGACGTTGACGGCGGGCTTGTCGATCAGCGCTGCGGCAATCACCGGCGCATTGGTCGCAGCCGTCAGTGCGAGTTCGGCAGGCAGGGCGTTGGCAATCGCCAGATTGGTGCTGCCGGCATCGAAGAACACGCACGAACCGGCAGTGATCTGCTTCGCGGCAGCCCGCGCCAAGGCCTGCTTGCGGTCGGCGGCAAATCCCGTGCGCTGCGTCAGGCTTCCATACGCCGGCGAAACCGGCAGCGCGCCCCCATAGACCCGCTCGCAGAGGCCCGCCGCCGCCATCTCACGCAGGTCGCGCCGCACCGTATCCTCGGAGACGCCGAATTCGAGCGCAAGTTCCGCCGCCAGCACGCGGCCATTCAGCCGCAGCCGTTCGGAAATGACGCCTTGGCGCTCTCGTAACAGAAAATCCTGCATGTTCCTACCGAATCTGCGCGTGAAGTACGGAAAACGTGCATAACCGTTTACGACCGTGCAGGCAATATGCGCGATCACACGTTTTCTGACGCGGTGATACAAAGCGCCACCACCGGGCGAACTAACTATTGACCGGCCCAGAAGGCAGGATTATCGATTCACTATCCCCGATCCCCGCCGGCAATCCTGCCCCCTGGTGCGTCCCCATGAAAAATTCCGTCAGCCTGGGCATTCTGCTCACGAGCCTGGCCTATATGGCGTTCACGTTCCATGATGCGATCATCAAGATCCTGACTTCAAGCATTCCCGTCTGGCAGATCCTGTTTTTTCGCAGCCTTACGATCCTGCTCGGTTGTGTCGCCTATGGTCGCGTCAGGCTCATCCGTCAGACAATGACATCGCCGATCATCAGACCAATGATTGCCCGCAGTATCCTTCTCCTTTGCGCCTGGCTTTCCTACTACTCCGCCGCAAGCCGCCTGCAACTGGCCGAAGTCACCACGCTTTATTACGCCGCACCCGTCGTCGGCACCTTGCTTGCATGCTTCGTTCTGAAAGAGGACGTCATGCCAGCGCGATGGCTGGCCGTTGGCGTCGGTTTCGTCGGCGTGCTCATCGCCTGCGACCCGATCGGTCTCACTGTTTCCTGGCCCGTGTATCTGGCGCTACAGGCGGCGGTCCTCTGGGCGGCGGCCATGGTGCTGCTGCGCAAGACCTCGCTGCACGAAAAGACCATCGTCCAGCTTGCGGTCTCGAACGTCTTTTTCCTCGCCATGACGGGCATTGCCGCTCTTTACACTTGGCAGACACCCGACATGACGCAGTTGGCGCTTCTCACCGCAACCGGCGTAGTCGCAGGCTGTGCGCAGTTCGCCATCTTCGAGGGAATGCGACAAGCACCCGTCTCCGTGCTTGCGCCGTTCGAATATACGTCCCTCGTCTGGTCCTTCATCCTCGGCTATCTGATCTGGGGCGATATCCCACCGCCGAATGTCGTCGGCGGCGCGGCGATGATCCTCGGCGCCGGTTTGATCACCATCGTCAGCGAAAGGCTGCGCCGCCGGGCCGCGGTGTGATGCCCGTTTCCATGGAATTGATGCTTCAGAAGACGGCTTGAGAAAAATATTCGCAGTTGCCGCTTTTATTCGCAGTTTTCTACGCTTCCGGCGCCCTAGTTTTCTGCAAAGTATCGCTCATCCGATCGCAACCTCCCAAGGATGGATAGAACAATGAACTGGTTGAAAACCGTCGCCGCCGCTGCCCTTATTCAGGCCGCAGCCCTCCTGCCCGCCCATGCGGGCGAAAACCTCGCCGCCATCAAATCGGCCGGCGTCTTCAAGATCGGCACCGAGGGCACCTATGCGCCCTTCACCTATCATGACGAAAGCGGCAAGCTCGTCGGCTTCGACGTGGAGATCGGCGAAGCCATCGCCGCCAAGCTCGGCGTCAAGGCCGAGTTCGTCGAAGGCAAGTGGGACGGCCTCATCGCCGGCCTCGACGCCAAGCGTTACGACACTGTCATCAATCAGGTCGGCATCACCGAAGCTCGCAAGCAGAAATATGATTTCTCCGAGCCCTATATCGCTTCCAAGGCCGTGCTGATCGTCCGCGACGGCGACGACAGCATCAAGACCTTCGCCGACCTGAAGGGCAAGAAATCAGCGCAGTCGCTGACCAGCAACTTCGGCAAGATCGCTACCGAATCCGGCGCCGAACTCGTGGGCACCGATGGTTTCGACCAGTCGATCCAGCTTGTGCTGACCAAACGCGCCGATGCGACGATCAACGACAGCCTCTCCTTCCTCGACTTCAAGAAGCACAAGCCGGACGCGCCGGTAAAGATCGCCGCCGAGCAGGAAAATGCCGATTACTCCGGCATCATCATCCGCAAGAACGAGCCGGAACTGCTGGAAGCGATCAACAAGGCGCTCGCCGATATCAAGGCCGACGGCACTTACAAGAAGATCGCCGACAAATATTTCGGCCAGGACGTCTCGAAGTAAGCTTCGTCTAAAAAACTCCCCTCCCTCCCCACAGGGGGGGGGAGGGGCTTTGGCCGGGAGACCGCCTCACCTCAAAATAGACGTCCCGACTTGCAGTTCGGTGGTCATTTCATGCAGCGTGGGAGGCAGATTAAGTCCCTGCCCCTTGTGGGAAGCGGTTGGGGAGGGGTATTTCGAAGTATTGCTGCTCAACCGACGAGAGGGAATATCCCTTGCCGCACTGGCTCCAACTGATGGCGGAATCGCTTCCCTCGCTCCTCTGGGCGGGATTGATCTTCACCATTCCACTGACGCTGCTCTCCTTCATCTTTGGTCTGATCCTCGGCCTGATCACGGCGATCGCCCGCCTTTTCGGCCCGACGCCCGTCGCGGCGATTGCCCGCTTCTATGTCTGGGTCATTCGCGGCACGCCGCTGCTCGTCCAGCTCTTCGTGATCTTTTACGGCTTGCCGAGCATCGGCATCCTGCTCGACGCCTTTCCTGCCGCCCTGATCGGCTTTACCCTGAATATCGGCGCCTACAGCTCCGAAATCATCCGCGCGGTCATCTCCTCCGTGCCGAAGGGCCAGTGGGAAGCAGCCTATTCGATCGGCATGAGCTGGCGCCAGGCGATGAGCCGGACGATCCTGCCGCAGGCAGGCCGCGTCGCCGTGCCGCCTCTGTCGAACACCTTCATCTCGCTGGTCAAGGATACCTCGCTTGCCGCCGCCATCACCGTGCCGGAGCTCTTCCAGGCGGCACAACGCATCGTCGCCACCACTTACGAGCCGCTGATCCTTTATATCGAGGCGGCGCTGATCTATCTCGTCCTCAGCTCCGTCCTCTCGCAGCTGCAGGTACGGCTGGAACGCCGTTTCGCGCGTTATGGCGGCATGCTGGAGGCAAACGCATGATCGAGCTTTCCAACATCGAAAAGCGCTTCGGCGATGCCGTCATTCTGAAGGATATCAGCATCCGCATTCCCGAGGGCAGCGTCACCGCGCTCGTCGGGCCGTCCGGTGGTGGCAAGAGCACGCTACTGCGCTGCATCAACCTGCTCGAAATCCCGACATCAGGCGCGATCCGCCTTGGTGAGGAAGAGCTTTCCTTCGCGCCCGGCAAACGCTTGGGATGGCAGGCGATCCAGAAAATCCGCCGTCAGACCGGCATGGTCTTCCAGAACTTCCAGCTCTTCCCGCATCAGACCGCGATCGAAAACGTCATGGAAGGTCTGGTCACGGTGCTAAAATGGCCGAAGGCGAAATCGCGCGAACGCGCCATGGAACTGCTGACCAAGGTCGGCATGGCGCACAAAACCGATGCCTGGCCCTCGACCTTATCGGGTGGTCAGCAGCAACGCGTGGCAATCGCCCGGGCACTCGCGCCGTCGCCGCGGGTGCTTCTCTGCGATGAGCCGACCTCGGCGCTCGATCCGGAACTTTCGGCGGAAGTGGTCGATGTGCTGGGCCAGCTTGCCCGCGAAGGCACGACGATGGTCATGGCCACCCATGATCTCCGGCTCGCCTCGAAAATCGCCAACGACGTCGTCTTCCTGGAAGCCGGGAGCGTGGTCGAAACCGGCAGTGCGAAAGCTATTTTCAGCGCGCCTAAGCGCGAGCGCACCAAGCGCTTCATCTCGACGATCAACGCCGCCCATACATACGACATCTGAACTGTCTCACGTGAATCGTGATTCACGTGAGACGCTTTTGATTTAAGCGGCCTGCCTCAGGCCGAGGTGACGACCGAACGCGCCGCCTTCAACGCATTGCCCCACCAGACGAGCTGATCGAGCTGGTTCTTGGCCGCCTCGTTGAGGTGCGGGTAATCGCCAAGGCTCTTGCCTTCCTTGAGCACGCTCAGATATTCGCTGAAAGCGATGTGCACGCCCGTTTTCACCGAAGCGGCGCCCATTTCCACGAAGATCAGCCGAAGCTGCTCGACGGCGCGTGCACCGCCAACGCCGCCGTAACCGACGAAGGCAACTGGCTTCTGAATGAATTCGCCGAGGTCAATGGCGTTCTTCAGAACCGCCGTCGGCGCATGATTGTACTCGGCAACGGTGAATATGTAGCCGTCAAATTCGCGCAGCTTCTTCTTCCAGCGCTCGGCGGTGTCGCTTTCCGCCGGGGTGGCGCGCTCTTCGCCGAAGAAATGCATGGGATAGTCGAGAAGATCGAGAACCTCGACTTCCAGATCGGAGCGTTGGCCGACGAGCCCGGCAATCCATTTTGCTGGATGTTCGGCGAAACGGCCAATACGAGTGCTTCCGACAATGACAGCGATCTTCAATTTGCTCATGAAATTGTTTCCTGATTGATCTTGGGAGAGGCAGGCAGGCAAGTCTACGAAAAAGCCTCCCCGCCGGGCAAGGCGAGGAGGCCATTCGCTTTTCGAAAAAGCCGGCCTTTTAACAGCCTGGCTCTACACAATCGGGTGATCAGCCCGACTTGGCAAGGACGGGCGGACGAAACCTTTCGTGCCGTTTGCTCATCCGCCGTAAACCACCAGCAGATCCTTCGCGTCGATCTGGTCGCCGGCTTTGACCAGCACTTCGGCAATGGTGCCGTCCTTTTCGGCATGGATCGCGGTTTCCATCTTCATCGCCTCGATGGAGACAAGCACGTCGCCGGCGCTGATGGCCTGGCCCGGCGAGGCGAAGACGCGGCTAATGACGCCGGGCATCGGCGCGCCGACATGGGCGGCGTTGCCGACCTCGGCCTTGCGGCGCACGGCCGCCCCGGTCGCCCCATGGGCCCGATCGGGCACCTTGATGCGGCGCGGCTGGCCGTTGAGCTCGAAGAAGACGGTGACCATGCCCTGACTGTCGGTTGCGCTCATCGCCTGGTTGACGATAACGAGCGTCTTGCCCTTCTCGATATCGGCGAACAGTTCCTCGCCGTCCGCCAACCCGTAGAAATAGGCGGGCGTCGGCAGTACCGAAACCGGGCCGTAGGTATCGGAGGCAAGCGCAAAGTCGGTGAAGACCTTCGGATACATCAGATAGGAAGCGAATTCGAAGTCGCTGACCTCGCGCTCCAGCTTCTTCTCGATGACCTTGCGTTCCGCGTCGAGATTGGCTTCCTTCAGCAGTGAGCCCGGACGCACCGTATAGGGTTTTTCGCCCTTCAATGCCTTCTTCTGCAGCGCTTCCGGCCATCCAGACGGTGGCTGGCCGAGATCGCCCTTCAGCATCGACACCACCGATTCCGGGAAGGAAACCTCGCGGTCGGGGCTGACGACATCGGCAACGGTCAGGTCCTGGGAGACCATCATCAGCGCCATGTCGCCGACCACCTTCGAGGAGGGCGTCACCTTGACGATGTCGCCGAACATCTGGTTGGCGTCGGCATAGGCCTGCGCCACTTGGTGCCAGCGGGTTTCCAGTCCCAGCGAGCGGGCCTGCTCCTTCAGGTTGGTGAACTGGCCGCCCGGCATCTCGTGGAGATAGACTTCGGAGGCTGGCCCTTTGAGATCGCTTTCGAAGGCGGCATATTGGTTGCGCACCGCTTCCCAATAGAAGGAGATGCGGCGAATCCATTCCGGATCGAGACCGGGGTCGCGCTCGGAGCCGGAGAGCGCCTCGACGATCGAGCCGAGACAGGGCTGCGAGGTATTGCCGGACAGCGCATCCATCGCCGCATCGACGGCATCGACGCCGGCTTCGACCGCGGCAAGAACGGTCGCCGCCGCAATGCCTGAGGTATCATGCGTGTGGAAGTGGATCGGCAGACCGGTCACCTCGCGCAGCGCCTTGAACAGAACCTTCGCAGCCGCAGGCTTCAACAAGCCCGCCATGTCCTTCACAGCGATGATATGGGCGCCGGCCTTTTCGAGCTCGACGGCAAGGCCGGTATAGTACTTCAGGTCGTATTTCGGCCGCGCCGAATTCAGGATGTCGCCAGTATAGCAGATCGCCGCTTCGCAGAGCTTGTTCTCCTCGGCAATGGCATCCATCGATACCCGCATATTCTCCACCCAGTTCAGGCAGTCGAAGACGCGGAAGAGATCGATGCCGCCCTTGGCGGCCTGGCGGACGAAGTATTTGACGACATTGTCGGGATAGTTGGTGTAGCCCACACCGTTGGCGCCGCGCAGCAGCATCTGCAGGAGCAGGTTCGGCGCCCCCTCGCGGATCAGCGCCAACCGCTCCCACGGATCTTCCGTGAGGAATCGCATCGAGACGTCGAAGGTGGCGCCGCCCCAGCATTCGAGCGAGAGCAGGTTCGGCAGCGCATGCGCATAGGTGCCGGCAATGCGGGCAATGTCATAGGTGCGCATGCGGGTGGCGAGCAGCGACTGGTGGCCGTCGCGCATCGTCGTGTCGGTCAGAAGCACCCGCTTCTCATTGCGCATCCACTCGCCGAACTTCTTCGGCCCAAGCGTGTCGAGAAGCTGCTTCGTGCCGTCCTTCACCCCGTTGCCATTGGCATAGGGCACCACCGGCTTGGCGGCGTTTTCCTGCGGCTTCGGCCTGTCCTTGGCCTCGGGATGGCCGTTGACGGTGACGTCGGCGAGATAGGTCAGGAGTTTCGTCGCGCGGTCCTGGCGCTTGACCTGCTGGAAGAGTTCCGGCGTCGTGTCGATGAAGCGGGTGGTGTAGCTGTTGTCGCGGAATTTCGGATGGCCGATGATCGCTTCGAGGAAGGTCAGATTGGTGGCCACACCTCGGATGCGGAATTCGCGCAGCGCCCGGTCCATGCGGGAAATGGCTTCCAGCGGGTTCGGCGCCCAGGCTGTGACCTTGACGAGCAGCGGATCGTAATAGCGGGTGATGATGGCGCCGGAATAGGAGGTACCGCCGTCGAGGCGGATACCGAAGCCGGAGGCCGAGCGATAGGCGGTGATGCGGCCGTAATCCGGAATGAAATTATGCTCCGGATCTTCCGTCGTCACGCGGCACTGCAGGGCGTGACCGTTGAGACGGATCTCTTCCTGCTTCGGCACGCCGGATTGCGGCGTGCCGATCGCATAGCCGTCGAGGATGTGGATTTGCGCCTTGACGATATCGATGCCGGTGACGACTTCGGTCACCGTGTGCTCAACCTGGATGCGCGGATTGACTTCGATGAAGTAGAATTTGCCGGTATCGGCATCCATCAGATATTCGACGGTACCGGCGCCGATATAGTTCGTCGCCTCTGCGATCTTCAGCGAATAGGCGGCGAGTTCCTGGCGCTGGGCTTCCGAAAGATAGGGTGCCGGCGCGCGCTCGACGACCTTCTGATTGCGGCGCTGAACGGAACAGTCGCGCTCGAAGAGATGCACGACATTGCCGTGGGTGTCGCCGAGGACCTGGCTTTCGACGTGGCGAGCGCGCTCGACGAGCTTTTCCAGATAGACCTCATCCTTGCCGAAGGCGGCCATTGCCTCGCGCTTGGCTTCCGTCACTTCCTTGGCGAGATCGGCCTCGGAACGGATGACGCGCATGCCGCGGCCGCCGCCGCCCCAGGAGGCCTTCAGCATGACGGGATAGCCGATCTCGGCGGCCATTCTGGCGACTTCCTGCATATCGTCCGGCAGCGGTTCGGTCGCCGGCACGACCGGCACGCCGACGGAGATCGCCAGATTACGCGCCGCCACCTTGTTGCCGAGCTGGCGCATCGTATCGGCCTTCGGGCCGATGAAGATGATGCCGGCCTTGTTGCAGGCATCGACGAATTCCGGGCTTTCCGACAAGAGGCCGTAGCCCGGATGGATGGCGTCGGCACCGGAAAGCTTGGCGACGCGGATCACCTCGTCAATCGACAGATAGCTTTCGATCGGCCCGAGATCGCGGGCAAGATGCGGGCCGCGGCCGACCTGATAGCTCTCGTCCGCCTTGAAGCGGTGCAGCGCCAGCTTGTCCTCTTCCGCCCAGATCGCCACCGTTTTTATTCCAAGCTCGTTGGCCGCGCGGAACACGCGAATGGCTATTTCGGAGCGGTTGGCAACGAGTATCTTGGATATGGGCAAAACGGTCTCCTCCGTCGTTCAGACACGGGCATGCTGCACCCGCGAAGAAAATTCTTAACTTCTTGTCACGGGAAGTTCAATTTCTCTTGCGACTGCGAAACGCACTTTCTCGCCATGCCAGCGGATGTCGGCCGTCAGTATGCAGCGATTTCGACGGAGTGGATAAGGAAAAGCCTAGCTTATCAGACCGTGGCGGAAGGCAAGCGCCACTGCCTGCTGCCTGTTCTTTGCCTTCAGCTTGGCCTGCAGACCGTTCATATACCAGTCAACGGTATGGTTTGAGATCTTCAGCATTTTGCTGATCTCCATCGACGTCATGCCTTCGGCGAGATAGTGGAGGATTTCCATCTCGCGCCGCGTCAGCGGCGTCTCGGTCGGCAGCACCGTTTCCAGCGCCTCGGCCTCGCCTTTCAGGTCGAGTAATCGCCAGAAGGTCTTGCGCGCCACGGCCTCAAGCAGCGCGATTTCCACCGGCGACAGATCGATCGGCTTGCCGCCGAGGCTGAGGCTGCCGAGAATGCCGTTGCGCCCGTGAATCGGAAAGAGATAGCCGTCCTCCAATCCGTGGCCGAAGGCATCGACCATCATCTGCTCCATGCGGCGCTGATGCACGTCACCGTCGAAGGCTGCCATACTCTCCCGCCAGCGGAAAGGCCGTTGCGCATGCGCGAGATAACGCACCATCGGATCGATCCGGACATATTTTTTTGCGGCATATATCTGTAGCCATTGTTCCGGCCAGCGGCCGGCAAGCGGGGCGGCGCGCAATTCGATATTCTGCTGCGCCGGGCCTTGCTGCAAATGTCGCAGCAGACCGTAATATTCGAAACCGGAACCGTGGAGGGCCTGCTCGAGTTCGGTGACGACGGCGTCCGGATCTGGGCACTCTTCCAGAATTACAAGCAATTGAATTAAAGAATTAATATTCACAAATAGCGCCTTTGTCCGGACTAGATGCCCGCAGGCCGTTGGCGGCTGTTCAGATTGGTCGCGTAACGGTCTTCTGCAGAAAATGCAGTCTCTAATTTAATGCTGCGCTAAACATTGATTAAAATGCAAGCGCAAATTGTTGCGAGATATAATCATGGTGGAATTCCGGCGCCAGACCCCGCTGCCGAAAAATCCTATGAGCCCGAGAACGTCTCTCTGTTCTATCCTATTGAGGCAGCTTCAATTTCATCGCAGATGCGATCGCGCGATCAAGTTAACAACCCGGCGGGCGGATTCCCGAATACTCCGTTAATCGCCGGTTCAGGTAGCCTTTTGTAGCATCCCACCATTCCCGTTTTCGCAGATGCACAAGAGGTTAGACGTGTCGCTATTCAAGGTCTATGCAAGAGCTCTGCGCTATCTTGGCGCTTACAAGCTCCGCGTATCCCTGGTCGTTATCGCCAACATTGTTCTGGCGACCATCACCATTGCGGAACCGATCCTGTTCGGTCGCATCATCGATGCGATATCGGGCAAGGGCGAAGTCAAACCCATCCTCTTCATGTGGGCTGGTTTCGCCGTGTTCAATACTGTCGCTTTCGTTCTGGTATCCCGCGAGGCCGACCGGCTTGCCCATGGCCGGCGGGCAACGCTGCTGACGGAAGCCTTCGGGCGCATCATTTCCATGCCGCTTGCCTGGCACCATCAGCGCGGCACCTCCAACGCGCTGCATACGCTGCTGCGGGCCTGCGAGACGCTGTTCGGCCTCTGGCTTGAGTTCATGCGCAACCACCTGTCGACGGTTATTGCGCTGGCCCTGCTGGTGCCGACCGCAATATCGATGGACTTGCGCCTCTCTGCCGTGCTGATCGTGCTTGGCATCGCCTATTGGCTGATCGGCCGCGTGGTCATGAGCCGCACCAAGGATGGCCAGGCTTCGGTCGAAAACCACTACCATACCGTCTTCTCGCATGTCAGCGACTCGATCAGCAACGTCTCCGTTCTGCATAGCTACAACCGCATCGAAGCGGAAACCAAGGCGTTGAAGTCCTTCGCCAACCGCCTGCTCGAAGCGCAATATCCGGTGCTCGACTGGTGGGCGCTCGCCAGCGCGCTGAACCGCATGGCCTCGACCATCGCAATGATGGTGGTTCTGATCATCGGCACGATGCTCGTCCAGTCCGGCCAGCTGCGCGTCGGTGACGTCATTGCCTTCATTGGCTTTGCCAACCTGCTGATTGCCCGTCTCGACCTGATGCGTCAGTTCGCTACGCAGATCTTCGAGGCCCGCTCCAAGCTGCAGGATTTCTATACGCTTGAGGATTCGGTGCGCGATCGTGAAGAGCCGGCCGGCAATGGTGAGATCAAGAACGTCAAGGGTGCGGTTGAATTCCGCGACGTCTCCTTCGGCTTCGGCAACAGCTCGCAGGGCCTGCACAATGTCTCCTTCTCGGTGAAGGCAGGCCAGACGGTCGCCATCGTCGGCCCGACCGGCGCCGGCAAGACGACACTGGTCAACCTGCTGCAGCGCGTCTACGACCCGCAGGGCGGCCAGATCCTCGTCGACGGCACCGATATCACCAAGGTGACCCGAAAGTCGCTCCGTCGCCATATCGCTACCGTCTTCCAGGATGCGGGCCTGCTGAATCGTTCGATCAGCGACAATATCCGCCTCGGCCGCGAAGGTGCGAGCGAGGAGGACATGCGCCGTGCTGCCGAAGCCGCCGCCGCCGCCGATTTCATCGAGACCCGTGAAGATCGTTACGATACCCATGTCGGCGAACGCGGCAACAAGCTCTCCGGTGGTGAACGCCAGCGCATTGCGATCGCCCGCGCCATCCTCAAGGATGCGCCGATCCTGGTGCTCGATGAAGCGACCTCGGCGCTCGACGTCGAGACCGAAGCGCGCGTCAAGGCCGCGATCGACAATCTGCGGCAGAACCGCACCACCTTCATCATCGCCCACCGCCTCTCGACGGTCCGTGAAGCCGATATGGTGCTCTTCCTCGATGATGGACGTGTCGTCGAGCAGGGCGGCTTCGATGAGCTCAGCCACAGCAACGGCCGCTTCGCCGCGCTGCTGCGCGCCAGCGGCATCCTGACGGACGAGGAAGTCCGCAAGGCCCACACCACCGAAGCCGCCTGAGCGCTTCGGGTTACAGGATAAGGCAGGAAGGGCAGGCGCTCTTCCGGCCTTTTGTTTTTCTTGGGGAGCGGAAGGCCGCGTAGCTCCCTCTATCCCGCCGGCCACCCCTACCAGGCAATGGTAGAGACAGAAGGCGGCGCAGGGGGAGTCGTCAGAGGCACTACATGTCTGGCGGCGGGACTGATTGATCGCGCCGCCGATCCCCTCTAAATTCTTGTCCTTACCCGATACTCAGGAGAGCGGCATGAAAGTCCTGCGCATCGTTGCCAATATCCAGGCGCCCGACCTCATGGCCGCCAAACGCTTCTATCAGGATATTCTCGGGCTCGATCTGATGATGGATCTCGGCTGGATCGTCACGCTCGGCGCGAATACTTCCATGAAGGTTCAGCTCAGTGTCGCCAGCCAAGGCGGTTCCGGGACTCCGGTGCCCGATCTCTCCATCGAGGTGGATGATCTCGATGCTGCTTTCGAGGCGATGTCTGGCGCCGGCATTCCGATCGAATACGGTCCGGCCGACGAGCCCTGGGGCGTCAGGCGCTTCTACGTGCGCGATCCTTTCGACCGGCTGGTGAATATTCTCGTTCATAAAAGTTGAGCCGGCGGCATTACAGCGCAGCGCGTCTTTCCAGACGCGCTGCGCTGTAATGCCGTAGGGCTTTGAATGCGATTTCGGGACGCCGC
>NZ_JBXSOL010000043.1:0-32971 GCF_057784555.1 Rhizobium sp. CNPSo 3670
GTAAACGGGGCGAAGGGGATATGCCGCAACCTCTCGGCTCCCCGCGAGCCTCTCGCATGGCACGTCCCCTCGCCCCCATTTACGGGGAGAGGGTTAGGGTGAGGGGCAGCGTCCGCGGTACGCATCGCTTATCGCTCGCGTCGCGTACCACGCTAGAACCGCACCGTAAAATCGGTGCCCTTGCCTACCTCGGACTTGACGATCAGCCGGGCGCGGTGGCGGGTGAGGATATGTTTGACGATGGCAAGGCCGAGGCCGGTGCCTTTCTTCGAGCGGCTGTCCTCGATGCTGACGCGGTAGAAGCGCTCCGTCAGACGCGGCACGTGCTCGGCCGGAATGCCCGGACCCTTGTCGATGATGCTGACCTCCACCGGGGCGCCGGCGCCGTTCTTCAGCCAGACGTCGACGATCCTGCCTTCCTGGCCATATTTGCAGGCATTCTCGATCAGGTTCTCGAAGACCTGGACAAGCTCGTCGCGATCCCCCAGCACCTCCACCTTGCCGTCGGGCAGATGCAGGTTGATGTCGACGCCGACGTCCCTGGCGAGCGGCCCCAGCGAGTCGCGGACATGGCCGAGCAGCGGCACAAGGTCAACCTTCTCGTCCGGCGCGATGTGCGATTTCAACTCCAGGCGGGAGAGCGACAACAGATCATCGACCAGCCTGCTCATGCGCGTCGCTTGATCGAGCATGATGCCCAGAAACTGCGCCTGCGCCTTCTGATCGTTCTTCGCCGGCCCCTGGATGGTTTCGATGAAGCCGCGCAATGAAGCAAGCGGGGTGCGCAGCTCGTGGCTGGCATTGGCGACGAAATCCGAACGCATGCGGTCGATGCGGCGGACCTCCGATATATCGCGGAAGGACAGGATGAAAAACCGCTCCCGCTGGCCCTCGGCCTGGAATTCGACAGGCGCGCTGCGGACGATATAGACGCGCTCGGACGGCAGCCGCTCGGCATGCTCGATCTGGTTCGGCGCGTTGGTGGCGATGGTTTCGCGCACCATGTCGAGCACGCCGGGCGAGCGCAGCCGGGCCGATATATGGGCGCCGAGCGCCACCTCGCCGAAGGCCTTTTCGGCGGCAGGGTTCTGGAACAGCACCGACGCGTCGTCCGACAGCACCATGGCGGGAATATCGAGCCCGGCGAGCGTGGCGGAAACGTCAGGCAGGCGGCTTGGCGGTGCTTGCGGCTCCGCTGCCGCCGGCTCGACCGGTTCCGCCTTGACGACAGGCGCCTCCTTGAACAGCGCGGTCAAGATCATGACGAGCAGGAGAACGAGCACCACCCACTTGTTCATCCCGGCGGCAAGGGCGGCAAGCGCGCTGAGGATGGCCGCAAGCAGCACCGGACGTTCGCGCCGGATGCGCGCCAGCAGGCTTTTTCTCCAGGGGATTTCGTCTTGCAAGTGGGCCTCGAGGCGTCGATTCGTTTTCTCTATATTGAACTCTGCCTGATAGCGGCAATTCATGACAGAAGTTTTCGGCTGGCGCCGGTCAAGCGAAAGACTTCAGCGCAGGCTCGGGAAAAATCACCGGCCAAAAGCGAAAGATTTGATTTTCAACGGCAAGTATGTTCGCCTACGGCAAGAGGACCACCAGCGCAGGAGGAGCATATGGGCGAGACTGTCGAAAGCAGGGCGGTGGAGCTCGACATCCGCGGCAAGAAACGCATCTTCGACGTCGATGATCCGGTCCTGCCGGACTGGGTGGAGGAAAACGCCCTCGAGTCCGGCGGGTTTCCCTACAAGAAGAAGCTCAACGAGGAGGACTATCTGGAGCAGCTGGAAAAACTGCAGGTGGAACTCGTCAAGGTGCAGTTCTGGCTGCAGGCTGCCGGCAAGCGGGTGATGGCGCTATTCGAGGGGCGCGACGCGGCCGGCAAGGGCGGCGCCATTTCGGCCTCGTCGGCTCACATGAACCCGCGCCTTGCGCGCGTCGTCGCGCTCGCCAAGCCGACCGAGCGCGAGCAGGGGCAATGGTATTTCCAGCGTTATGTCGCGCAATTCCCGACCGCAGGCGAATTCGTGCTGTTCGACCGCTCCTGGTACAACCGCGCTGGCGTCGAACCGGTCATGGGCTTCTGCACGCCGCAGCAATATGAAGGTTTCCTCAAGCAGGCGCCGCAGCTCGAAAAGATCATTGCCCATGAGGGTATCTTCTTCTTCAAGTTTTATCTCGATATCGGCCGGGAGATGCAGCTCAAGCGTTTCCATGATCGCAGGCACGATCCGCTGAAAGTCTGGAAGCTGTCATCGATGGATGTCGCGGCGCTGACGAAATGGGGCGATTACAGCGAAAAGCGCGACCGCATGCTCAAGGAAACCCATACTGATTTCGCGCCATGGACCGTCATCCGCGCCAATGACAAGCGGCGTGCGCGTCTGCAGCTCATTCGTCACATGCTCGACAGGATGGACTATGACGGCAAGGACAAAGCGGCACTCGGCGAGATCGACGAGGAGATCATCGGCTCCGGTCCCGGATTCCTGAAATAGGCCGCAGGCCGCTGGAAAGAGACGTCACTGCCCCGGCAGGATGCGGATCGCGAACAGGTTGATGCCGCGCGCCTTGCCGTCGAGATCGCTGTTGATGACAAGCGTACCGGGCGAATTCGGCGCCAGCGAGCGGTCGAAGCTCACCTGCAGCAGCGCATCCGACTTTTCGCGGGTGACGCTGAAGCGATGGCGGGCGCAATTGCCGAGCGACTGGAAATTGCATTCGACCGTCACCTGGGTCGGCTCATCGGTGGTCGATTGCAGCGTCAGCGCGATGGTTGAGGATTTGCCGGCGAGCTGCTGCAGTACAGAGGCGGGAACACTGACCGAAATATTGCCGTCAGCCGCACCGCTTTCGGAAATCAGGCGCACGGCCGGCCCGTCATTCTCAGTGATCTTTTCGGTGCGCGCCCGCGGGCCGCTTTTGATCTTGTCGACCTCGTCCGGCTTGAACACCGGGATCCAATCGGCCGAAAAACTATTCTGCGGATCGATGGTCACCGGCTGATCGGTGTGGGCGGCCGCATTATCGGCGCTGTCGTCATTGCCGGTGAAATCCTCCGGCTGGGTGCTGGCCGGCGGATTGGCGACGCTGGTGTCGCGCTCGGCCGCCGTCAGGAGCAGGCCCGACGTATAGGCCCACCAGGCGCCGATGCCGATGAAGGCGAGCAGGACGCACCAGACGAGAAGCCTCGAGAAGAACTTGCGCGGCTTGCGGCGGCCGGCCGCCCGCTCCGGACGGAAATCCATGTTGGCGGCGCGCTGGCCGCGCGCGAGCCGCTCGTCGCCGACCGGGTCGGCTGCGAGATGATCGGCATTGCTCGCATGCACGTCGTCGAGGCGCGACTCGTCGCTGCTGCGGTGCATGATGACTTCGGGCGCGCGGGTCTCGCCTGCCGCCACCGGGCTGTCGATCAGGCTGTCGATATCGGCCACATCGCCACGGCGAGCCGGCGGCATTTCGACGACGGGCGGCACCGGCACTTCAGGCGGTCTCTGGCGCGGGTGAAGCCGGTCGCGCTCCTCGCTTTCGATGGCGTGGATGGTGGTTTCCAGGCGATGGCGGTGATGGGCGACGGCATCGGCATCGGTGATATCCTGCTTGCGCAGGCCGGCTTCCAGCGCCTGGCGGGCCGATTGGTAGATCCTCGCTCGAACCTCCGGATTGTCGCGATCGGCATTTTCGAGCGCTGTTCTGATGGCCGTTTCTAATCCGCTCACGTCAAGTCCTTCACTTCGAACCCGGCATCGGACTGCCGTCCCCGCCGTTCTCCATCAAAATTCGGTAGCGGCAAGCGCGGCAAACCGCAAGCCTTGCAGTCCCGCCCGCCGCTGATCGGCGGCGATAATCGCCAGCTTTCGCGGCTCCCGGGGCATACCTTGCCCGCCATCTCCGCCTGATATATCGGCGTGAAATCGACGAAGACGTGGCGGCTGCTCTTTTATCGGCATTTCTTCTCTGTTATCAGTTTGACGTTTTCGTAAACGTCAATGCGAGCGGTAAACCATGGCCCTGCCCCCGATCCTCAAGGACAAACTCAGATTGCCGGTGATCGGCTCGCCGCTCTTCATCATCTCGCATCCGGCACTGACCCTGGCGCAATGCAAGGCGGGCGTCGTCGGCGCCTTTCCGGCACTGAACGCCCGGCCGGAAAGCCAGCTCGACGAATGGCTGGCGGAGATCACCGAGGAGCTCGCCCGCCACGATGCCGCCCATCCGCAACGGCCGGCCGCACCCTTTGCCGTCAACCAGATCGTCCACATGTCGAACAAGCGGCTGGAGCACGACCTCTCGCTCTGCGTCAAATACAAGGTGCCGATCGTCATCTCCTCGCTCGGTGCCGTGCCCGAGGTCAACGCCGCCGTGCATTCCTATGGCGGCATCGTGCTGCACGACATTATCAACAACCGCCACGCCCATTCGGCGATCCGCAAGGGCGCGGACGGGCTGATCGCGGTGGCTTCAGGCGCCGGCGGCCATGCCGGCACGCTGTCGCCCTTCGCGCTCGTCCAGGAAATCCGCGAATGGTTCGACGGGCCGCTGCTGCTTGCCGGCGCGATCGCGACCGGCGGCGCGATTCTGGCGGCAGAAGCGATGGGCGCCGACATGGCCTATATCGGCTCGCCCTTCATCGCAACTGAAGAGGCGCGCGCCGCGCCCGCCTACAAGCAGGCAATCGTCGACGGCGCAGCCAACGACATCGTCTACTCCAACTATTTCACCGGCGTGCACGGCAACTACCTCAAGCCCTCGATTATCGCCGCCGGCATGGATCCCGACAACCTGCCCCTCGCCGACCCCTCCAAGATGGATTTCGAGCAGGCGACCGGCGGCGCCAAGGCCTGGAAGGACATATGGGGCAGCGGCCAGGGCATCGGCGCGGTCAAGGCCGTGGAGCCGGTGGCCAAGCTCGTCGACCGGCTGGAGGCCGAATACAGGGCCGCCCGCGCCCGCCTCTCGCTCTGAGGGCCTTCCACACCCCGCCCTCTTTTTTGCCAAAGGCGTGACAGGGTGCTTGAAATCTTCAGACAATGCTTGTATCAGCGCCATGCAAATCGCAGGCCGCACTCTTCGGCCGCCAAATGCCGCTTTAGCTCAGTCGGTAGAGCACATCATTCGTAATGATGGGGTCACGTGTTCGAGTCACGTAAGCGGCACCATTTATCTGTACTAAGATGTTGATTGTGGAAATTCATTTCCCGTTCCTAATGTACTAAATCCACCTGTCGACCATCGATGGGCCCCGTTCAAACCTGCTTCTCGACAATGTGGCTGCCGTTCTATCCGAGCACGCCATTGCGATGGCCGAAAACATCGCCGACATGGAAGATGACGACGTGTGAGACCGACGGTGGTGCATCTTGCCGCCAAGGCGGGGAACTCAAAATGAGAAAAGGGGTTGCGCCAAGCGCCTTTGGGGACAGAAGTATTTCTGAGATTTCGCCAAAGGTGAATAAAGCAAAGACGGTAAGCAACAAAGCAACGACAATGAGGATTTCAGTTTTTGTCATCGTTAATCATGTAGCCATCTGGTTACCGGCGACAATCGGACTTAGGTCTGGAAACGCACCCCCGTCATCGACGATTGCTCAACCCCCAATTCTGCATCATTCCAAGGCATAAACCGCCACCTCATCAGCAACATCCCTCAGCCCCTTATATGAGGGTGCCGCGGCAAGAAACTGCTCCGCGAGGGTTTGCCGGGACATGGACGCCAAAGCGATCGAACGATTGGTGCGATTAGTAAGATCATCAGTCCGGGATAACAGACGCGAAGGGAACCAACGCGACGGTCGCGCCGTCTTCCAATGCAATTTCGAAGCAGTCGGCGTCAATTGGTCGCTTTGCCAAGATGCCTTCCGGAAGCATCTCTCGAGCCGCCTCGACTGCGTGGTCGTAGGTTTCCGCAGCACTGGCGAACTCCAGGCCTTCTGTATCCAGATCCAGCTCCTCCCCTCGCCTTAAATGGAGTAGAACTTTTGCATGAGCCGCTCCTCGAAGCAGCCAAACGACGCTGTCTCTCCGCGGGTTCCCACCGGGGCTCACAATGCCGTCAAAGCCCGGCGCGCGATTTCGAATCGAATTGATGTCGTTCGGCGCTAACATTATCAGCGCTCCTGAGAGATGTAGCCAGCGCAAAGGAGATGCATTGCCGAGGGTTACTGGGACGCCGTCTGTGTTAAAGTGATCCGACGTGTTTTCGATTTCGATTTGATCGGAGGTCTAAACCCGGCGCATTGAGCGTAGCAGGCGTCGGACCGTACTTTGCACCCGTCGCCGCCATAGAGGCAGTTGTCTCGCAGTTTGGCGTCTTGAAGGATAACGCATTGGTTGACGCAAGATTGGTTCAGGTTTTGACAGCTGGTTAATTCGTCAAGCGTGCAGCCCAACGTGTAACTAGTCGAGCAAATGCTTAGAATTCCAAGTAGCAAGAGACGCATCATACTAAGCCAGTGGAATATTATATTCATCTAATTATACAAATTATTCACATGCCAACAATAACAACTTATTATTAGTGTTTTAGCTGATCTTATAGACAGAAGGTTATATTTGACGCGGGATGGAGAGCGGAGTTCCAAGCGGCGGTGAGCGATACGCCCAGACCTATGCTGACGGGCAGGCAATGCGGTTTGGTGTGACCCGGAATTCGCAACGATCGACTTGCAAACAAATTGGCAGAGATAGAATTGTCAGCTTCTTCTCCGGCTTCGATCGCTTCTTCGGTTCCGCACATTGCCTGTGTACGCTTCCGCGCTACATATTCGTCATGACGCCGCGAATGCTAGGCTCAGGCACCTGAGAGGCTGCTGTCTCCCGCCAGAACGGAGGAGACGTATTGCTCTCGTCAGTGGCTCTATTGAACATCAGACTGGGGCGTAGATGAGTTTGGGTGATCGAGAAAAACGGGCTACTGCCCAGCTGGTACCGCCCGCTTATGATGCCGCAGCCTTTCTCGCGGCCATTATTGAATCGTCAGACGATGCCATTGTCAGCAAGAGCTTGTCCGGCATTGTCATGACATGGAACAAAGGTGCCGAGAGAATTTTCGGATATGCCGCAGACGAGGCAATAGGAAAGCCCATCACCCTTGTTATACCGGAGAATCGCCTCGATGAAGAGCCCGCCATACTTAGCAGAATCCAAGCCGGTGAACGTGTCGATCACTTTGAAACCGTAAGACGCCGCAAAGACGGCGAACTCATCGACATCTCTTTGACGATCTCCCCAATCAGAGACGGCAGTGGCGAAATCATCGGAGCATCGAAGATTGCCCGCGACATCTCGGAGCGGAAACGGGCAGCCGAGCACCGAGAACTGCTCCTCAGGGAAATGCATCACCGCGTAAAAAACCTGTTCGCGATCATCAGCAGCATTATCACGCTGGGTGCCCGGACCGCAGCAACGCCCGGCGATCTCGCCGCCAGGACCAACGACAGGGTAATGGCTTTGGCCCGAGCGCACGAGATAACGCTGCCAAGTTTAACAGAACAGCCCGTCGAGGTTCGGCCAGCCACGCTGTCTCAGCTTCTGTCGAATATCCTTGCACCTTACGACAACCGACAATGGGCGCTCCATGGCGAGGACGTCGAGGCAGGTCTAGAGAAGATCAGCACCCTGGCGCTGTTGTTTCACGAGCTCGCCACGAATGCGGCTAAGTACGGAGCGCTCTCTGTCAACGAAGGTACCCTCAAGATCGCAACTGCAATTTCGCCGGACACAATCGAATTGGTCTGGGTTGAAGCGAACGGACCGCCGACTACGGAGCCAAATCAAGCTCCTTCTGGCTTTGGAAGAATCCTGGAGCAAAGAATAGCACGGAGCCTTGGCATTGATATCCAGCGATCCTGGATGCCAGGGGGATTGTCCATTCGGCTTTTGCTTCCGCGCCTCGCGATCATGTAACGTCTGGCCGGACCGATGCTTGCGCCGTGACTATGGCCGGACGGAAATTCATGTGGAATTAAGCTGGCCGCTCAGCGCACAGGAGACGCATTGCCGGGGTTTGGCAAATCGCCGAGCAGCCTATTCAAACAGGACCAAACATTTCCTTCGTGCTCTAAAAACAGGTCAGCTCATTGGATCGCGGGATGGTTATCGTGAAGTGCCCCTCCACCCCACAGTTGGGCCGTGCGGAGGCAGTTTCCAATTCTCTGCGTGCGGTCCGACGCTTGATAAGATCGACGGTCGATGCTGTCCGAAACAATGTCCCGAGATCCCATCGGATCGAGCCATCCTATTCGCGCCCTTCCGCCGGAGGCGCAACACCATCCATCGAAGATTGCGGGCGCCTCTAGATCGCCACCTGCCTCTGCTGTGTCAGGCGTCTCCCGACCGTCTGACCGGGCAACTCGATGAACTTGTAGCCTACAAAGGACAAGACATAGACGATCGGAATGGTCACGATCAGCGTCACCAGCCAGCGTGCGGAGTTGCTGAGATCGGTATTGCCGATCAGCCAGGCGATCACCGGCTGCATGATAAGCAGGTGAATCAGATAGGCTCCGAACGAAAGTTCGCCGAGATTTCGAAAGAACGTGTTGCCGAGAACCGAATTGACCGAGCGGGAATAGCTGCCGCCGGAACCCGGAACCCGATCGGCGTGCACCAGGACAAAGAATAGCGCCACGATCCCGAGGCGCACACTTTCGTGCAGCACGGTCACATCGCCACCGACGGGGATGAGAACCAACAGAGCCGAGATTGCAAAAGCCAGGTATGCCCTGCCGTGCGACATCCACAGTGCACCGGCGAGCAGCATGCCGGCGGCGAAGATGTGCATTTTCATCGGAAGAAACGACGGCATCGGGAAGCGAAAACCGAGGTGATGGACCACCCAGGCGGCAGTGACGGCCAAGCCCACGGTGACCAGCGTGCCCTTCAGCCAACCCAGCCGACCGAGGACGATCATGATGAAGGGCAAAGCTGCATAGAATTGCATTTCCAGGCCAATGCTCCAATCGGGGAGCGCCGTGCGGAAAGCATGAGCCGGGGACAAGCCGAACAGGAAGGAGAGATGCATCAGGTAGTTGGTCAGGCTATCGTCCAAATAGCGGGATGCGGCTTGCGGCGGATTGCCGTTGAAAGCGTCAATGATCATCCTTGCCTGATAGATCTCGGACCCGGCGATGAGAGCAATTACCAGCATGACGTAATAGAGCGGTGCGATGCGGAAGAAGCGACGAGCCCAGAACACCGCCCATGTTTGCGGGCTCTCCCATGGCTCTCTGGCCTTGCGTCGCTGATAGTGGAACACCATCAGGAAGCCAGAGAGCATGATGAACAGGTCGACCCCCAGCTCGGGATCTCCGATAACAGGCACCTTGAAGCCCGTCAGTGCGCATGGCCGATCAGCACCCATAGCGCTGCCAAACCACGCAAGCCATCCAGACATTCAATTCGTCTCCCGCCCTTCATCGCGTCCATGAGATACTCCTGTCCATTCGTATCCGCGGGCAGGGTTAGCATCTTCGACGGCAACCGGATAGTGTTGAGTGAATTTTTATGGGCCTCGGCACAACTTGCGCGGGTTGACAGTCAATGAAGGGCTGGTGGCGTCAGGCTGCCCGCTGCGTCTATTCGACTGCGAAATATCAGAAGGAACATGCCGCTGCCGAACAGGTTCTCCCCTTGAGACAACAAGGATGGAGAACCTCATGTCCTGCAAACTCATCGCGATATCCCTCCTTTCGATCGGTCTTGCCGGCTCGGCTCTGGCCCAGACGGCGGGTAGGGCGAATTCTAGCGGGCGGCTTTCGGTGGCGCCTGTCATCGGCGGGTCGGGCAATACAGGCGCGGGTTCGGCCGGTACCGGCTCCGTCGGTGCGGGCTCGGCGGGCACGGGGTCCGTCGGCACCGATCCCGGCATGACCGGCAGCACCTCCGGCACTGGCGGCCTCGATCTCAACAGCGGCCCCAGCACGATCAATCCGGGCGGCGTCAATCCGGATCTCCAGCAGACGCCGGGCTGCACCGATGGCAGTGGCTCGCTCAACGAGGCATGTCAGCGGTGAGAATGGCGAGCGCCAGCCTGCCGCAGAATAAGGCCCCGCAATGGCGCCGGGCCGTCATTTCAACTGCCGCCGTTGACGTCGCGCAAAATGACGGCCGCCTAAGAGAATTGCTTTACCGGCCGCCATTCCGGTCGTACAAGAACAGCATCTCTCCGCAAATGGCGATCGCCACACCCAGCCAGCCTGCCGATATCTTCGGCGTCCGCGGAGCACCCGAAGAGGATCGTCATGTCGAATGCAGCGCATCGCTCGAACCGCGTGCTTGTCGTCGCGACCATCATGGTGGCGACATTCATGGTTGCCATCGAGGCGACGATCGTGGCGACGGCAATGCCGCGCATCGTCGGCCAGCTCGGCGGCTTTTCCTATTACAGCTGGGTATTTTCGGCCTTCCTGCTGGCGCAGTCGACGACGACGGTCATCTACGGCAAGCTTTCCGATATTTTCGGACGCAAGCCGGTTTTGATCGGCGGCATCCTGATCTTCCTCGCCGGTTCTCTGCTCTGCGGCTTTGCCTGGTCGATGATGTCGCTGGTGCTGTTCCGGCTGCTGCAGGGGCTCGGCGCCGGAGCGATCCAGCCGGTGACGATGACCATCATCGGCGACCTCTTCAAGCTTGAGGAACGCGGCCGCGTGCAGGGCGCGATGGCGACGGTCTGGGCGACGTCGGCCGTTGTCGGGCCGCTTGCCGGCGGCATCATCGTCGATACCTTCTCCTGGGCCTGGATCTTCTGGATCAACCTGCCGATCGGCATCGTCTCGATCATCGCCTTCATGATCTTCCTGAAGGAGGACGTCGCGCACAAGCAGGCGAGGATCGATTATCTCGGATCGGTGCTGTTTTCGATTTCGATCGTCGCCCTGCTCGTCATGCTGACGGAAACCGAAGCGAGCGCTTGGATCCTGCTGTCGCTCTTCGCCGTCTTCGTCGTCGCGGGGCTCTTCTTCGTCGCCCAGGAGAGGCGGGCGCCGGAGCCGATCATTTCGATCGCCCTCTGGAGCCGCCGGCTGATCGCGACCAGCAATGCTGCCACGCTGCTTGCCGGCATGGCGCTGATCGGCCTTTCCACCATCCTGCCGATCTATGTGCAGGGCGTACTCGGCCGTTCGCCTGTTGTCGCCGGCTTCACGCTCACCATGCTCATCGTCGGCTGGCCGCTGGCGGTAATGCTCTCCAGCCGCTTCTACAGGACCTTCGGCATTCGCCGCACACTGCGCGTCGGCAGCCTGCTGTTTCCGTTCGGCGCCTGCTTCCTGTTGTTCCTGACGCCCGAAAGCTCGCCGGTTCTTGCCGGCGCCGGCTCCTTCTTCATGGGCTTCGGCATGGGCCTGATCAGCCTGACGAGCATCGTGCTGGTGCAGGACAGCGTCGAATGGTCGATGCGCGGCAGCGCCACGGCTTCGATCATCTTCGCCCGCAGCCTCGGTAATACGCTCGGAGCCACGGTACTCGGCGCCATTCTCAATGCCGGCATCAGCCATTATGCGAGCGGCGAAACGGCTTCCGCCCTTCATAAAGCGCTGAACCAGCCGACCGGACTTTCGGCGCTCGCCGCCGATCCGGCGATCCGCAGCGTCTTCAACGCAGCCCTGCACTGGAGCTTCTGGGGCGTCGTCGTCGTCGCGGTGCTGACCTTCTTCACCACCTGGCTGATCCCCGTTGGCCACCGCCAGACGCGCGAAGAGCCGGCGGTGGCAGGCGAGGCAGCCTCGCATTGACACGGTTGCTCCTGACGGGGTGGCAAATTGCTGACAACGTTTCCTCCGTCATGCCCGGCCTTGTGCCGAACATCTAGCACCGCAGTTATTTAAGAGAAAACGATTTAATTTTCAGACACTTATTCGACGTGCGCAGATCCTCGACACAAGGCCGAACATGACGTCGCGCGTTTCCCCGCAAGTGCGGAAAACCGCTTCGCAGTTTTCCTGGAATTACCTTATCGGCGGTTCTCCAAAACGCGCAGGATCAAGTTTCGTCTTCCCTTGCGCTGGGCGAGATCGATATCGCTGACGAGCTTGGCGCCGCCCTCGCGCCGCTCCAAGGTGATCTTGCGGCTGTGGAAGGCTTCCAATTCGGCGCGATGCGCCACGCTGATGATGGTCGCTGTCGGCAATTCGTCGATTATCGTCTCCATCATCCTGTCCTGGCTCTTCTCATCGAGTGCCGAGGTCGCTTCGTCGAGAACGATGATATCGGGGGCGTGCAGCAGTAGCCGCGCGAAGGCGAGCCGTTGCTTTTCGCCGCCCGACAGGGTCTGATCCCATGGCGCGTCTTCCTCGAGCTTTTCGCTCAGATAATCCAGGCCCACTTTGGCAAGGGCGGTCTTGATTTCCTCCGGCGTCCAGCTGTCGGCGGCGCGGGGATAGGCCACCGCGCGGCGAAGCGTTCCGGACGGGATATAGGGCCGCTGCGGCAACATGAACAAGCGTCGGTCGCCGTGGAAATCGACGCTGCCGTGACCCCAGGGCCAAAGGCCGGAGATGGCGCGCACCAGCGTGCTTTTGCCGGAGCCCGATTCGCCTGCTACGAGCACCCGCTCGCCTGGTGCGATCTCCACCTGGGTTTCCTTGACCACCGCGGTACCGTCGTCGAGAGTCACCGAGAGATCGTTCAAATTCAGGATTGCATTGCCCTCTGTTTCACCGTGCTTGATGCGTCCCAAGGCATCGCTTTGTTCGGCCCGCTCAAGGCCGTCGAGCGACATCATCAGCGAGGCGACGCGTCGCGCACAGGCGTTCCAGTCGGCGAGACGCGGGTAGTTGTCGACCAGCCAACCGAAGGCCGTCTGAACGATGGCGAAGGCGGAGGCAGCCTGCATGACCTCGCCAAGCGTCATGCCGCCTGCGAGAAATTTCGGCGCGCAGAGCAGGAGCGGCACCACCGGGGCAATCAGCATCGATCCGTGCGAGACGAAAGTCGTGCGCATGTGCTGGCGGGCTAGCAGCGCCCATTGCCTGAGCACATTGGAAAATGTCTTGTCTAGGTCGCTACGCTCCTCTTCCTCGCCACCGAGCAAGGCGATGCTCTCGCCGTTTTCGCGCACACGGGTCAAGGTGTATCGAAGCTCGGCCTCCACCTGGTTCTTGACCTCCGAGACCTGGACGAAATGGCGGCCGATGACCGCTATCACGGTTGAGGTGATCACGGCGTAGAGCACCGCAGTGACGACGAGAAAACCGGGGATGGTGATGGTCGACCCGGCGAGCGGCAGCGTGAGCGCTCCACCGATCGTCCACAGCACGACGATGAAGGTCGAGGCCGATAGAAAGGCTGATATGACGCCGGCGATGAAATCGACCGGCGCTTCGGTGGCAATCCGCAAATCTTCCGAGATGCGCGCCTCAGGATTCTTGTGGTCGCCGCCGATGAGGTTCAGCTGATAATAACGACCGTTGGCCAGCCAGCGCGTGATCACCGTCTTCGTCAGCCAGGAGCGCCAGCGGCGCTGGATCATCATGCGAACATAGACTTGTGCGGTCACGAGAGCGACGCTTCCGAGCACGAGCGGCACGAAGACGGCACTGAGATAATAGACGGTGCCGGCGTCGTGCCGCTCTATCGCGTCGAAGATTCCGCGGTTCCAGCGGTTGATCCCATATTGGAAGCCGACATTGATGCAGATCATCGTCAACAGACCGATCGAGCATGGCCAGGCGAGCCTGTCGCCACCGCGGCCCCAGTAACGGCGGGCGCTGATCCAGAAACGCCTGAGCAAATATCGCTTGCGCGCCTGCTCTGCCTCCTCGGGCGTGAGCTGCGGACTGGGTTCGATGACATCCGGCGGCGCGATCTCGACAGTCGATGCCTTCTGCTGGCGCGACTTCTCGGCACCGTCCTGCTCGGTGCCGTCGACCGATTTCGGGTTGAGTGTAACGTCGGTCATAAGCACGATAACGGCTTACAAATCAGAAGGTTTCATGGCGCCGCGCCGACGTGGCGCTCGCATCAAGCTGACGTCTGCCGAGAGAGGCCCCTCAGGCGTGGTCGCTCATGGTCTGCGGCAGAGATTGCAGCAGGGTCTGACGGGCGGAGCGCAGGTGGACGCGGCAGGCTTTTCCGATCGCTGCCTGGTCGCCGGATTCCAGTGCGGCGATATAGTCCAGATGTTCGTGGATGGCGCGCTCGTTGCGCTCGCGGGCGGCGGTCTTGTTCCACTGGTAGTGATAGTGGAAGATGATGGCGATCGCATCGTAGAAATCGGCGATGAAGCGGTTCTTCGAGGCGCGGTGGATCAACAAGTGGAAGCGCTCGTCGAGGACGGAGAAATCCTTGAAACGCTGGTTGATGTCGGCAAGCATGGCGAGATGCTCCTCGCGCATGGCGGCAAGATCGATCCACGCTTGATTGTCTTTGGGAAGTCGGCCGAACTCGGCAGCCGAATGCAACTCGAACATTTCGCGGACATCGGCAAGTTCGAGCGCGAATTCGCGGGTGAAGCCCTTCAGCGTCCAATGACTGTTCGGCCGCTTTTCGATCAGGCCGAAGCGGGAGAAGCGGATCAGGAATTCGCGCACGCTCGTCGTGCCGGTGCCGATCTCGCGGGCAAGCTCCAGTTCGTTGATCTGCATTCCGGGCGCGGCATCGTCGGCAAGGATGCGCCGCATGAAACTACGCTCGATGATGTCATGCAGCGAATCCGTCTCTTCGGAGGGAAAAAGGTCACGGTCGGTGGGCTCGCGCAGCACGATCTTCTGGCGCTTGTTCCAGCGGATGATGCCTTCATCGCTGAGGCGGGTGAGGATGGCACGCGCGGTGGAGCGGCTGACGCCGAGCTGGGCGGCGATCTCCGGCTCCGACGGCAGCGCCGTATCCGTGCGCAGAGCCGCGGCATACCTGTTGTATGCTTCCTTGAAGACCGTGTTCTGCCTTGCCATCAGATCCCCCGCTTTCCGCCCGCGTGCCGGGATTTCCTTCCCGCTTCAAAAAGCGAAAAGGCGACCGACCGGAGCTTGTTCAAAATCCATTAGCGTATTTCCGATCGTCTGCGGCGCATTGCCTCCCTCGTCCACAGGATCAATATTCCCGTTGACTTGAAAATGTTTATTGTAGATAAAAAACAAAATCAATCGCATTCGCCGATGCAGCGAGCGTTTCCTTCAGGGAGAAGAGATTGGACAAACAGCCTTGGATCATCCTGTCGGCCGGCGACAATGTCGCGGTCGCAACGTCCGCCATCGCTGAGGGCTCGACGGTTGCCGGCGTCGAGGCCCGCCAGAAGATCGAACCGGGCCACAAGGTGGCGATTGCCGATATTCCGCTCGGTTCGGCCGTGGTGAAATACGGACAGGCGATCGGCCGCACCACCGCCGAGGTCAAGGCCGGCGACCATGTGCACAGCCATAATCTGCATTTCGAAAACGACCGGCTCGCCGTCACCGCCAATTCGGCACCGGAAGAAGCAACCGCCGAGGACAAGGCGCGCACCTTCATGGGCTACCGCCGCGCCGATGGACGGGCGGCGACGCGCAATTATATCGGCATCATCGCCAGCGTGAACTGTTCCACCACCGTCTGCCGGGCGATCGCGGACGAGGCGAACCGGACGATCCTGCCGCATTATGACGGCATCGACGGTTTCGTGCCGATCGTGCATGACCAGGGCTGCGGCATGAGCTCGACCGGCGACGGCATGAATGTGCTGCACCGGACGCTTGCCGGCTATACCAGGCATGTCAATTTCGGCGGCGTGCTGATGATCGGCCTCGGCTGCGAGGTCAACCAGCTGACGCTTTACGGACAGAGCGGCGCTGGCGCCTCCAAGCGCCATTTCAACATTCAGGATGCCGGCGGTTCTCGCCGTGCGGTCGAACGCGCCATGGGCGTGCTCCGCGAGATCGCCGCCGATGTCGGCAAGGAGAAGCGGGTTCCGATCTCGATCGGCGAGATCATCATTGGCCTGCAATGCGGCGGCTCGGACGGCTTTTCCGGCATCACCGCCAATCCGGCGCTCGGCGTCGCCGCCGATCTGCTGGCGGCGGCCGGCGGCACGGCGATCCTGTCGGAGACCTCGGAGATTTACGGCGCCGAACATCTGCTGCGCAGCCGCGCCGTCAGCGACGAGGTGGCGAGAAAGCTCGACGAGAAAATCGCCTGGTGGGAAGACTATGTCGCTCTGCATGGCGCCTCGCTCGACAACAACCCGTCGCCCGGCAACAAGCGCGGCGGTCTCACAACCATCCTGGAAAAGTCGCTCGGTGCGGTAGCCAAGGGTGGCCGCTCGCCGCTGACGGCGGTCTATGGTTATGCCGAGCGAGTGACAGCCCCCGGCCTCGTCTTCATGGACACGCCCGGCTACGACCCGGTTTCGGCAACCGGCCAGGTGGCCGGCGGGGCGAACATGATCGCGTTCACCACAGGCCGCGGCAGCTGCTTCGGCTGTCGGCCGGCGCCGTCGTTGAAGCTGTCGAGCAATTCGGCGCTCTATGCCTCGATGGAAGAGGACATGGACATCGATTGCGGCACCATCGCAACCGGTGACGCGACGATCAGCGGCAAGGGCCGCGAGATCTTCGACCTGATCGTCGATACGGCCTCCGGCAAGAAGACCAAGAGCGAGATCTTCGGTTACGGCGACAATGAATTCGTGCCTTGGCATCTCGGCGCAACGCTCTAGATGCGATGCTAAGCTTTTGTTTTTATAGAATTCCCGAGGGGGCGTGATGAAGACGAGACGGATCGGCAAGACCGGCCTTGAGGTGACGGAGATCAGCTACGGCGCAGCGCCGCTCGGCGGTCTCTACCGCGCCTGCCCGCGTGAGCAGGCGATGGAAACGCTACAAGCGGCCTGGGACAGCGGCATCCGCTATTTCGACGTCGCCCCCTGGTATGGCCTCGGCCTTGCAGAACGGCGCGTCGGCGATTTCCTGCGTGACCATGCGGACGGTGCCTACGTGCTTTCCACCAAGGTCGGGCGACTGCTTCGGCCGGTGCCGACGGGAACGGTGCCGGATTACAGCTATGTCGATCCGCTGTCCTTCGATGCCGATTACGACTATTCCTATGACGGAATCATGCGCTCGGTCGAGTTCAGCTATGCGCGTCTCGGCCTCAACCGCATCGACATTCTCTACGTGCACGATATCGGCGTCTATACGCATGGCGCGGCGAAGAACGCGGTCTATCAGAAGCAGCTGCTCGATTCCGGCGTGAAGGCGCTGGAAGAGCTGAAGTCTTCCGGCACGATTTCCGCCTTCGGCCTCGGCGTCAACGAAGTGCCCGTCTGCCTCGACGTCATGCGCCATGCCGATCTCGACTGCATCCTGCTGGCCGGCCGCTATACGCTGCTCGACCGTTCGGCGGTTGACGAACTCCTGCCACTCTGCCGGGAGAAGGGCACGTCGCTCGTCGTCGGCGGCGTCTTCAACTCCGGCATTCTCGCCACCGGCCCGGTGCCCGGCTCGCATTTCGATTATATGCCGGCAGACGAGGAGGTGCTCGCCAAGGTCGGCGCGATGGAGGCGATCGCCAAGAGCCACGGCGTGCCGCTCGCGGCCGCCGCCATGCAGTTTCCGCTGCGCGATCCGATCGTCGCCTCGGTGCTGATCGGCACGGCCAAGCCCTCGAGCCTGACGCGTAACATGGAAACGGTCGCGACGCCGCTTGCCGACGGCATCTTTGCCGAATTCGAACCCTATACGCTCACTGCGCCGCCGCTCGGCACCGAAGCCGTCCGAGTCTGAGGAGATATTATGCTTAGAGGTATTCATCCGCTGCTCGGGCCCGACCTGCTCCATGCGCTGAAGACGATGGGACATGGCGACGACATCGTCATCGCAGACGCCAATTTTCCCGCCGGCTCGATGGGCCCGCCGGTCATCCGCGCCGATGGCGTCAGCGCCACCGACATGGCCGCAGCAATCCTGGCGCATATGCCGCTCGACACTTTCGTGCCGGAAACCGCATGGAGGATGGAGGTCGTCGGCGACCCCAGCGCCGTGCCCGAAGTGTGCGCGGAGTTCCAGCAGATCGTCTCGAAGCGCGCCGGCGATTTTGCCATCGTGCCGGTGGAGCGCTTCGCCTTCTACGCGATGGCCCGCAAGGCCGCCTATATCGTCGCGACAACGGAGTTCCGGCTATACGGCAACTTGATTTTGAAAAAGGGCGTCGTGCACCCGCACGAGATCGATCTGACCTGATAGCTATTTTAGGCTATCGTAGTAATGAAATAAAATCAGGTGCTTGGAGGGAGTCTTCCGGAGTAAAAAAGCGCATTCGACGCCCTTGCAATTTGAATGCGCCTCGGCTAGCTTCTGCCTGCAAATGTTTTTTATCGATAAAAACCTTCCGCCAGCGTTCAGCGGTCCGGTTTACTTGGAGGAGAACGCATCCTGAGAGGAGAACCTTTATGAGCATCGTGAAATCCCTTCTGTCCCGCCGCGCCTTTACCGCGCTGGCAGGTGCAGCCGTCATCGCCACGGCAATGCCGGTCACGTCCTTTGCCGCCGATGTGACGATCCCGATCATCGTCAAGGACACGACGTCTTTCTACTGGCAGATCGTTCTGGCCGGCGCCCGCAAGGCCGGCAAGGATCTCGGCGTCAACGTGCCGGAACTCGGCGCACAGGCCGAATCCGACATCAACGGCCAGATCAGCATTCTGGAAAACGCCGTCGCCGGCAAACCGGCCGCTATCGTCATCTCGCCGACCGAGTTCAAGGCGCTCGGTAAGCCGATCGACGAAGCCGCCAAGTCGGTTCCGATCATCGGCATCGACTCAGGTGCCGACTCCAAGGCATTCAAGTCGTTCCTGACGACCGACAACGTCCAGGGCGGCCGCATCGCCGCCGACGGTCTTGCCGCCGCGATCAAGGAGATGACAGGCAAGGAAGAAGGCGACATCGTCATCCTCACCAATCTTCCCGGCGTCGGCTCGCTCGAACAGCGCCGCGAAGGCTTCCTCGATCAGATCAAGACCAAGCATCCCGGTCTCAAGGTCATTGCCGACAAGTACGGCGACGGCCAGGCAACCACCGGCCTCAACATGATGACCGACCTGATCACGGCAAACCCGAAACTCGTCGGCGTCTTCGCCTCGAACCTGATCCTGGCGCAGGGCGTCGGCCAGGCGATCGCCGAAAACAAGCTCGGCGACAAAATCAAGGTCATCGGCTTCGACAGCGACGACAAGACGGTCGGCTTCCTCAAGGACGGCGCCATTGCCGGCCTCGTCGTTCAGGACCCCTATCGCATGGGTTATGACGGCATCAAGACCGCGCTTGCCGTCTCCAAGGGCGAGAAGGTTCCGGAAAATGTCGACACCGGCGCCAATCTCGTCACCAAGGCGAACATGTCCGACCCGAAGATCGACGCGCTCTTGAACCCGAAGATCAAGTAAGACGACAGACGGCCGCGCCGGCTTCCAAAAACCGGCGCGGCCTTTTCCATCCATGGTATGGTTCACCAGGGCTGGAGCAGACGCGACAAGAGGAGGAGAGGTCCATGATCGGACTGGAAGAGGTCAGTCATCGCCACGATGACAGCGCCACGCTGAAAGAAGCCAATCGCATCGCCGCCGGATCGCCCATCCTCGAACTCAAAGGCCTGCAGAAGAATTACGGTCACGTGCAGGCGCTGAAGCCGGCGACGCTGACCTTCCTGGCCGGCGAAATCCACGCCATCGTCGGCGAAAACGGCGCCGGCAAATCAACCCTGATCAAATTGCTCACCGGCGTCATCACCCGCACGGCCGGCGAGGTACTGTGGTGCGGCCATCCGGTGGGATTATCGACGCCGAACGAGGCGATCGCCCGCGGCATCAACGCCGTCCACCAGGAAGTGGTGCTCTGCCGGCACCTGACGGTCGCCGCCAATCTCTTCCTCGGCGACGAGGTCAACCGCTACGGCCTGATGCGCAAGAAGCAGATGGAGAAGATGGCGCAGGCCGTGCTCGACGATCTCGGCTTCGGCCTGCCGGCCGGCGCGCTTTTGAGTTCGCTGACGATCGGTCAGCAGCAACTGGTGGCGACGGCACGCGCGGCGATGCGCGGCACGCAGTTCCTGATCTTCGACGAACCGACCGCCTATCTCACCCGGCAGGAATCGGCGCAGCTGTTCAAGCTGATCCGCCGCCTGCAGGGCGAAGGCGTCACCATCGTCTATATCAGCCACCGCATGGAGGAAGTCTTTGAGCTCGCCGACCGTGTCTCGGTGTTGCGCGACGGCACGCATGTCGGCACCCGCCTGATCGGCGAGACTAACGATGCCGAGCTAATCGCGTTGATGATCAATCGCTCGATCGAACAGATCTACCACAAGGAAGAGATTGCCATCGGCGAGACTATCGTCGAGGTCCGCGGCCTCTCCGGTCCCGGATTCGAGGACGTTTCGCTCAGCGTCAAAGCCGGGCAGATCGTCGGACTCTACGGTCTGATCGGTGCCGGACGCAGCGAATTTGCGCTCGGCCTCTACGGGCGCCAGCCGATCAGTGCCGGTGACATCCAGTGGATGGGCAAGCCTGTTGATATCCGCAATGAACGCACGGCGATGGAGCTCGGCATTGCGCTGGCGCCCGAAAGCCGGCGTGACCAGGGGCTCTGCCTCAACCTGCCGATCGGCCTCAACATCAACCTGCCGGTGTTCGGGCGGTTG
Source organism: Rhizobium sp. CNPSo 3670 (assembly GCF_057784555.1). Lineage (NCBI taxonomy): Bacteria > Pseudomonadati > Pseudomonadota > Alphaproteobacteria > Hyphomicrobiales > Rhizobiaceae > Rhizobium > Rhizobium sp. CNPSo 3670. The sequence goes on from NZ_JBXSOL010000043.1 coordinate 20,599, forward strand.
AGCCACGGGCCTGTGATCAATCACGCACGCGAATCAGCCAATGCCGACAAGCAGATCCGCGATCTCAGCATCAAGACGCCGAGCCGGCGGGTTCCCGCTTCCAGCATGTCGGGCGGCAACCAGCAGAAGATCGTCATCGGCAAGTGGCTGAGCCATGGCGCGCGGCTGTTCATCTTTGACGAGCCGACCGTCGGCGTCGACGTCGGCACCAAGGCTGAGATCTACCGGCTGTTCGCCAAGCTTCTGAAGGAAGGAGCGGGCATCATCCTGATCTCCTCCTATCTGCCGGAGGTCTACGAACTGGCCGACCGGCTGCACGTCTTCCGCGGCGGCAGGCTGGTCGCGAGCCATGATTTTCACGCGGCGACGCACGAACAAGTGCTCAGCGAAGCGATCGGCGTCTGAGCCAGAAGACTGGAGCAATTCTAGCAAAAGTGTGAAGCGGTTTTGCGTCCGGAATTGCGTAAAAACACATTTGATAGAGCGTTTCTGCGGTTCGGAGAAAACGGAAATGCTCTAAGAGGGAGAAAATTCATGACTGTCACCCCCACCGAAATCGTCGCGCCGCCGCCGCGCCGGAAAATGAACATCCTGTTCGGCCTCACACTGATCGGCCTGCTGGTCTTCCTCTGGATCGTGCTCGGCTTCGTCACCGCCAGCTTCTGGACGCCGCTCAATATCTCCAACCTGCTGCGCCAAGGCGCAATGACGGCGATCCTGGCGCTCGGCCAGACCTTCGTCATCATCACCGCCGGCATCGACCTGTCGGTTGGCGCAATCGTCGGCTTCTGCACCGTCATCATCGCCTGGCTGCTGCAGGCGGGTGTGCCGCTCTGGGGAGCGATCGCGCTGACGCTCGCAATCGGTGTTGCGATCGGCGCCTTCCATGGCTTCGGCATCGTGCATATGGGCCTGCCGCCCTTCATCATCACGCTGGCGACGCTGACCTCGCTGCGCGGCATCGGCCTCCTGATCACCAACGGTTCGACGATCAGCATCACCGACGAGAGCTTCAGCAATTTCGCCCGCGCCGATTTTCTCGGCATTCCTAGCCTGTTCTGGATGGTCATCCTGGTGGCGGTGCCCTCCTTCGTCTTCCTGCATCTGAGCCGCTGGGGCCGCTATCTCTTCGCGGTCGGTTCGAATGCGGAAGCCGCGCGGCTTTCCGGCGTCAACGTCAAGGGCATGATCTACCTCGCCTATATCCTCTCGGCCGGCTTTGCCGCCTTCGTCGGCGTGCTGCTCGCCTCGCGCATCGCGATCGGCAATGCGACACAGGCCGACGGCTGGGAACTGCAGGCAATCGCCTCGTCGGTTATCGGCGGCACCAGCCTGTTCGGCGCCGTCGGTTCCGTGCACGGCCCGCTGATCGGCGCCTTCATTCTCGCCACCATCAACAACGGCGCCAACCTTCTGAACGTCAATTCCTTCTGGCAGCGCATCATCACCGGTCTGCTGATCATCGTGATCGTCTTCTTCGACCAGTTGCGCCGCCGCAAGAGCAGCTGAGCGGCGGGCAGGAAATCGCCGCCTGCCGCCCCTCATCCGCCTGCCAGCACCTTCTCCCCGTAAACGGGGCGAAGGGGATAGCCGAAACCTCTCGGTCCCGGCAACGCCTCGTTTGGCACATCCCCTCGCCCCGTTTACGGGGGGCCGCAGGACGGGCCGAGACGAGTGGCTCGACCCCGATAAGGTGGGGGTGAGGGGCAAGTTTTCCGCACGAACCGAACAGCAGTGGCCGACACAGAGTAAAGAACGAAGAATGCGAGACCTGTCATGAAAGCAGTTGTTTGCCGGGAACCCGGCGTGCTCGACATCATCGACCGCCCATCACCCGCCGCGCCGGCGCCCGGCTGGGTGCGGCTGGCCGTCAGCCATGTCGGCATCTGCGGCACCGATTATCATATCTTCGAGGGCAAGCACCCTTTCCTCGAATATCCCCGGGTCATGGGGCACGAGATCTCGGCAACGGTGATCGAGGCGGGCGACGGTGTCGCGCTTGCGGCCGGCACATCGGTAATCGTCAACCCCTATCTCTCCTGCGGCCAATGTGTCGCCTGCATCAAGGGCAAGCCGAATTGCTGCACCAACATCAAGGTGCTCGGCGTTCATACCGACGGCGCCTTCTGCGAGGAGATCTCCGTTCCCGCCGATAATCTCTATCCCGCCAAGGGCCTGAGCCTCGAGGCGGCGGCGACGACGGAGTTTCTGGCGATCGGCGCTCATGCGGTACGCCGATCGCTCGCCGGCGCCGGGGCGCGCTCGCTCGTCATCGGCGCCGGGCCGATCGGGCTCGGCGCTGCGATCTTCTCGCGCATCGCCGGCCATGACGTAACGCTGCTCGATACCAGCGCCGAGCGGCTGCAGATGGCCGCCGAGCGCTTCGGCTTCACCTCCGGCATCGTCGCCGATGAAGGAACCGCGAATGCCGTGCGGGAAAAGACCAATGGCGACGGTTTCGATGTGGTCTTCGACGCGACGGGTTATGGTCCGTCGATGGAGAAAGCCTTCTCCTTCGTCGCCCATGGCGGCGCACTGGTGCTGGTCAGCGTCGTCAAGGACGATATCCGCTTCTCCGACCCCGAATTTCACAAGCGCGAAATGATGTTGATCGGCAGCCGCAACGCCACGCGTGCCGACTTCGAGCATGTGGCGGATTCGATTGCCAAGGGGCTTGTGCCGGTGGACAAGCTGATCACCCACCGCACGACGCTCGATAATGCGCCGCGCGATCTCGCCCGCTGGGCGCATGAGAAGAGCGGGCTGATCAAGGCGGTGATCCGGGTTGCGGGGTAGGTAGGCCTATATCATGCCCGCCGAGTGCTGCGCGTGGATACTCGGGTCAAGCCCGAGTATGACGGAGAGTGGGGAAGCCGGTGCGGCAAGAGGCGGGACGTTCGGGATTGCTCAAAGCAAAGCGGATCTGCGCTCCCGCAAAGAGCTCCAAGCTTTTGTTGTTAGGCAATTTCGGACGGAAAACCGTTTCACACTTTTCCTGGAATTGATGAATTCAACCGCGACAACTGCAAAAACCGCTGCGCTTGCGGTACTGCGTCACAGGCTCCCCCACTCTCCGTCGTCCTCGGGCTTGACCCGAGGACCCATGGCCGCAAGCGCTCCATTCGCGTTCCAAAACCGCGACCGGCTTCCGGTAAGAGCACAGAACGCCTAACCCATCGCTTCGATCGCCCTACACATCTGCCTGACCACTTCAACGTCCGTCTTGTTCGCACTCTTCGCCTCGAAACCAAACGCCACCGCGCGCGGATCGGCGCTTTCGACCAGCGAGCTGCAGGATCCATGCACTTCCCAGGCGCCGGTCGCACGGAGAATTTCGCCGACATTGGCGGGGCGGATGCCGCTGCCGGGCATGATCGAGATGCGGCCGGCCGCTTTCTCTGAAAGACGCTTCAGCGTGTCGATCCCATCGGCGGCCTTGACCGCGCAGCCGGAGGTGAGGATGCGTTCGCAGCCGAGTTCGATTGCCTGTTCCAGCGCCTGATCGGCGTCCGGCACCAGGTCGAAAGCGCGGTGCAGCGTCGAACCGAGGCCGACGGCATGCGCTTTCAGCCGGCGGATCAGCGGCAGGTCGAGCGTGCCGTCCGGGCGGTTGGCGCCGATGACGACGCCGGCGAGGCCGGCGGCGCGCACCGCCTCGATGTCGAGCATCATCGCCTGCTCGTCGAGGCCGTCGAAAATGAAGGGGCCGGCATGCGGGCGGATCATGGCATAGATCGGAACGGGCGCCCGGGCAGCGATCCGCATCAGGCTCGGCAGTGGCGTCAGGCCGCCGAGCTCCAGCGCCGAGCAGAGCTCGATGCGGCCGGCGCCGCCTTCGATCGCGGCAGCGAGACCCGCGGCGCTGTCGACGCATACTTCGAGCAAAATCGTCATGCAGTCTCCCTGGCTCCGTCGACCTGTCTTGTGATGTGCGCGGCCGTTTCCGACGTCATTCTGGCAGCCGCAGCGATGATCATCTCGCAGGCATCGGCAGCGGCTTTTCGATGGTTGAAGGCGACGTGATAGGACATCGGCAGACGCTCGTCGAGATCGACGATGCGCACCTTGTCGGCGATCGGCATGGCGCTGACGCGGCCGAGGAAGGAGACGTAGCCGTGATTGGCGACGAGGTCGACGATGACAGGCAGCGAATCTGCCGCGGTGATATCCCGGCTGCGCAAGCGCCGGTCGGGTGCGCGCTCGTCGCTGAAGACCATGGCCGCGTGGCCGAGGCCGGTGCGCGGGCTCGGCGTGCAGATCGCATGCGCGGCGACGAGTTCGGCGACCGAGGTTTGCGTGCTTTGCGGCGGTGCGATCACCACCATGTCGGTCTGCAGCAGTTCGCGATGCCGGAAGTGCTCGAGGCCGAAGACCGAATCCAGGATGGCGACATCGATGCGGCCGCTCTTCAGCGCCTCGCGCAGGTCGTCGGCGGTCATCGAGACCAGCGAGATCGCATTGTTGCTGCGGTGCGCATTCCACTCGGAAACGAGCAAGCCCAAGCAGCGCGCCACCCAGCTTTCCGATCCGGTCGGGATGATCGAGCCGATGCGCAGCGATCGGGCGGTGCGCCGGTAGCGCTCGTCTGCGGCCGATTTCAGATCGTTCCACGCCTGGCTGATCGCCATGAAGATCTGGTAGGCGTGCCGGCCCTCCTCCGTCAGCACCGAACCCTGCGCCTGCCGCTCGAACAGGCGGCGACCAAGGAACTCCTCGAGATTGGCAAGCTGCAGCGAAAGCTGCGGTTGCCCCAAGCGAAGGCGGCGGGCGGCGCGGTTGATGCTGCCCTGGTCAGCCACCTCGAGAAAACGCTCGATCGCGACGACCTTGACGGGAATACGCGACGCCCAGGATTCGTAAGCCCCGGCGGTCGCGCTCTCATGGCCCACGAGTTGATGAAGCTGCCCGATCGCAGCAGTGATCGGCTCCAGCCCTTCCTGCACCCTGTCGCTTGCGAGCAGCGTCGCCAGCTCGCCCGACGAACGTTCGGTCAACTTCATCGCCAATTCGGTTTCAAGCTGGCGGATCGCCGTCGAGGCGGTGGAGGGCGACAGCTGGAAGCGGCGCGCGGTCTCGCGGACCGAGCCGGAACTCAGGACATGGCCGGCAATGAAAAGGGCACCCAGATGCAAAGAACTCGCTCCGAAAGCGCTGGAAAAACCGGACGATATGATGTGTTCGGCAAAAAAGATATCCCCGCCTGAGGATCGGCGTTCTATCGTCTGCACATAAAAATCCGGGCGGCGATGTTTTCGCAAGAAGAGCACCGGAACACCGTGGAAACACGCAAGGGGACAAAAACAAATCGCGCCGGCCCTGGAAAAGGGAATGCGTTTCCGCGCAGGGAGATGCGTTCGCCGCCATAATCGTCAGCGCGACCGCAAATACTGGAGGGGGCTTGCATCGATTTTTCGGGTAGGCACGCTATTTCCATGACGCACGCAATTCGGATGATGGCGGCCTCACCGCCCTCGCCGGCGGATTTCCTGCGCGCAAGCTCCCGGGCTTGAGCCTTATCAACGGTGTTTAAAAGGGGATATTCCATGCTGAAGAAACTCGCACTTGCCGTTTCACTCTCCGCCTTCGCGGCGGGTGCGGTTCAGGCCGCAGACGTCGTCGTCTCGTCGAAGATCGATACCGAGGGCACGCTGCTCGGCAATGTCATCGCGCTGGCACTCGAAGCGAACGGCATCAAGACGCAGGACCGTATCGCGCTTGGCGCCACACCCGTGGTGCGCAAGGCGATCACCGCAGGTGAAATCGATATCTATCCCGAATATACCGGCAATGCCGGCTTCTTCTTCAACAAGGCCGACGACGCCGCCTGGAAGAACAACGAGCAGGGTTACGAGCTGGCGAAGAAGCTCGATTACGAAGCCAACAAGATCGTCTGGCTGACGCCGTCGCCGGCCAATAACACCTGGGCGCTTGCCGTGCGCAACGACGTCGCCGAGCCGAACAAGCTGAAGACCATGTCGGACTTCGGCAAATGGGTCGCCGGCGGCGGCGCCGTCAAACTTGCGGCTTCGGCCGAGTTCGTCAATTCCGCCGGCGCGCTGCCCGCCTTCCAGACCACCTACGGCTTCCAGCTGAAGCCCGACCAGACGGTCGTGCTCTCGGGCGGCGATACCGCGGCGACGATCAAGGCGGCCGCAGACCAGACGAACGGCGTCAACACCGCCATGGTCTATGGCACCGACGGCGCGATCGAGGCGGCCGAGCTCACCGTTCTCGAAGACGACAAGGGCGTGCAGCAGGTTTATGCGCCGACTCCGATCATCCGCGAGGAGGTGCTGAAGGCCAATCCGAAGATCGAGGAAATCCTCTCGCCGATCTTCAAGAGCCTGAGCGCCGACGAATTGCGCAAGCTCAACGCCAAGATCCAGGTCGACGGCGAGCCCGCAAAGTCCGTCGCCGAAGCCTATCTGAAGGAAAAAGGCTTCCTGAAGTAATCATCGCCCGCTCCGCCCCTCGCGGGCGGAGCCTCCCTTTGCCGACAGGCCAGACAGGGTTGGATTGATGGAAGAAACCTCAGCGGTCCGCAGGCTGGACCGGCTTGGCGTGGTTCTGGTGGCCGGCGGCATTGCGGCGACGGCGCTGATGCCCTTCATCTATGTCAAGGCGAACCGCATCGCCGCCGGCAAGCCGATGCTGCTGACGCAGCTTCTTCCCCAGCCCTCCGTCATTGTCCTTATCGCCCTCCTCGTCCTGACCGCCTTCGCCACCTTGTTCCTCGCCAATGCAGTGGCGCGGCTTGTGGTCGCCACATTTTGCCTGGCGGCGCTGGTCGCGGCGATCGGCCTCGTCTCGACCGCGGCGACGCCGCCCGGCAGCACGGTGGCGCGCATGACGCCCGGCGGCGGTTTCTGGCTGCTGTTTGCGGTGATCGGGCTGATCATCTCGGACGCGCTGGTCAAAATCCGGCTGGCGCCCTGGATGCGGGTGGCAGCGCTGGCAGCTTACACGGCGCTGCTCTTCACCTTCCTCGCCTCCGGCCTGCTCGACAGCCTGTCGATCATGAAGGAATTTTCCACGAGGGCGGCGCAGTTCCGGACGGAGGCATTTTCGCATCTGCTGCTGGCGCTGGGCTCGCTCGTTATCGCCATCGTTCTCGGCCTGCCGCTCGGGATCCTCTGCTTCTGGGTGCCGAAGCTCAGGGCCGTCGTGCTGCAGGGCCTGAGCCTCATCCAGACGATCCCCAGCCTCGCGCTCTTCGGCCTGCTGATGCTGCCGCTCGGCTATCTCGCCACGCATGTGCCGCTGGCGGCCGCTGTCGGCATCCGCGGCATCGGTACGGCGCCGGCGTTGATCGCGCTGGTGCTCTATTCGCTACTGCCGATCGTCGCCAATACCGTCGTCGGCCTGCAGGGCGTCGATCCCTCCGTGCGCGATGCGGCGGCCGGCATGGGGCTGACCCGCCGGCAGATCCTCACCGGCATCGACATGCCGCTCGCCTTTCCCGTCATCCTCACCGGCATCCGCATCGTGCTGGTGCAGGCGATCGGCATGGTAACGATCGCCGCTTTGATCGGCGGTGGCGGTTTCGGCATCTTCATCTTCCAGGGGCTCGGCCAGACCGCGATGGACCTCGTCCTGCTCGGCGCCGTGCCGACCGTCTTCTTCGCCTTCTCATCGGCCGTCATCCTTGATGCGGTCATCGACAGCATCCGGGGGCCTGCCGCATGAGCATGATCGAGATCAGGAACGTTACCAAGCGCTACGGTGCGGCCACTGTCGTCGACAGGGTCTCGATGCGTGTCGAGAAGGGCGAGATCACCGTCATCGTCGGCACATCGGGCTCCGGCAAATCGACGCTGATGCGGATGATCAACCGGCTGGTGCCGATCAGCGAAGGCGAGATCTTCGTCGGCGGGCAGAATGTGATGGACGTCGAGGTCACCGAACTTCGCCGCAAAATCGGCTATGCCATCCAAGGCCACGGCCTGTTTCCGCATCGGACCGTGGCGCAGAATATCGCCACCGTGCCGCAGCTGCTCGAATGGGATTCCAAACGCATCGCCGCCCGCGTCGAGGAGCTGCTCGGGCTTTTCAACCTCGATCCGGCTGAGTTCGCCGACAAATATCCGCATCAGCTTTCCGGCGGCCAGCAGCAGCGTGTCGGCGTCGCGCGGGCGCTGGCCGCCGAGCCGGAACTGCTGTTGATGGACGAGCCCTTCGGCGCGCTCGATCCCGTCATCCGCGGCAAGGCGCAGGACGACCTGCTGGCGATCCAGAAGCAGTTCGGCACAACCATCATCCTCGTCACCCACGATATGGACGAGGCCTTCCATCTCGGCAATCAGATCGCGGTGATGAGCAAGGGCCGATTGCTGCAATGCTCGACGCCGGAAAAGATCCTCACCGAACCCGCCGATCCCTTCGTGCAGCAGCTGACCGGCACCTCCGACCGCGCGCTGAAGCTGATGTCGCTGCTGCCGCTGAAGGAGAGCATGGCGCCGGCCAAGGGCGGTCTTTCCTATGCCTTGCCGCAGTCGCTCAGCCTGCGCGACGCGCTGGCCGAAATGATCTGGCAGGGAGTCGACGAGGCGGCGGTGCAGGACGGCGAAAAGGCGCCTGTGGGATCGATCTCGATGGCGCGGCTGCTCGAACTGGGCCGTAAGGCATGAAACTCGTCGCCGCCAATTTTTTTCGCGTGGCCGCGCTTGCCCTGCTGCTCATCCTGCTGTTCAGGACGGATTGGCTCTCCTTCCTGTTTGTGCCGCTGACGAACAATAATGCGCCCGCCGTCTATACTCAGAACAGCCTTGCCTCGCTCGCGCTCGGGCATCTGCAGCTCGTCGTCGCCTCGATCGCCTGCAGCGCCGTGCTTGCCGTTCTCGGCGGCATCTTCGTGACGCGGCAAAGCGGCGCCGATTTCCTGCCGCTGTCGCGCGCCATCGCCAATGCCGGGCAGACCTTCCCCCCTGTCGCGGTGCTGGCGCTGGCCGTGCCCGCCACCGGCTTCGGCGCCATGCCGACGCTGATCGCGCTCTTTCTCTACGGCCTGTTGCCGATCTTCGAAAACACCGTCGCCGGCCTGAAACAGGTGTCGCCGCAGGTGCTCGACGCCGCCGACGGCATGGGCATGAACGGCACGCAACGTCTTTTCCGCGTCGAGCTCCCGCTTGCCCTGCCGCTGATCCTCGAAGGGCTGAAGGTCGCGACGGTGATCAATATCGGCACGGCAACGATCGGCTCGACGGTTGCGGCCAAGGGCCTCGGCGAGGTGATCATCGCCGGGCTGATATCGGATAATACCGCCTTCATCCTGCAGGGCGGGCTGATCGTCGGGCTGATGGCGGTGCTGATCTATGACGCCATGGGCCTCCTCGAAGGTGCGATCACCCGAAGAATCGGCTTGCGCGCGGCTTAAGATGACCGCTACCAAGGCTGCCGTGATCGACGCAATGGGAGGCAGAATTGGCGAAGATGATCCACTCCATGATCCGTGTTCTCGACGAGGCGCGCTCGGTCGAGTTCTACGGCAAGGCGTTCGGTCTTACGATCGCCGACCGCGTCGACTTCGACACCTTCACGCTGATCTATCTGAGCAATGCCGAGACCGGATTCGAGCTGGAGCTGACCGTCAACAAGGGCCGCACCGAAACCTATGATCTCGGCAAAGGCTATGGCCATCTCGCCGTCTCGGTCGAAGAAGTCGCCATTGAGCGCGAGCGCATGGTGAAACTGGGGCTCAAACCCGGCGAGCTGGTGGAGCTCAACCGCGACGGCAAGTTGTTCGGCCTATTCTTCTTCGTCAGCGATCCCGACGGCTACAAGATCGAGGTGCTGCAGCGCCACGGGCGGTTTCTCTAGGAGATAAGATGATTGTGAAAACTGCGCTCGATTCCGGCTGGACGCTTCACTGCAACGATACAGGAAGGCCGGGACTGCCGGATGCGATACCGGCGACGGTGCCGGGCTGCGTCCATACCGACCTTCTCGCCAACCGGCTGATCGCCGATCCCTATATCGACGTCAACGAGATCACCAATGACTGGATCGGCAAGACCGACTGGACCTATTGCTGCCGGTTCGAGGCCGCGCCGGATGAGGGCAGAGTGCAGGAGCTCGTCTTCGACGGGCTTGATACGATCGCCGTCATCCGCCTCAACGGCGAAGAGATCGGCCGCACTTTCAACATGCACCGCACCTACCGTTTCGATGTTTCCGGGCTGCTGAAGGCCGGCGTCAACGAACTCTCCGTCACCTTCCGCTCCGCCTATGCCTATGGCGCAGAGATGGAGAAACATTACGGCTACCGCCCCAACAACTACCCAGGCCCGGGCAATCTGATGCGCAAGATGGCCTGCAATTTTGGCTGGGACTGGGGGCCAACGCTGGTGACGGCGGGCGTTTGGAAGCCGGTGCGTCTGGAAAGCTGGGATCGGGGGCGGCTTGCCGAGACGCGGGTGTCTGCAAGCCTTGCCGGCGGCGACGGACTGGTGATGGTACATGCGAGACTGGCGCGGCATGGCGATCACGGGCCGTGCAGGCTGGCCGCCGAAATCGGCGGCGTGACCAAGACAGTAGCAATTGGCCCCGGCGAAGACGCGGTTTCCTTCGCACTCCGCCTCCCCTCGCCGCAGCTCTGGTGGCCGCACCATCTCGGTGCGCAGCCGCTCTATCCGCTGATGCTCACGCTGATCGACGAGGCCAGCGGCGATCTGCTCGACAGCTTCGATCGTGAGCTCGGCTTCCGTTCGCTCAGGCTCGATACCTCGGCCGACGCGCACGGCTCGGCCTTTACCTTCGTCATCAACGACGTGCCGCTGTTCATCGCCGGTGCCAACTGGATTCCCGACGATTGTTTTCCGTCGCGGGTGACGCCCGAGCGTTACGCCGCACGGATCGACGAGGCGAAGGCCGCCAATATCCATATGCTGCGCGTCTGGGGCGGCGGCATCTTCGAGCGTGATGAGTTCTACGCTGCCTGCGACCGGGCCGGCATGCTGGTCTGGCAGGATTTCCTCTTTGCCTGCGCCGCCTATCCGGAGGAGGAGCCGCTTCGAAGCGAGGTCGAGGCGGAGGTGCGCGACAATGTCGCGCGGCTGATGCCGCATGCCTCATTGATCCTCTGGAACGGCAACAACGAGAATATTTGGGGCTTCGACGAATGGGGCTGGCGGCCGGTCATCAGGGCCTGCGAGAGCTGGGGGCTCGGCTATTATCTCGACCTGCTGCCGAAGCTCTGCCGCGAGCTCGATCCCGACCGGCCCTATTATCCCGGCAGCCCCTATTCCGGTTCGATGGAGATCGAACCCAATGCCGACGGACATGGCTGCAAACATATCTGGGACGTGTGGAACGATGTCGGCTACGAGGTATACCGCAACTATGTCCCGCGCTTCTGCTCCGAATTCGGCTGGCAGGCGCCGCCCGCCTGGGCGACGATCGAAGAGAGCGTGCACGATCAGCCGCTGACGCCACAATCGAACGGCGTTTTCCATCATCAGAAGGCGACGCAGGGCAATGACAAGCTGATCCGCGGCCTCGCCGGCCATCTGCCGGAGCCAAAGACGATGGAGGACTGGCACTTCGCCACCCAGCTCAACCAGGCGCGCGCCATCCGTTTCGGCATCGAGCACATGCGCTCGCATCGGGCTATCTGCAAGGGTGCGGTGGTCTGGCAGTTCAACGACTGCTGGCCGGTGACCTCCTGGGCCGCGCTTGACTCGGCCGGACGCCGCAAGCCGCTCTGGTATGCGCTGAAATCAGCCTATGATCCGCGCCTGCTGACGATCCAGCCACGCGAGGGCGGACTGGCTGCGGTCGCCGTCAACGAGAGAACGCTGTTCTGGCGGGCGAAGATTGCCGGCAAGCGTTTGACGCTCGATGGAACCGTGCTCGCCGAATTCGAATTCTGGCGGCTGCTCTGCGACCGTTTCGAAGCGAAAGAGTTTCCGCTGCCGAGCAATATCGTCACTCCGAACTTACCGAAGGACGAAGTCGTTGTCGTCGAGATGCTGGACCGGCGGGCGTTTCACTATTTCGTCGAGGATATCGACCTCGCCCTGCCAGCGCCGCGGCTGAGCGTCGATGCCACCGGGATCGACGGAGGCTTCGCCATCAGGGTGACGGCGGAGAATTTTCTCAAGGACCTCTGCCTGATGGCGGATCGGCTGGATCCGGAGGCGGTTGTGGATTCGATGCTGGTGACGTTGTTGCCGGGCGAGAGCCATGTGTTTGCGGTGAAGACGGTAAAGGCGATCAGGGCAGAAGATATCGCCGTCGGCACCGTGCTGCGATCGGCCAATGATCTTGTTGCCGGTTCGCGCCAGTGACTGCCCCTCACCCTAGCCCTCTCCCCCGCTTGCGGGGAGAGGGGACGTGCCCTGCGAGAGTTTGGTGGGAACGGAGAGCTTGCGGCATG